>JAKQCM010000018.1 GCA_029559155.1 Chloroflexota bacterium
TATTTTCGGCAAAGGTATAGTCGGCGGCGGCGCGCATAAAGGCCAGGTCGGCTCCGGCGCAGAAGGAACGGCCGTTGCCTGTCAGCACCACCACCCGCACGTCTGGCTGGGCAGAAGAAAGGGAATGGAAAACGGCCGTTAGCGCTGCAATCATCGCCGGGTTCATGGCATTATGGCTCTCCGGCCGGTTCAAACTTACCCACATCACCGGCCCTTCCTGTTGGCAAACTACCACATCATCCATAAACCACCTGTAAAGCTGTTAGCTGTTGACAATTGACAAAAAAAGACCCTCTTACCCACAAGTTATAGCGGGGAGAGGGCCAAAATGCCAACAAAATCAGGCGAGCCGTTTAGGCTGGCAGATCGAGGTCTAGCGGTGAGTCGGCTGGGTGGCTGTCGGCCAATGATTCCTTGTCTAACTTTCCATTGGTGGGTTGAAGAGCATCCGGCTTGGCGCTGTCCACGTGGCCGTTGCTGCCATTGCCGTTCGTCAACATAGGCGAATCCATCAGACGCTCGAACTCTTCTCGATCCAACGTTTCCACCTTCATCAATTCACTCGCTAACTGCACCATCCGGTCATAATTCGAGCGCACAATCTCTAAAGAACGCTCATAACTCTCTTCCAGAATGCGTTTGACTTCGTCGTCGATTGCCTTGGCCGCTTCTTCGCTGTAATCGCGTCCACCGCCAAAATAAGACATCTCCCGACCCAGGAAGGGGTTGGTATTACCACTGCCATACGTCGGCAGTCCCAATACTTCAGACATGCCATAATCCATAACCATCGCCCGCGCCAGGCGTGTGGCCTGCTGCAAATCAGACGAGGCGCCGGTGGTGACGCGATTAAAGAAGGTCTCTTCCGCGGCCCGGCCACCTAAAGCCATGGTAATCTGATCCAGGAAATATTCGCGGCTGTGCACAAATCGGTCTTCCGGCAGGGGCATCACATACCCTCCTGCCCGGCCACGCGGCACAATGGTGATCTTTTGTACCGGATCAGTGTGGATAAGATTGAAACTAACAACCGCATGACCGGCCTCGTGGTAAGCGACTGTTTCTTTATCTTCTTCGCTCATCACCCGGCTCTTACGCTCCGGCCCCATCACCACCCGGTCGAAGGCGTCCTGAAACTCCAGTAATCCGATGGTTCGTTTGTTACGCCGCGCCGCAAAAATAGCCGCTTCATTCATCAGGTTTTCCAGGTCAGCGCCGGAAAATCCGGCCGTCAGGCGGGCAATGTCTTTGTAGCTCACTTCGCTGGAAACCGGTTTGCCGCGTGAATGCACACGCAAAATCATTTCGCGCCCTTTCAGGTCTGGCAAATCCACAAACACTTTGCGGTCAAAACGGCCGGGGCGCAGCAGCGCCGGGTCGAGAATATCTGCGCGGTTGGTCGCCGCCATCACAATCACGTTGGTTTCGTTATCGAAACCGTCCATTTCTACCAAAATCTGGTTGAGGGTTTGCTCCCGTTCGTCATGACCGCCGCCTAACCCCGCGCCGCGCTGCCGGCCAACCGCGTCAATTTCGTCCACAAAAACGATGGATGGAGCCGACTGTTTGGCTTTGTCAAATAGGTCGCGCACGCGGCTGGCGCCTACGCCGACAAACATTTCCACAAACTCCGAGCCAGAGATGTGGAAGAACGGCACGCCAGCTTCACCGGCAACTGCGCGAGCCAGCAGAGTCTTGCCTGTTCCGGGCGGGCCAACCATCAGCACGCCCTTGGGAATACGCGCGCCTACCTGAACAAATTTTTCCGGTTCGCGCAGGAATTGGACAACTTCGGCCAATTCTTGTTTGGATTCTTCTACACCGGCCACATCGTCAAACGTGACGGTGGGGCGATTGGCGTCGTTAAGGTTTTTGGCGCGGCTGCGGCCAAAACCAAAGATATTGTTGCCGCCGCCGCCGCCCTGCATTTGCCGGAAGCCGCGGCTAAAAATCCAGATCAACAAGATGACCGGGCCGATGGAAATAATGATCGTAAAGAGGTTGTTCAAGGCGCTCTGATCGTTGACGATCAGGTTGACATTGGTGAGCTGCTCAGGTGTGACACCGTAATACTCGAAAGTTTCCGCCAGGCTATCGCGGGTGTGTTTGGTTGTGGTGACAATGGACCCATCTTTCATCTCTGCTTCGATCCGGTCGCCGGTCACCGATAGGCCTTTGACTTCCCCATTTTGCACGGCCGTCATCACTTCTTGTATCCCTACTTGATCCGGGCCGTTAAACCGACCACTCACCCACAGCTGCAAGCCCAGGATAATAGCAAATACGCCTAATATCCAAACCCAGGTAGGAATTGAGGGTCGTGAATCGTTTGGTTGTTCATCCATAATAAATGTTATTTATCTCCTGAATAAGCCGACCTCGCCAGAGATACTTTTGTTTGTTTGCGAGACCAGGAAACCAGTACCGGGCTGGCGTGCTGCTTATGACGCCCTAAGTATAACCTAATGTAAGGGGAATTCGTTGGATTTTCATAAATCTTTTCTGATAACTTGCTTAACACATCCTTCACACCACCTGGGAAACCGTAATTTTCTCTGGCCGGAAAATGTTGTAGAATATCAACATAATGCGCACGAAACCGGAAAACACGTCTCGTAATGATTCGATGCCGCCCCTGATTCAATTCTTAGGACGACATTTGCCGATTGTGATCTATTTGGTATTGGCATTTGCCGGTTTGCTGGTGGTGTATTGGTATTTCAGCCCGGACGAAAGTATTGCCGAAGGGATTACGGCCGTTTCCCCCGATGACAATTACCTCGCCGCCCCCATCTTCAAAAACATTCCCGCCAAACCAGTCGTTCAACGCCTGCCGCAAAGCCCCGGCCCCATTCGCATTGGCATCATTTCCGGCCATCGCGGCTTCGACAGCGGCGCGGTCTGCGCCGATGGCCTGACAGAAGCTCAGGTGAATGAAACCATCGCCGACCTGGTACTGTCTGACTTGCAAGCGCAAGGCATCCGCGCCGAAAAATTGGATGAGTTTGATGTCCGGCTGGATAATTATTACGCAACGGCCGTTGTCTCCATCCACGCCGACTCCTGCGACTACATCAACGAACTGGCCACCGGCTTCAAAATAGCCGGTTCCAGTTATACCGACTCCACCGAACTCTCCATTTGCGTCGAACAAGCCTATCGCCAGAGCACCCAAATGGAATACCACGCCAATACCATCACCCCCGATATGTCCGATTACCACGCCTTCCGCCAGATCGCCCCTGGCGTGTCGGCCATCATCATCGAAGTCGGATTCATGAACCTGGATCGGGAAATGATCACCACCAACGCCACCCTTCCGGCAACGGGTCTGGCCAATGGTATTTTCTGCTTTTTAAGCGAATACAAAACGGCCGTCACCGCCAGCAATTAAGATGACGCGCGACGCCAATACTCTCTACCAACAAGCCCAAATCGCCCTTAAAGCCGGGCAGCGAGAGCAAGCGCTGGCCCTGGCCAAAGAAGGAATCCACCAGGACCCCAACGACCACCGCCTCTGGCTCATGGTCGGCGGCCTCACCGCCGATCCGGTCAAAAGCCTGGAATACATCGAACGCGCCGAAATGCTACAGCCGCGCGACCCCACCGTCCGCGAAGCGCGCGCCTGGGCGGAAAAACGACTGCCCGCCAGCCGCAAACCAACGCCGCCAACACCCACACCGCCACGCCGCAAATCCTGGCCGCGCACGGCCGTTTTCACCCTCCTGATCCTGCTGTTGATTGTTTTGAGCGTTGGCGGAGCTGTGTACCTTGTGCAAACAGCCCTGGGCGATCAGGCCCCGCTGACCGACACCCTCGTCTATGCCAAATCGACAGAGGCAGCCCCAACCGCCATCGTCGCCAATCTCCAGCCGCTCGCCCCGGCCACACCCGGCCCTCCCAGCGCCAACAACCCGCCGCACAGCATGGCCAAAGCCATTGCGCCAACCAGCCAGGCGAACGCGACACGGCCGTTCTGGACCGTCACGCCCACGCCAACTATCACCCCCACACCCACACCCACCCTGGTTCCCACCTTCATCAGCCCCCAAAACCAGCAGGTTGGCATACGGCCGTTCGGCGTCAACGCCACCGACCGCTGGATAGATGTCAATCTCAGCACCCAAACCCTCAACGCCTACGAAGGCAACGATGTGGTCTACACCACCCTCATCTCCAGCGGCGTCGCCAACTTCCCCACCGTCACCGGCATGTTCCGCATCTACCTGCGCTACGAAAGCCAGACCATGAACGGCTACCTGCTCGGCTACGATTATTACCTGGAAAACGTGCCTTATGTCATGTACTTTTACCAGGATTACGCCCTCCACGGCGCATACTGGCACGAAAACTTCGGCTATCCCATGAGCCACGGCTGTGTCAACCTGGACGAACCCGACGCCGCCTGGCTGTACGATTGGACCACCTATGGCACTGTCGTCAACGTCCACTACTAATCTGCGCCAATCATGAGTTCGGTCGCCAAACCCATCCATCCCATTAGCCGCAAGCGCTCAGACTGGGCCGTCATGCTGTTCATCGGCCTGCTCGCCATGCTGTTCTACCTTCGCGCCCTCGGCTTCGCCTTTTTTAACGACGACCCCACGGGCAATTTTGCCTGGATGGAAACGCACAGCTTGTGGCAGTTGTTCACCAGTTCGGCCGGTTATGGCTTCTACCGCCCCGTTGGCTTTGCTTTGTGGAAAGGGCTGTATTGGCTGTTTGATGGCTACCAGGCTCCGGCGTTCCACGCCTTATCGCTGCTGGTGCATGGCTTGAATGCGGCGATGGTCTGGTGGTTGGCGCTGGTCGTAAACGGCCGTCGCCCCTACGCCTGGGCCGCGGCCCTCATCTTCATCACCTTTCCCTTCAACTACGAAGCGGTCGCCTACGTCGCCGCCCTGTTTCATCCTCTGCTGGTGTTCTGGCTGCTGCTCACCCTTCTCTTCTACCGCTTCACCCGTCTGACCGGCAGCAAATGGGCGGCCGTACTGGCGCACATCACCCTCATCCTCGGCCTCTTCAGCCACGAAAACGGCGTTTTCATCCCCCTGGCCCTGGTTGGGCTAGATTGGCTCATCTGGCCGCCCAAAAAACAGTGGCGCGATTGGGTGATACGGCCGTTTCTCCCCTACTTCATCGCCCCATCCATCTTTTTGGGCCTCTGGCTCGCCATTCCCAAAGCCGGCGAACAGGCCGCCCCATCCATTGCTCGCCTCACCGGCAGCCTGGTTCCCTTCCTGCAAACGCTCGTTTTCCCCTTGCTGCCTCTAGCCCGCCTGCAAGCCAACCAGACTCTGCCCCTCGTCTTTCTGGCGCTCATCGTGCTTATCGTCATGGGGTTGATGGCCCGCTGGACAAAAAACGGCCGTCTCTACCTCTTTGCCGTAGCCTGGATATTTTTCAGCGTTCTGCCTTCAGCCCTCTTCCTCGACCCCGCCTACGTCTACGGCAGCCCGCGCCTCAGCTATTTGCCGGCCATCGGCGTGGCCCTGTTTTGGTCCTTGCCCATTCCCGCCCTGGCCCGCGTACCAACCAGCAAATTATGGACCCTGGCAACCGTTTGGGGACTGCAGATCGTTTACGTCCTGCTGCTTGTTTGGCCGCCCTACTCCTTCATCAGCTGCCAGCTTGATTTTTACGCGCAGGCCAGCCACATTGTGCGCCAATTGGCCGCTGCCGGCCTGGCCACCCCGCCGGAAAGCGAACTGATTTTCTTGAATGTGCCGTTTTACTTTAGCTCGTACACCACTCACCCAGACGGCTGCCCCAGCCCATACCCCTGGACGCCTGTCGGCGCAGTGGTGGCCCCGGAATATGCCAACCTGAGCGATTTTGTGCGTATCAACGGCGGCGCGGCGCGTACCACCAGCGGCTATACTTTCCCGCTTTATGCCCCGGGCTGGAACACCTTTGGCCCGGAGATGCCGCCTGACGGCCTGCGCACGGCCGTTACCAAGGCCCAGGTTTTCGTTTTCGATTTGTTCAGCCAAAACCTGTTTGATGTAACGGCCGCCTGGCAGACAGCCCAGCCTGCCAGCCCGGCCCTGGCGACGTTTGGCGCAGCCCTGGCCTTGCAAGACACGGCCGTTACCGACACAGCCAACCAACTCGCCGTCACCCTGGACTGGCAAGTTCTTACGCCGCCCGCCACGCCCCTGACCATTTTCGTCCATGTCTACGACGCCAACGGGGCGCTGATCGCCCAGCACGACGGCCCGGCCGCGCGCGGTTTCATTCCTCAGGCGCTCTGGCAAACCGGCGACCTGATCCGCGACGAACACGCCATTACCCTGCCGCCCAATTTACCGACCGGAACTTACACCATCGCCGTCGGCGTGTACGATCCCATCAACGGCGAACGGGTAACGGCCGTTTCCACCGACACGCCCCTCCCCAACAACGTCTGGACACGCGAACTATTTGTTCTGCCCCAAGAAAACGCCGAAGATTAGCCGGGCAGATTTCCCACCCCGTCCCGCCGCCAGACAAAATTCGGCAAGCCTCACCCCTACTTTCTGCTATAATTCTCGCAGACGCCCAGTGGGTGCATCAAAAAAATAGTTGACGCCATCACGTATGGAAAAGTTAAGATAGCCCAAAACCCAACCGACAACCACCCGATCAGGCCGGACAATGCTCCCCCCTATCGGGTTTTTTTATGTCAGAATCGGAGTTCAACAGGAGAACAGGAGGAAAGTATGCCATTAAACATCATTATCGGCGCCCAATGGGGCGATGAAGGGAAAGGACGCTACACCGATCTGCTGGCCGCCGAAGCCGACGTCGTCGCCCGCTTCAGCGGCGGCGACAACGCCGGTCACACCGTCACCGTGAAGGACGAAATCTTCAAGCTGCACCTCATCCCCTCCGGCATCATTCACGATCGGGCCATTTGCCTGATCGGTAACGGCGTGGTGCTCAATCCGGCCGTGCTGCTGCGCGAAATGGACGCTCTGGCGGCGCGCGGCGTGGATGTTAGCCCGGCGCATTTAAAAATCAGCTACAACGCGCATCTTATCACCCCGGCGCACATCGCCCTGGACAAAGCCAGCGAGACGCAGCTTGGCCAGGGGGCCATTGGCACAACCCAACGCGGCATCGGCCCAGCCTACACGGACAAAGTAGCCCGCGAAGGGCTGCGCGCCGGCCTGTTTGCCGCCCCGGAAGAATTGGCCGAAGCCCTGCACCAACACATTCGCGCTAAAAACGAGGTGCTGCAAAAGATTTATAACGCCCCGACGCTGGATGAAACGGCCGTTTCCGCCGAATACGCCGCCTATGCCCAACGCCTCGCCCCCCATCTGGTCGATGGCTCCGTGCTGCTGGACGATTATTTGCGCGACGGCCGTTCCGTCCTGGCGGAAGGCGCACAAGGCACATTTTTAGACATCGACCACGGCACCTATCCCTTCGTCACCAGCTCGTCGCCTACCGCAGGCGGCGCGCTTACCGGCCTGGGCGTCGGCCCCAAAATGGTCGATCGGGTCATCGGCGTCACCAAAGCCTTTACCAGCCGCGTAGGCAGCGGCCCCTTCCCCTGCCAGTTGGGCGGCGAACAGGCCATGCGCCTGCGCGGAACCGGCAGTAATCCCTGGGACGAATATGGCACCACCACCGGCCGCCCCCGGCGCGTCGGCTGGTTGGACCTGGTAATGCTGCGCCACGCCGCCCGCATCAACAGCCTCACCGAACTGGCCCTGACCAAGATGGATATCCTCAGCGGCCTGGCGGAAGTGCCGGTGTGCGTGGCCTACGAGCATCGCGGCCAGCGGCTGGACCATTTCCCCACCAGTCTGGAATCTTTGTCGGCCTGTACGCCAATCTATGAAACCCTGCCCGGCTGGCAAGAAGATATTTCCGGCGCGCGCGCCTGGGCCGACCTGCCGCAAAACGCCCAGGCTTACATCGAATTCATTGCTGAAGCGGTCCGCACGCCCGTCAGTTACGCCTCTGTCGGACCCGGCCGCGCCCAATTTTTGCAAGTCGCTGCAGGTTAACACAGGAATTTAATTGATGGCCCCCTTAACTCCCTTAAGTTATCACGAAGTCATCGAGGCGTGCGCGGAAACGGGCTGCCCGATTTGCCGCATTGGCACACGCAGCGCCGAGCGCTATCTGGCCGGACTGATCTACGACAGCGTCAACGATGTGCCCACCCGCGCCAAACTGCGGGAGTCGTTGGGATTTTGCCACGAACACACCTGGCGCGCCCCGGAAGCCGGGGAAAGCGCGCCGCTAGGTCTGGCGTTTATCTACCGGGATGTGGTAAATACGCTCAATAAGCGGCTCAAGCAGTTGGAATTTCAGTCGCAGGGGCCGTCTTTTTGGCGGCAAATCAAGGGCACGGTAGGCGTTGAGGGTAAAAATGCGTCGGTGGGAAAGCTGCTAACCCCTACGGCCGTTTGCCCGGCCTGCGAGCGGCGGTCACAGATGGAAGGGTTGGCGATTACGGCCGTTAACGACGCCCTGACCCAAAACGACCCCAAGATGTTGGCCACATTAGAACAATCCAGTGGGTTTTGCCTGCCCCATTTGCGGCAGGCGCTGGATAACGCCGGCAGTCAGGCGGCTTTCGACCACCTCATCCGCATGACCAGCGCCACAATGGAAACGCTCATTGTGCAGTTGGACGAGTTTATCCGTAAAAACGACCACCGCTTCCAAGACGAATCGTTTAACGAAGAAGCAGACAGTTGGCTGCGGGCTATTCGGCTGGTGTCGGGGAATGAGGGGTTGTAAGAGAGAGATTGCAAAGAGGAGAGTAGAGATTGAAATAATCTCTACTCTCCACCCTCTATAAAATATCCATCACATCGGCGACCAGATCATACCGGCCAAATGCTGGCATGAAGTAGACGCCGTGGGTAAACGGCCGTATCTCCGCCAATATCTCCTGGGCAATTTTCACTCCCTCTTGCTGCGGATTCGCCGCCAGGCGCATTCGCTCCCGCTGCGCTTCTGGAATGATCATACCCGGCACTTCGTGGTGCAAAAATTCGGCGTTGCGGCTGTTGTACAACGGTTTCACCCCGGCCACAATCGGCAGCATCGGCTCGCCATACTTCGCTTCATACGCCTCAATAAACGCCCGCGCCGTCTGTGGTTCAAAAACCGGCTGCGACAGGGCAAAATCAGCCCCATTGCGCCGTTTTTTCTGCAGCAGGGCCATTTCTCGCTCCCAATCGTGCGGCGTCAGGTTGATGGCGCAGCCGACGGTAAAGTTGGTCGCCTGATCAATCGACTGGCCCGCTTTGTCCAGGCCGCGATTGAACTGTTCTTTTATAAGCGAAATCAGACCGGTGGGCACAATGTCATAGGTATCCATCGCTTCCGGGTAATCGCCGATGCGCGTGGGGTCGCCCATGACCACAAAGAGGTTGCGGATGCCCATCGCATACGCAGCCAGCAAATCCCCCTGCACGCGCAGCAGGTTTCGGCCGCGTGTGGGAAAGTGCAAAATGGTTTCCAGGCCTACCTCTTTCTGCACCAGGTGGGCGGCAGCCCAGGCGCTCATGTGCATGCGCGCCAGCGGGCTGTCGGCGATGTTAAGAATGTTGGCCCCGGCTTCCTTTAACATCCGCGCCCCTTCCAGCAGGCGGTGGGACGCCACGCCTCTGGGCGGACTCATTTTCACAGTGACGACGTAAGTTTTGTTGTTCAGGAAGGTGGCCAGTTGGGTGGGTTCGTCCACCACGGCCGTTAATTCTTCCTCTTGCGCCATCACCTGAACGTGGGGGACAGGGCGGGTAACGGCCGTGGGGTCGTCCAGCGCCGTCCGCATGGCGGCGATGTGCGCGCCGGTGGTGCCACAGCAGCCGCCCACCACACAGGCGCCGGCGGCCACAAAAGCGCGGGCATATTCGCCGAAATAGCCCGGCGTGGCCGGGTACAGTACGCGCCCGCCGTCGATCTGTTCCGGCCAACCGGCATTGGGCGCGGCCGACAGGGGAATTTCCGGGGCAAGTTGGTGGATGATGGCGATGAGGCGCAGCACTTGCGCCGGTCCGCCGCTGCAATTGACGCCGATGACGTCCAGGTCTAGCTGGGCCAGTTTGCGCGCCACGGCTACGGCCGTGTGCCCCAACAAGGTGCGGTCGTCACGAGTAAAGGTCATTTGTGCGATGATGGGGATGTCTGGGGCGATGGTGCGGGCGGCGGAAACTGCCGTTTCCAATTCCTTTAAATCCGACATCGTCTCCAAAATCAGCAAGTCGACGCCCTGCGGCGCGCCTACAAGTGCGGCAATCTGCTCGGCAAAAGCGGCCTGCGCCTGCTCGGCCGTTATCCGGCCCAGCGGAGCCAGCCGCACGCCCAACGGCCCCACCGAACCGGCCAGCAGCGCCGGCTTAAAAGAGCCGGCAATAACCCGTCGGGCAACATTGACGGCGGCCTCGTTGATGGCCGCGACCTCAGCTTGCAGGCCGTATTCCGCCAGCTTGTAGCGGTTCGCGCCAAAACTGTTCGTTTCGATGATGTCCGCGCCGGCGTCAATGTAGCTGCGATGAATATCGGCCACCAGTGCCGGGTTTTGGATGTTCAGCACATCAAAACAGACGTCGATAGACGCGCCGCGTGCGTGCAGCAGCGTCCCCATCGCCCCATCCAACAACAAAGCCCCCTCCGCCAATCGCTGCCGAAACGCTTCACGATTCAT
>JAKQCM010000352.1 GCA_029559155.1 Chloroflexota bacterium
TACGCTGCTTATTTAAGCGGGCGACCCCACAACGATATGCCCATTGCGCGGGAAACGCTGACGGTCGTGACCGGCGTGGATGAGCGCACCCAGAAAGCGTATGAACAGCGCGCCGGCATCGCAGCCACATCCAATTTTTGCATAGGCGAGCGCCTTGCTTCCGACGACGCTCAGGCTCAGGCCTGGGCGCATCGGGGGCAGGGCGCTTTTAAGTTAACTGACAAGAAGGGCAAACAGGGAACGCCAGGACAGACGTACCTGGCATGGCAGATGCCCAACAGCTACCAGACAAAACAGCAAAAACCATGTCCGCGCGGGAAACAACGGCGCGTGAACCGTGAACTGAAAGTCCTGCTGTACAAAACGGCGGCGGGGAACAGCAGCTCACCGGAGAACCACCAGCGCCATTACTACCCAAACGGCGGCGATGCTGCCAGAGCCTACGGCCGTAACCATGAACCCGTGTATTGGCAGAGGGGCGGGAAGGGGCTAAAGGTCTGGCATGAGCTGCGGTAGCTTTTTGTTTCTTCTTGGAAATGGCTTGCGCCCATTTTAAACGGAAATAAAAGATTCTCTCTTGACTAGGCTGATGGCCTCTGTAGCGTAAGAGTCATATTCACAGTGACTTTCAGGAGGCAGGAACCATGTTTGAGAATCTTAGACCAGGTGATGACGTTAGTCTGGATGGCATCGCCTACCAGGTGGAGCGCACGTCGCCCTCGCGCTTTTGGGTGCGAATCGGCGGCGCTGAGGTGAAATTTAACAAGGCCAACGGCCGTGAATATGGTGGGCAGCGCCAGGCGCACCTGCCACTCTTCGAGGACCGGCCCGCATTGGTTTTGTGTGATGCTGAGGCGCGGGCCATGTCTGCGGCTGATTTGCTGGCCGGGGTGCTGCAAACACCAGATGCCGATCGGTTGGCGCGGCAGATACTGGCCGCGTTTGATTCTATGACGGCGCTGCGTCGGGCAACGGCCGTTGAGCTGGCCCGTGCTGTGGGCAATGTGGCGCTGGCCAACCGTATCAAAGCGGCCATCGAGTTCTCGCGGCGGCTGCTCGACGCCCAGGACGTGGAACGGCCGAAGGTCAGTTCTCCGGCAGATGCGGCCAACCTGGTTATGACCGACATGCGCGATCTGCGCGTGGAGCATTTGCGCCTGATCCTGCTGGACACGCGCAACAATGTGCTAGGCACGCCCACCGTGTACGTCGGCTCTATCAACAGCATCTCCCTTCGGCAGGGTGATTTGTTCCGCCATGCCCTGGAGCGCAACGCCGCCGCCATGATCGTCGTTCACAATCACCCCTCAGGCGACCCAAACCCATCACCAGAAGATGTTAACGTCACGC
The DNA here is from genome assembly GCA_029559155.1 of Chloroflexota bacterium. Lineage (GTDB taxonomy): Bacteria > Chloroflexota > Anaerolineae > Promineifilales > Promineifilaceae > Leptovillus. The sequence goes on from JAKQCM010000352.1 coordinate 1,351, forward strand.
GCCAATTGGTAGCCGCCGGCAAGCTGCTAGATGTGGATGTGTTGGACCATTTAGTAATTGGCGACGGCCGTTACGTCTCGCTGAAGGAACGCAACCTCGGGTTTGATTAAAACGCCATTCCCCCGCCGCCTTGCCCACTTGACTAGGCAAGGCGGCGGGTAGAGTAGAGTCATACTTTATCAACCATTTTAATTTTTGGAGGCAAGAACCATGGACAAGAAATTCGATAAACCCAACAGCATTCACGTACGCCCGGCCCTGAAACACCGCAACCCGGTGGTGGTGGAAGTAAGCGACGGCCGTAAAGAGAAGAACATGGACGTGCGCCACTGGTACTGGAACGATGAGGCCGACGCCTACTGTCGCACCCGCCAGGGCGTGCAGGTGTCGCTGGGCGATACCCCCGCGCTGGTGGCCGCTATCCTGGATGCTTACAACCAGGCTGTGCCTGACGAACAAAAGCTGGCATTAGCCTAAGCCGAAGCGGGCGACCTTGATCGATCAAGGTCGCCCGCTTTTAGTCCACGAGTTGTTTGACGCTAACTTGATTGTATATTATAATTCTATCTATCGACAGACCGATGGCGGCCTCAGCAACCGCCGAAGCGAACAGGCAGAACAGCAAGCACCTGAACAACAGCAAGAGGTTTTTATGATTCACCTATGCATATCCCGTTACCTTTTGCTGCCCCCTGTTCTTACCCAGGTTGCTGATCCGTCATTACAAGAGGCGTGATGACGAAGCACTGGACAACCCCACGAAACGAATTACTCCCAATCGCCGCCGACCTGGTTGTCAATCGCGGTTATACGGCTGAAGGCGTGGCCGAGACGATGGCTTCCGGTCATTTCTATGGCCTCGACCGCCGCCGCGCTCAGCGCCGCTTTCTGGCTGATTTACAGCCGCTGGTTGCTGATGGCTTCAAAGCGAAATACGACCAGTATTTTGCCGACCTGCGGGCCAAAGAAGATCAGTTGGTGGCCGAGGGGTGGCGGTGGGTTGGCTGCATGGGCGAGGGTATTTTCGTCCACGACGGGTTTGGCTACGAAGTGAATCCGTGTGGCGGCGTGTACGCCAACAAGGAACGCGCCATTCTCGCCACGTGGGACAGTGTTAGCCGCCAGAAAGTAGTTGAACGTCTCGAACGCCAGAAAGAACAGGAGGAACCCCATGTTTGATAGCATCGAAACCGTGTGCCGCGCGGCGGCGTGCCTGACCTTTGCAGACGGCCGTAACCGGTACGTCTACGTCTTTGGCGGCAAACACATCATTGCAACCACGCGCCCGCAGCGCGAGCATGTGGAGATCAGGCAGTCGGGAGAAATCCCGAACCTGATGACGGGTACGAAAGTCCGGCCGTGCCCAAAACTTCACCCGGCGGTGATCTACGGCATTGTGTACAACGACGCCGACGGCCGTTGGGCGCGTGATATGTGGTGTGATGAGTATCTGGTGTTCGAGCGGGGAACGGCCGTTGACGGTTTGTTTGCCGCAGCTTCGGCCGTGCCGGGATTGTGGCAGGGTCGAAGCGTGAATTGGCGGCAGGTCGATTTGCACGCCGGGTTTGTGGTGCGAGCGGTGGCCTCGTATGTGGTCGGCGCGGAAATCATTACCCTGCTAGAGGATGCTGATGGCGACGAGTTTATCGTGGCTATGTCGGCGGCGCAGATGGCCAATGGGGAGGTCGTATGTTTGATGAACGCGTAGAGATGACGACGGATAAGCCGGTGGTGTTTGCGCCAGCAGCACGTGAATTGGTGCTGTTGTTGGCGGCGGTGAAGGCAAATCCGTTGATGGTATTTTTCGCCAGCAACATTTACGCTCGGCACGGATATGCGGCTGCTCAACGATTCGTAATGGCCAGAACGGAGAAACGGCCGTGCTGACTGATT
>JAKQCM010000354.1 GCA_029559155.1 Chloroflexota bacterium
AGCGGGATTCGAACCCACGACCTCTTCAACCCCATTGAAGCGCGCTACCAAGCTGCGCCATGCCCCGAATGCGGCGGCATTATAACAAAAACAGTGTCGCCGTGCCAATTTTGCTTGAATGTGCTTACCGTAACGTGTCCGCATATTGCAGCGCCAACAGGCTAATCATGCCCAGAGCGAAATTGTAGCCGGAATGGACAAAAATGGAGACGGCCGTGCCGTGTTTGCGCCGAATAAGCCCCAGCACAATCCCGATGACAAACACCACCAGGGTCACGGGCGTCAGGCCATATTGCACATGGGCAAACGCAAACAGCAAGGCCGTAAATCCTAGTCCAAAGACGGGCTGGAGCGCACCGCGAAACAGCAGTTCCTCGCCCAACCCTGTCGCCAGGGCCAGGAGCAGCCATTCGCCAAACGTGTCGATGTTACCCAGCAGTTCGCCGCTGATGTTTTCTACCAGCTTGGCCTGGGAGCTGTCAATCAGCGTCCATAAGGCGCCGCCCAGGGCTTGCAGCACAACCAGCACAACGATCCAGCCAATGCCGATCAGGAGCTGCTGCAAAGTGGGACGCATCAGGCCAAGCCGCCAACGCGCCTCTTGTGGCGTGCGGCGGATGTAGAGGCCAATTCCCAGTACAGCCACCCCGACAAACAGGGCTTGCATAAATAAAATATCAAAAATAGAGGCGGAAACGGCCGTAGCCGCTAATTCCTCCAGCCCACCCTGCGTCAGCGAAAAAACCGTGTTCCCCACCAGGAAACCACTCAATACCAGCGCCAACGTATGCATTGGCAGCTCGGCGTTTAGCGGGGCGATCCGGCTGAGTCCCTGCCGCACCGGCCGCAAACTGACCAGGACCCCCCACAAACCCATCCCCACCAGCGTCCAACCGGCGGCCGCCCAATTCAGCGCCGGCAGACCGCCTCCCTGCATCAACGCCGACAGCAGGTCAGACGGAAACGCCAAAAGCAGCGCGCCAATGAAGAGAATGGGGAGATTGATGAGGACCAGGAATAAATCAAAGAGCCTGTTTAGACGTGGTTTTTGGGCCATCGTCACAAAATTTGCGGCCATAACCAGACCAAAGACAAACACCATACCGAGTACAAGAGTCATATATTGTCCTAAAAAGGTAATGTATTGAGCAAGACCTGAAGGGCTGTTCTCGCTGATAATGAAACCCTTCGGGTCGGAGTTCCTTAAAATGTGCGTAATTCCGGGCGAAGATGGTCCCACATATTCAAGTGCAGCAAATGCCAACGTCCCCGCTTCCATTCGATCAGGTTGATTCCGGTGTTATAAATCCAAAAAGAAACGGCGTCGCTGCCGACCACCTGGCGCAGCATTGTGGAAATTAAGCCGCCGTGGGAAAAGGCCATCACGGTGCCGCCGTGCGTTTCTGCGCCGGCAATCAGGGCAGCCAGCCCAGCCTGCGCTTGCGTTTTTAAGGCCGCATAATCGGCCGACGGCTGGAATGGCGCTGGCGGCTGGAAAGGCGACAGTTGGTTGGGCAGATGGTCGGAAACGAGAAAGGTGGCCTCGGCCAGATTTTCGTCCGTGTGGATGGGGAGTTGGAGGGCGCTGGCGGTATAGACGGCCGTTTCCTGCGCCCGCTGCAAAGGACTGCTGTAAACAGCCCCCACCTCCACCCGCGTTTCCGGGTCAACCCTGTGTCCATTGGCCAGCCAGCCGGCCAATTGCTGCGCCTGTTCATGTCCCAACGGCGTCAGCGGGCTGTTCCAATCCCCATCCGTCCGTTCGATTTGCCACCGTGATTGCCCGTGTCGGGCGAGATAAATTTTCATAAGTCACTTTGCGCTGGCTGATTGACCGATAGATTTTATTTTTTACCGCAAAGGACACAAAGATCACAAAGATATTAAAAGCTTTTCCTCCTTTGCGCCCTTTGCGGTGAGATAAATTTTGTCAGTCAGCCAGTTGCGTTGGAAGTATAGCTTAAAGTTCACCAACTTTGCGGTGAATTCAGGCGGTTATTAGTTGCCATTCACCTGCAACATCCTTACAATCAGAACATATGGACGAGAATTTTCAGGCCAGACTGCGCCGCCTGGGCGTGACCAAAGGCGCGCGAAACTTAAAGCCCGCGCCGCCGAAGCCGCCGCCGGCGGAACGGCCGTCTCCGCCCACCGATTTTTACGAAGAAGGTTTCGATCCGCCCCAGCCCATTGACCAACTCATCCCCGGCATCCGCCGTGAGGAAACGGCCGAAGGCGCCTGTTACGTCCTGGACAAGGTCTATCCGCTGGCCTACCGGCATGGGCAGGACACCCTGCGCGATTTGCTGGATTTGTCACCGGCGGACACGGCCGTTTTCACCAATGACCCGCGCCTCGCCGACCTCGATTTCCGTGATTTCCTCTTTTTAGACA
>JAKQCM010000471.1 GCA_029559155.1 Chloroflexota bacterium
GTAACCGAGGCCGATTGTCAACGATTGACTGCCCTAGCTGATAAACTGGCGAAACGGTCCCCAAAAGGGCAACCCTGGAGGGATCATCGTTGGATTTTCCGGCACAGGCAAAGACTTTTACACCAAAAGTAACCACACCCCAACTTTTAGCAGAAATTCCACGTGTGGCGAGGATGGACTGGCGCGTTCAGTTTTTTATCGAGGCGTCGGGGCGTGTCCTGCGCCGTCTAACGTGTTGGCTTGCTCCTTTGTGGAATTTAGGGCGCCCGTGGAATTTTGGGTCGATTTGAAGACGGCATTTCGATGGGGTAGAAAGATGGTTTGTAATATGTAAATTGTATGCTTCGGCTACTTTGAGACGAGAGATGTGTGACCTGGTGTTTTCAGGGGGACCATGCCTTGAGTCGTTTATTCAGCGCTTGATTTTTGTTCCGAGTCAGGGGAAGCAGTATGCAAAAAGATATCGTGGAGTTGCGTCATCCTGTTCACATTGATGCCTCGCAACCCCTTGAGCCGCCCTCTTTAGATTTCTCTTTACCGGGAAAATCGGGTGGTGCGGGTCGGCAGTTTGTTGAGCCGCAGGATTATGTTAATGCTTTTGTGGTGAATGAGGCTGATGAGGTCATGATTGTGGAACATTCACCGGATGGACGTGCCTGGGGGAGCTGGCGTGTGTTTGGTCAGCAAATTCAAAATGGGGAAGATCCGCTAACGGCCGTGCAAACCACCCTCCTGCAGCGTACAGGCTACGCAGCCGGACAATGGCTGTATCTGGGCACGTACGTCATTGATGACGCCGGTTTGTTGGGTGTGGGTCACTTTTTCTGCGCCCGCCAGAGTAAAAAAATGGCCGAACCAGTCGGCCATGAGTTAAACCTAAAATGGGTGCCGCGCAAACAAATCAAACGCGCTTTGCTAGACGGCCGTATCGCCGTTATCAACCATGCCGTGGCCGTCTCGCTGGCCTTGGTGATGTGTGATGATGCCGGGTAGTCTAGCGCCGTTACGCTTCTGATCCGGCCATGAGCAACCCCACTCGCTCGCGGGTGGCTTCGGCGACGGGGAGAATTTTGACGATACGGCCGTCAAACATCACCGCCACCTGATCGGCCAATCCCAATACTTCATCCAATTCCGCCGATACCACCAGCACTGCCGCGCCTTGGTCGCGTTGAGCCACAATCTGGTTGTGAATAAACTCGATTGAGCCAACGTCGATGCCGCGTGTCGGCTGGGCGGCAATGAGCAGCTTTGTGGGGCGGGAAAACTCGCGGGCGACGATGACTTTTTGTTTGTTGCCGCCGGATAGTTTTCCGGCGGTTGTCAGTGGGTTAGGCGGGCGCACGTCAAATTCTTTGACGAGGCGCGTGCCGTTTTCTACGATAGCTTCTTTGTTCATGAAAATGCCGCTGGCATAGGGTTTCAGGTAATAATTATTCAGAACCATATTGTCGGACAAGGTATAGGCCATAACCAGGCCGTGTTTTTCCCGGTCTTCGGGGATGTGGGCGACGCCCAGTTCTGTGTTTTGTCTGGGGGTGTAATGGGTGCTGTCTACGTCGGCGATGGTGATACGGCCGTCTTCCACAGCGCGTAATCCGGTTAGGGCTTCCACAAGCTCTCGCTGTCCGTTGCCCTGTACGCCGGCAATGCCCACAATTTCCCCGGCGTGTACTTCCAGGTCAACCCCTTTTACGGTCATATGGTTGCGATCATCTTTGACGTATAAATTTGTGACCTTTAATACCAGCTCAGCGGGTTGGGCTTTCTCTTTGTCCACCGTCAGGATGACGCTGCGACCCACCATCAGTTCGGCCAGGCTGGCTTCGGTGGAGGTTTGTGGTTCGGCTGTGCCAACCATCTTGCCGCCGCGCAGCACCCCAATACGGTCGGCCACGGCCAATACTTCCTTGAGTTTGTGAGTGATAAAGATGATGGACACGCCCTGAGCCGTGAGATCGCGCATGATGCGAAATAGTTCGTTGGCTTCTTGAGGGGTGAGAACGGCCGTTGGCTCATCCAAAATCAGAATATCAGCATTGCGGTACAGGGCCTTGATAATTTCCACGCGCTGTTGGGTGCCGACGGGCAAGTCTTCTACAATAGCCGTCGGGTCCACCTCCAGCCCATATTGCTGCGATAATTCGTTGACCCGTTTTTCGGCTTTACGCCGGGCTAAAACGCCCCCTCTGCTGGTAATCTCTGATCCCAGCATAACATTTTCGGCTACAGACATCACCGGAACCAACTGAAAATGTTGGTGAACCATGCCCACGCCTCGGTCAATAGCGTCGCGCGGGTTTTTTAGGGCGATATGTTCACCCTTGATCCAGATCTCGCCTTCGTCGGGATGATAGAGGCCATACAGCATATTCATAAGCGTGCTTTTGCCTGCGCCGTTTTCGCCCAGCAGCGCCAGAACTTCCCCTTTGTGTAGTTTTAAATCCACTTTATCGTTCGCCAACACGCCGGGGAAACGTTTGGTGATGCCTTTGGCTTCTAAGACCACGGTTGATTGATCTACGTTGCTCATTTTCTAGTCCCTCTTTTTTATTGCTATTCGGGATCGTAAACTTTGCCTTCGGCCGCCGGTGGGCGTGACCGTCCGACAAATCCGGCCAGCACCACAATCGTTAACACGTAGGGGAACATGCCAATAAACTGGTGGGGGATAAAATCCAGGCCCAGAAATTGGAATTGGGTTTGCAGAGCGGTGGCAAAGCCGAATAGAAGCGCCGCTCCCCAGGAACCCAGGGGTGTCCATTTACCAAAAATCATCACGGCCAGGGCGACGAAGCCACGGCCGTTGGTCATCCCGCGTTCAAAAGAGCCAACAGCCTCCAGGGTCAGGTAGGCGCCGGCCAGACCAGACAGACAGCCGGCCAACGTCGTGTTCATGTAGCGCATCGCGTTGACCCGAATGCCCACCGTGTCGGCGGCGCTGGGATGTTCGCCCACGGCCCGCGTGCGCAGGCCCCAGACAGTGCGGAACAAGGCAAATTGGAAGAAGAAAACCAGAATGATGGTTAAATAGGTGATGGGGGCGTTGTTGAAAAATACAGGTCCAATTAAGGGAATATCGGCTAATGGTCCAAGTGGAATGGGCTGCAGCTTGCCTTTGGTGGTCAGACCAGCGACGTAAAAGAAACTGGTCAGACCCAAAGCCATGATGTTAATGACCGTGCCGCCGATAATTTGATCCATTTTCAGGGTGATGGACATCCACGCGAGGAAGAGTCCCAGCAGCGCGCCCGTGGCGACGCCGGCCAACACGGCGATGAATAAATTGCCGATGTACACGTTGGCCATAAAGGCGATAAACGCGCCTAGGAGCATTTGCCCTTCAATGCCGATGTTGATGATGCCTGTGCGTTCGCCGATCAGGCCGCAGAGCGCGCCCAGGATGAGCGGGGTAGATTGGCGCAAGGTAGAGGCATACACGGCCGTTGCCTGCGTCGGCTGCAAAAAATAATAAACCAAAGACGCAATCCCCAGTAAAATTATGGCAATACGCCCAAACTGGGCGGCGTCAAATCGGATACCTTTTTTTGTAATTGGCGCTGTTGTTGTTGTCATTTCATGCTCCTTCATCAACCGCCCCAGCCGGTGCTAAGCGTGACTTTATCTTCATCCACCGCCCGCGCCCCCAAAATCTTACGGACAATAATGTCGGCTGAAACAAAGAATAAAATCAAGGCCTTGATGACATCAATAATCTGGAAACGCACACCGGCGTCAAATTGCATCTGGCTGCCGCCCGCGTCCATTGCGCCCAGCAAAATAGCCGCCGGAATAACACCCAGCGGGTTCGTCTTGGCTAACAGGGCGATGGTGATGCCATCAAACCCCAGACCTACGTTAAACCCGGGTTGGTAACGACCGATAACGCCCAGACTTTCCACCGCGCCGCCCATACCGGCCAGAAACCCACTAAAAGCCATCGTCAGGATGATGATGCGCCCAACCTTGATGCCGGCATATTTGGCCGCTTCGGCGTTTAGACCGGTGGTCCGAATGGCGTAGCCCCAGGTGGTTTTGAAAAGCAGGTAATAGGTTAAAACGGCCATCAAGACGGCTACCACAAAGCCCAAAGGAATGAAACCCCAGGTGGGAATAACGGCCGTGTCCAATATCTTCGGCGTGCGCGCAATAATCCCCGTATCTTTCCACGGTCCATTGGCCAAAAAATCGGTGAGATTGATGGCAATGTAGTTCAGCATGATAGTCGTAATGACTTCATGCGCGCCGGTATACGTTTTCAACGCGCCGGCAATGGCCGCCCAAAGCGCGCCGGCCAAACTACCGCCCAACAACGCCAAAGGCATATGGATGATAAATGGCAGCCCTTCAATGGCAAAACCCAGGTACGCAGCCACAATACCGCCAATCAACAACTGCCCCTGACCACCAATGTTGAACAGGCCAGCTTTAAAGGCAAAAGCCACAGCCAGGCCGGAAAATACCAACGGCGTTGCCTTTTCCAGCGTACGCCCAATCGCCTCAGGGCTGCCCAATGCCCCTTGCAAAAGTGACCAATATGCAATAAAAGGATTTGATCCTGAAAGCCAAAGCAGCATCCCTCCAATAAACGCAGCTAAAAACACAGAAAATAACGGCACACTTCCCGCTTTCCAAATGCGTTGCAAAATGGCTGTTCGGTCGCCTGTCGTTTCGGTAGTTTCTTCCGTTGCCATAGTCACAATAATCCTTTTCAATGATCAGCATGATTGCTGGAAGGTCAGGTCCGATTGGTCCACTTAAAAAAATATGCGACGTACCAGAAGGCACGTCGCATATTTTTTAATCGTTCAAAACAACCGGATTAACCTCCGGGATTGTAGCCAGTCGACAGAGAACCGTCGTCCAGCCCTGCTTTGATTTCCGCTAATTTGTCTTTGATTTCCTGCGAAATTTTGGCTTCAAAATCGTGGAAAGGAGCCAAACCTGTAGCGCCAACAAAGTTGCCGGCCGGGAAAGCGCCATCTTTCGCCAATTTGATCAGGTCGAAGACGCCAGGGGTGATCAGTTTCATCGCGCTGGAAACCAGACACGCATGGGCTTCCGGAACAGTCTCCCACTGGTCGCTGTCCACGCCGATGCAGTAAGCGCCATCAACGCCGGCAACTTCGATCAGAGCGCCGTTGCCAGTTTTGCCGCCAGCGCCGAAGACGACGTCTGCGCCTTGATCAACAGCTTGTCTGGCCGTGCTGGCGCCCCATTCAGGGTCAGTGAAGGCAACATCCAGGCCGCCAGGGTGGAAGGTGGAGATGATGTTGATGTCGGGATTGATGTAACGAGCGCCGTTTTCATACCCTTCTTTGAAGGCGACAACCGGCGGGACCAGATCGGTACCGAGTACGGCGGCAATGGTGTTGCTCTTGGTGAGCATGGCAGCCAGAGCGCCAGCCTGGAACCCAGCCTGATCTTCGGGGAAGATCAAACCGGCCAGATTAGCGACAGGTTCGCCCTGGAATTGATCGACGCCGATGAAGTTGATGTTCGGGTAGGTGGCTGCGGCTTGAGCTGTGGCTTCGCCGAGGGCAAACCCAACGGTGACGATGACATCGTAGTTGTTGTTGGCAAAAAGCCCGATGTTTGTGGCGTAATCTTTGGCGTCGCCAGTTTCGATATATTCAACTTTTGCGCCTAAATCGGTGCCGGCTTTTTGTACGCCTTCCCATGCGGATTGGTTAAACGATTTGTCGTCGATTTCGCCAACATCGGTGACAAGGCCAACACAAAATACGTCAGCGCTGGCGCAATCGGCTTCTGCTGCGGCATCGCTGGTCGGTTCTGCGGCCGATTCATTGGCGGCCGGTTCGGTTGTCCCACCACCACAAGCCGCAAGTAACAGGGCCAGGGTCAGGAACAGAGCAATGAAGAGTAAAGTTGTTTTTCTCATTTTTTCTCCTGTATTAAGTTTCTCCAACCTTTTAAAAATGTACCTTTCTCAATTCATGAACGTCGGCTGATTTTTTAATGGGAAAGCGCAAATGCCTAGGTGCAGGAATTTTGAAACGTGTAACTTGGTTCGGATTATAGTGAAATAACCTGATCGCAGCAATAAAAAATGGGAGATATCGCTTTTGTGGAGGGTGTTGGGCGGTTAGCGAAAACGGCCGTCTTCCCGTTTGGGCACCAACAAGGAGGGCGCGTTTAATGGGGTCGGCGTTTTCTGGCCAAATTCCGAGTGGTCCTCAATGAATTCGAGGATTTTTTGCCACACTTTTTGATGGATTGGCTCCACAGGACGCATCAACTCATGGCCAACTTTGGGGAAAAATTTCATTTCTTTATCGGCGGCGCCAATCTTTTGGAATAATTTTTCTGTGTTGCCAGAATTGACGGCCGGATCATGTCCTCCCTGGAAAATAATCACCGGTTGGAATGTTCGCGGCCACAATTTGCGGCCCAGATTCGCCATTTTGCGCATTTCGTCGATGCCATCCATTGGCAGGCGGGAGGCCTCGTAGAAATAATCATCTAGGGCTGGGTTGTTGGGGTCGAGATCGGGATTGAAATCTAGTACCCGCCCGACAAAAATGTCCCGATCCACATCTTTGCGCTTAAGCGGATAAAACCAGGGCATGATGTACCGGCCAAAAATCGACAGTTTGATGCGCCAGTCGGGTACGTCGTACAGGGGCGCTAACAAAATGAGACCGCAAATGTCTTTGGTTTTTTGCGCCAGGTGCGCCGACAACACCGCGCCCATCGAATGTCCGATGAGAAAGATTTGGTCGCAGTATTGGCTGAGGGTTTGTAAGCCTTCTTCTGCCTCGGCGATCCAATCGTGACGCGAAATTTTATGAATGTGGTAGGGTAAATTGCCATGACCGGGCAAAAGTGGACAGTGGACGGTGACGCCGTTTTGCGCCAGGTATTCGCCCATGTCGCGCGAGCTGCTGGGACTGCCCATAAATCCATGCAGCATGAGGCAGCCAATGCGCCCCCAACCTTCGCGTGGTTGGGCGTGAAAGGTATAGGCTTGTCTTTCGGCGGGTACTTCATAAGCTGGTTGAAAAGGCATAGGTTTCTTCCAAGGATTTTTTAGAAAGTATAGTAAGAAGGCGATGAGGTGGCAAGGCGGGTGCGTCCCGGCGTTTTCGTGACGTGGTACAATATGCCCCATGACCATGCCTAAAACGATTCATATTTTGTCGGAGCAGTTGGCTTCTCAGATTGCCGCGGGAGAGGTGGTGGAACGGCCGTCTTCCGTTGTAAAAGAGCTGGTAGAAAACAGCCTGGATGCGGGCGCAAAAACCATCAACATCACCATTCAGGAAGGCGGCCGTAAAAGCATCCAGATTGCCGACGATGGCCTGGGCATTGCCGCAGACGAAATCGAAACGGCGTTTATGCGCCATGCGACCTCTAAATTACAGACGGCCGATGATCTGGCGGCTATCCAAACCCTCGGTTTTCGTGGCGAAGCGTTGGCGGCAATCAGCGCCGTCAGCCAGGTGACGGTGGTTTCGCGGGCGCAAGGGGAGCCATCCGGCACGCGCCTGACGTTGGCCGGAACGCAGGTAACGGGGCGCGATGCTGTCGGCGCGCCGCAAGGCACGGTGATTGCCGTGGAAAATCTGTTTTACAATACCCCGGCGCGCCTGAAATTTCTCAAATCGATGACGACTGAAAAGCGGCTGATCGATGAATTTGTGACGCGATATGCGCTGGCCTACCCGGATGTGCATTTTCGTCTGGCCCATAACGGCCGTATCACCTTCCAAACCAGCGGCAGCGGCAGCGTTCTGGATGTATTGGTCGCTGTGTACGGCCCGGAAACGGCCCGCCAACTGCTGCCCGTCGAAAATCCGCACGCCGACGAAACGGCCGTCGGCGACGAGCAGCACCATCGCATTCCCATCACGGTGGCCGGGTATGTGGGACCGCCCAGCTTGCATTGGGCCAATCGCAACCAGATCACCTTGTTTTTGAACGGCCGTCTCATCAAAGACACCAGCCTGACCTACGCCGTTATCCAGGCGTACCACACCTTGCTGCCCACCGGGCGATATCCGTTGGGCGTTTTGTTTATTACGCTGCCGCCCACAGAAGTAGATGTGAACGTGCATCCCGCCAAAACCGAGGTGCGGTTCCATCACAGCAATGCTGTTTTTGGCGCGGTGCAAAAAGCGGTGCGCCGCACGTTAATCGACACCACGCCGATTCGCAGCATGGGCGCGTGGTCGCCGCCGGGCGGCGCAGTGACGCCCGGTTGGTCGCCCAGTTCGCCTGGCTGGTCGGGTGAATTGGATGAACACGCCTTTATCCGCCGTGACGACCTGCCGCAGCAGGAGATGGCGCTGCATTGGCCGCCGCCATCGCTGCCTGAGAATGAGGGCGATACGGCCGTTTCGCTCCCCGCGCAACCTCCACCGCAGGCCACTTTAGCCGGCGAAAAACTGCCCATCATGCGCGTGATAGGGCAGGTGGGCGCGGCCTACATCATCACCGAAGGCCCGGATGGCCTGTTTCTCATCGATCAGCACGCGGCCCACGAGCGCATTTTGTATGAGCAGTTTATGGCTGCCTGGGAGCAGAATCAGGTGATATCGCAGGGTCTGGTGGCGGGAACGGCCGTGTACCTGTCGCCGTCGCAGGCCACGCTGCTGGCGGATAATTTAGATGTGATGGCCGGGTTGGGTTTTCAGATTGAGCCGTTTGGCCCCAATGCCTTTATGGTGCGGTCGATGCCCGCGCTGCTGGCCAAAATGGATCCGGCGCAGGCGGTAGCCGCAGTGGTCGAAGATTTGGAGCGCGGCGATGCGCCGCTGCAAGGAAAAATCGAGAGCAAAATCATTTTGCGTGTCTGCAAAACGGCGGCCGTAAAAGCCGGCCATACCCTGTCGAACGCCGAAATGGAAGCGATGATCTGGCAGTTGGAAGCATGCCAAAACCCGCATACGTGCCCACACGGCCGTCCGACCCTCATTTATCTCTCTGTCGCCCAGTTGGCTAAACAGTTTGGTCGTCTCTGATGGGTTAGTTTTCTTTTTCCGGCGTCGGCGTATCCAGAATCACGCGTAAATTTTGGAATGACAGCCGCCAGCCGCCGTCGCTGCCGCTGTCGCATGGCTCGATGCGCAGGCCGCTGATTTCCGGGCTGCCATCGGCCAGCATCACGGAATAAGACACCCCTGGCGACATGGTAAAGTCGCCATACCCCGCCCCTTCTTCCGGCTTAAAGCCGGTGAAAAAACGATCTTCACCGCCATCCCAGCGCACAACCACTTCAACGCCCGGCAGTTGGGCCAGCAGGGCATCCAGCGTTTCTACTTCGATGCGCGAAACGGCCGTTCCCCGTTCACAAACCCGCTCCTGTGACAAGAGGCGATAATTGGGCTGCGGCGTGGCTGTGGGTTCGATGGTGGCGGTCGGGGTGGCAGAGGGTTGGGGTGTGTGGGTGGGAACGGCCGTGTGGGTTGGCGTTGGCGACGGCGTAGCAGAGGCCAGAGGAGTGGGGGTTGCCGTAACCGCAGCAGAATCAGGCGCAAACAACGCTACCGCTGCCCCCTCCACGCCCAATTTTTGCGCCAACTGGGCCAGATGTTCAATATCCGTTGCCGGGCGCTGGTTGCGTAAATAATTTTCCAGCTGCGCGTCGATTCGCTGTGCAAGCGCGTCGTCGCCTAGAGCCATCAAACGGCCGTTGGCCCGTTCCCAATCGCCATCAGCGGCGTAACTTTCGCTGACCAGATAAATGTACTCGGCTTTGTAAGTTTCGCTAAAACGAGATGGGCTGGCGTCGGTGTACACAACTGGCGAAATGACCCAGGCATAATACAACGCTCCGGCCAGGCCAATGATTAGCCCCAGCAAAAACAATCCGGCGGCCGAAACCTGGCTGCTTCTTGCCGTCTTTACCGAGGAATTGGCCCGACGAGAACGGCGGCGGCTCATGGCACTGTCTCCATTGGCGTCAGGTACGGCTGCAAAGCAGGCGAATCGAACCCTAAATCATGGGCCAACCGCGCCAGGCGCTGCACATCCGGCCCCTGTTTACCCAGCAGGATTTCATCCAGCACATAGGCATTGAGGATAGATGGCCCTCGGTCGCCCAGTTTTGCCAGGTATTGCTGCGCCGCCTGAATATCGCCATCGGCGGCATACACGGTGGCGATCATTAGTAGATAGTCTTGTTGATAGGGTTCGGCCAGGACGGATGGGTTGGCGTCCGTAAATTCGGTCGGCCAGGCAATCCAGCCCAGGTATAACCCCAGCAGGCCGCCAACGATCAGCCCCAAACTGATCAGTCCGATGATACGAAGCCATTGTCTCATGAGTCTTTGTCGGTTTGTGATAATAAAAAAGGCCACCGTTGATTTGGTAGCCTGCTGTCATAATTTGCCCGGCTTTGTTCCGGCGCTTATAATCCGCTGCGGTCTAGATTTGGTGCCGAAGGTGGGAATCGAACCCACACTCCCGAGGGAACACGATTTTGAGTCGTGCGCGTCTGCCTATTCCGCCACTTCGGCAAGGTCCAAAATTGGACACGGACGGGAGTATAGAGCAAGCGGAAAATTCTGTCAAAAACAGCCGTTCTCTTGATGGTGTGTCTGGCGGATTGAGAAATGGGGCAGAGAATGAAGGCGCCGGGGGACGTTGACTCCTGGGCAGCGCTGCATAGATGGGATGACAAACACGTAGATGGACGAAGCCGCGATCATCAGGCAAGCACAAAAAGGAGATGTGGCCGCGTACAACCGGCTGGTGTTGCAATACCAGAGCCTGGTCTATAACGTTGTCTACCGAATTATGGGCGAGCCACAGGGCGCGGAAGATATGACCCAGGAGGCGTTTATCTCGGCCTACCAGGCGTTGAATCGGTTTCGCGGGGGTAATTTTAAGGCGTGGCTGCTGCGCATAGCCACCAATGCCTGCTATGATGAACTGCGCCGTCATAAGCGACGGCCGCAATCTTCCCTGGATGAATTAACTGAAGAGAATGATTCATTTGCCTTTTTGCGCAGCCCTGAGGAAGGGCCGGAAGGGCAGCAAGTACGCCTGGAAATGATGCGCGCTATCGAGCATTGCCTGGATGATTTGCCGGATGATCAACGGGTAACGGCCGTTCTCCGCGACATTGAGGGGTACGATTACAACGAAATCGCCGACATCACGTCATCCTCCTTGGGCACTGTAAAATCGCGGCTCAGCCGGGCGCGCAGTAAACTGCGCGACTGCCTTCAGGGCTTCATGGAACTATTACCGGCCGAATATCGTCTACAAACTAACTAACACGCCAACAAACTAACATTGGAAAACGAACGAACATCTAGCAACTATCATGTTTGACTTATTAAGACATCTCGGCAAATCGGACGCAGAAAAGCGGCAGGAGGCGATAAGCGCCTACCTGGATAATGCGCTTTCTGATCGCCGCCGCCAGGAATTTGAGCGTTTGCTGGCTGTGGATGCCGATTTACGCCAGGAATTGGCAGCGCAGCAGCAAATTCGCCGCCAGATGCAGGCTTTGCCGCAGCGCGCTGTGCCGCGCAGCTTCACGCTAGAGCCGGCGGTGTATGGCGCGCCGCGTAAAGAGCCGTTGGTGCAGGCGTATCCGGTTTTGCGCGCCGCCACGGCGCTGACGGCCTTCTTTTTTGTGGTCGCCCTGGCATTGAGTTTGTACACGGTGAATGGCGCGTCGTCGGACATGGTCTCGATGGCTCCGGCGGCGCAGGAAGCGGCTCCCATGTTGGAAGCGCCGGCTGCGGCCAACGGCGAGGCGGCAATGGAGATGGAGACCGCGCTGCAAAGTGAAACGGCCGTGGCCGAAACCCTCCCGCCCGCCGAAGCCGCCGATTCTGGCATGATGGCTGTGGAAGCTGCACCGGTAGAATCTGAGACAGTCGTCGAGGAAATGCCTGCGGCAGCCTCGGGCCTGTCCGACACAACCACGATCACCGTGACCCCAACGCCTGCGCCGCTGGCCACTCAGGCTCCGGCGGCTGTGCCCTCGACCAAAGAAATTTCGCCAACTGTTTTGCCTACGGCCACGCCCTCAGAACTGCCGCGGCCTGAATTGGAAGCCACGGCCGTTACCGAACGAGCCGCCACGGCCGTTACCGAAGGCGCCGCCACGGCCGTTACCGAAGGCGCCGCCACGGCCGTTGCCGAACGCGCCGCCACTCTCAGCCCGGCCGCTGAATTGGCCAACACCGCCGATACGACACGTGAAGCCGCGCCGACACCAGCCGCTGCGAATGGATGGGTCTGGGTGGTCGTCATGCTGGCTGCGCTCTTGGTAATTTTGCTGGTTGTGACGCTGGCTGCCCGCCGCCGCCTCTAATCCCCGCTGCCAAATTAGCCACAGAAGGACGCAAAACCGATCATGCCACAGCCTACGGCCGTTAATCCCGCCCCTGATTCTTACGTCTACTGCCCGCGCTGCGCCACCCCGCTGGTGACTCAGCCGGTCATGGACAAACCGCGTCGCGTTTGCCCGGCGTGCCGCTTTGTTCATTTTACCGACCCGAAGGTTGGGGTAGGGGTAATGGTGGTGGTCGACGGCCGTATCTTGTTGGTGCGCCGGGCAATGAATCCGGAAAAGGGGAAATGGAGCATTCCGGCCGGGTTTGTGGACAGCGGCGAGGATCCAAAGGAAACGGCCGTGCGCGAAGCTGCCGAGGAAACGGGCTTGCGCGTGACAATCTCCGGGCTGGTAGATGTGTATTTCAATCCACCGGCTGAACCTGGCGCGCCTGGCGCGTCTATTTTTATTTTGTACAAAGCAGAGTGGGTGGATGGGATTCTGAGAGCCGGTGATGACGCCGCGGCGGCCGCTTTTTTTGGACCAGACGAGCTGCCGGAGCTGGCCTTTGCCAGTACCAAAGACGCCATTCAACGGCTCAGGCTTATGTAAACATTACACTGGTTCCGGCAAGATTGGTCCAATCCGGGAGATTGGACCAATCTGAGTAAGACTATTACTGAAGCGGTAGGCGCAGCGCGTTGTGGTGAACCGACGCGCTGCGCATTTTGTTATTCTTCAGCTGGGGTTGTAATGGTGATTCTACCCATCAATTCCAGCAGGTCTGGGTGGTCGCCCGCATGGCTGCTGTAGTAGGCATAACGGATGATCCCCTGCGTATCGACGATAAAGGTGCCCGGCAGCATTTTGACATCGCCGGTCGCTTTGCCTTGCACATGCCCTTGGGATGCGGCGCGCAGCGTGGCCTTGGCCATGCCCGGATTGAGCAGGCTGGCTATGCCGGCCCGCTGTAAGCCATAAGCTTCGTATACTTCGGCCGTCTGGTTGCAGTAGCAGTCGATGCTGGGGGCCAGTTTGCCGCAATAGCGCTCGGCGTGTTTGGGTTCGCCCAAGGCTACGGCCACCACTTTCAGGCCTGCTTCTTCGATTTCGGTGCGATATAGCTCTAACTGAGCCAGCCATTCACGGCAGAAAATTCAACCGAAATGGCGTAAGAATGTTAGTAATGTGGGTCCATTGGCCCACAGGCCAATCAATTCAATCGGTTCGCCGTTTTCCGCCAGAGCAATCCCGTTGGGGGCGGCGTCGCCGACCTGCAATTTTTTACTCATAATTCACCTCGAAAGTTTTACAAAAACTGTACATATGCTTTTATTTTACCATTTGTAGATAATTTGTCAATTTATTTTCTACTAATCCTGACCCTGTAAGCTATTGTTGTTTGGATTATTGTACCCACAGCCAAAGGGGTTAGGCGTGGAGGGTTTGTCGCTGCGCTTTTGGGGCACGGCCGTTGGCCGTTCTGCCCATATGCTTGAAAAGGAAGGTTGCGCCATGATGTATACACGTTTCCAGGTCGGTCGGGGGCCGAAATTTTTATGGGGGGTGACGGCCGTTTCCCTCCTGGCTTTCTCGATTCTCATTCTCATCCTCACCCGGTCTGTCGCTGCCCAGCCGGCCGGGCCAACGGCCGTCACCCTGCTGGATATCAACCCCGCCCAGGCATTTACCACTCCTGTAGACATTGCCCATGCCGGTGACGGCCGTTTGTTCATCGTTGAACAGCGCGGGCTGATTCAGTCGTTGGCGCGCCCATTTGCCACGCATACGGCCGTGCCCTTTTTAGACATTCGAGATCGCGTCAGCAGCGGCGGCGAGACCGGTTTGTTGGGGCTGGCGTTTCATCCCCATTATGCGCAAAACGGATATTTTTATGTCAACTATATCTACCAAAATCCGATCACACTACAACTTTACAGCCGCATTTCCCGCTTTCAGGTCAGCGCCGATCCCAACGCCGCCGACCCCGACAGCGAACTGATTTTGCTCCAACTGGCCCAACCGTTTACCAACCACAATGGCGGCGACCTGGCCTTTGGCGCAGATGGTCTGCTCTACGCCGCGTTTGGCGATGGCGGCAGCGGCGGCGATCCGCAAAATAATGGGCAAAACAACGCCACGCTGCTGGGTTCTCTGCTGCGCCTGGACGTGGATGGCGGCGGGCTGCCGCCTGACTGTGGCGGCAGCCAGGCCGCTTACACCATCCCCGCCGACAACCCGCTGCGCGATGGGCCGGGCGGCGTGTGCGACGAAATCTGGGCTTATGGGCTGCGTAATCCCTGGCGCATCGGGTTTGATCGCGCCACGCAAGATCTGTTTATCGGTGATGTGGGGCAGGGGTTGTGGGAAGAAATTGATTACCAACCGGCCGGCAGTGGCGGGCAAAATTATGGCTGGCGCTGTTACGAAGGGACGCATCCTTATAATCTGGCGGGCTGCGAATCGAACACGGCCGTTTACACTTTCCCCGTCGCCGAGTACGCGCATACCAGTCCCAACGGCCGTTGTTCCGTTACCGGCGGTTTTGTCTATCGGGGTGATTGGTATCCGGCGCTGGTTGGGGCGTATGTGTACGGCGATTTTTGTACCGGCGAACTTTGGAGCTTGCGCCAGACAAATGGCGTCTGGCAAAACGAGTTATTACTGGATTCACCTTTGCGCATTTCGACTTTTGGCGAAGACGTGAATGGTGAAATTTACCTGGCAAACATCACCAATGGCCACATTTATTTGCTCAGCGATCCGACTGCTCCCCAGTATCTCTCGGTTGAATTGGCTGCGCCGCTTACGGCCGTTTCCAACGTCCCTTTCACCTACACCCTGACGGTGGCCAACACCAGCTTTCTGACTGCTACCAACCTGACCATCACCAACACGCTGCCGGTCGGCGCGGCTTATATCGGCGGCGGCAGCCTGGTTGGGCAGACGATCCGTTGGGACTTGCCCCAGCTCGCGCCGTACAGCACGGAGCAAGTACAGTGGTCGGCGGCAATTACGCGCACAGTTTGGAACGAGGCGTATGGCGTGGCGGCCGATGGCGGGATAACGGCCGTGGGTCAGCAGACGGCCGTTACTCTCATCAATCCCCGCCACACGTACTTACCGCTGGTAGTTTATCCCTAAACAGAAAATGCCTTCTGCCGCTGTTCAACCGGCAGAAGGCATTTTTCTTTTTACTCGCCTTATTCGTCCAGATTTTGCAGGCGCAGATCCACCCCCGGCCGCAGCACTTTTTCGTAATTATTCATCTGGTGGATGACGCGCATCCCGGCCTTTTCGTACAGTCGGGTGGCTCCGGTAAGGCTGTTGGCGTCTACGCCCAGCCCGACGGCGCGTTTGCCCCGACGGTATAATTCGCCAAAGGAGTGCCGCAGGAGGGCCAGACCTAAGCCGCTGCGCCGCCACGGCCGTCGCACGCCCAACGTGTTTACCCAGCCCATCGCCGGATCTTCATAGGCATCGATCCGGCACAGCGAAACGCCGGCGACCTCGTCGCCATCCATAGCCAAAAACCATAGTGTAGGGTCCCAAAGCGAGTCTGTGCCGGTCCACTGCTGCCATTGATGCAGTTCTTGTTCTTCCGGCGCGGCCACAAACCCCCAATGGTCCTGAAAGGCGTCCACGGTGGCGCGCATCGCCGGGCGCAGATCGGCCGGGTCTGGCAGGGAGATGATGCGAATGTTGGGGGGCAAGACGGCCGTTTCCGGTTCCTCATCCAGGTCTACGCGCATGGTCCAGAAATAGCGGGTAGCCGTCATCCCGTACCCCATCAGCAGGTCATTGGATGGCTCGTGGGTGCTGAGCGCGCCACAGCGCATGACTACCTGCGCCCTGGCGGGCACGCGGGGAATTACCTGCCGCGTCCGTTCTTCGGCCCAGGCCAGCAAGTAAGAGCCAACGCCCAGACCTTCAAATTTTGGATGCACGCGCCCCCAGACCCAGGGGGCCACCGGTACGGCGTGGGTGTCCCAGACTTCCACATAGCCGGCCAATTCGCCCGACGGGGCGACCACCACGCGGGTGGCGGTGTCCAGGTGAAAGTCTTCGCGCTGCCATTCGGCGCGGATGTCTTCCAGGCTGAATTTTTCGCGGTTGAGTTTGACCATAGCGGCGGCATTAAAGAGGGAAACGGCCGTTTCGATGTCTGCCATTTCCACTGGCCGAGCGGTAAATCCCGCTGGTAATACGAGTGTGTTATCTTGTTCGGTAATCATTTGGTTCTCCATCTCAATTATGGCGTTACGCCTAGTTGTGCTAACTCTGCGGGCACGTTGGTGCCCGGTAGGAAGTGGATCGTATGCAAGCCCAGCGCCTGGGCGGCGGCGATGTTGTGGGCAAAATCATCCACAAACACGGCCTCTTGTGGCTGCCGTCCCAAACGCGCCAGGGTACGCTCGAAAATCAGGGCGTCGGGTTTCATCACCCGTTCTTCGGCCGAACCGACGATCAGATCGAAGGCGTCGTCGATGTGGAACTGGTGGGTGAGTGAGGCGCGCAGCCCGTCGGTGGCATTGCTGATGACGGCCGTTTGGTAACGCGGCCGTAATCTGCGGATAAACTCGACCAGCGCCACATCCAACACATCACCGGCCCAAAAATCGCGCCGGAAAGCGGCCAGTTCGGTTTGATCCAGCGCCAACCTCTGGCCGACCCAGGCCCACAGCGCCTCGTCGGTCACATCGCCGCGCTGCGCCTTCGCGCCCATCTCGCTGCCAAAAACAATGTCTTCGGATTGGCGGGCTGCCAGTCCCAGTTTTTCTTCCCACTCGCGGCGTGGGCGATGGTTTTCGGTGCGTATCAGCACCCCGCCAATGTCAAAAATAACTGCTTGAATCATGGTTGCTCCTGTTGTCAGAGGCATCAAGTGGCGTTGATTGGCCCCATATGACGGTTGTTGAATGATGTGCGCCGCTTTCCAGCCAACAAAAAAGGGCGCTGCGGATACAATCCTGCGCCCTTTTCAGCCGCGCGTCCGGGTTATGACGCGCTGAGAAAATAAAAAGGCCGCAGGCTTTGGTGCGCTGCGGCCTTGACGTTTTGTTTATGTCAATTTACCGGCCAACAGGCGCACTGAGGCAAGGAAATGGGTTGTCTCCTGCTCTGTTTGTACGAATATGTTTAATAACCATGCTGTTCACCGTTTTTCGTGCGAATTTGCGCATTAAAGTGGCGCCTCGCTTACTTTAGCACACGGCCGTTCCCCGCGTCAAGCCTCATTTTTCTTGTGGGTGCGGTTTAATTTGGTGTAAAAGGGAGGGATGGCGAAAATAGGGGGCATGAACGATAAGCAACTTCCCCCACAAGATAGGCGTGACGCATTGACACGCAAGATGGATCAGTGGCGTCAGGACCACCCGAACGCCACACTGACAGAGATCGAAGAAGCCGTAGAAGCGG
>JAKQCM010000006.1 GCA_029559155.1 Chloroflexota bacterium
AGATCGCCGCGGCACAACCGGTAATCCACGCACCATTGATGTCCATTTTGCCGTCCTGCCCGCCACCTTGAGCAACCCGGAAGCCGACCCCATTTATATGCTGGCCGGTGGGCCGGGGCAAGCAGCCATCGAAACCTTTCCGCTCATCATGCCGGCGCTGCAAAAATTGAACCAGAAACGGGACATCATCCTGGTCGATCAGCGTGGTACCGGGCGCTCCAACCCCCTGTCTTGCCCGAACGTGGTGGACTTACCACCGGACAGCACGGAAGAGATGCTCTACCAAGCGCTGGCCGCGTGTCGCGAGGAATTGGCCGCCGTCAACGACCTGACGCAATATCACACCACCAACGCCATGACCGACCTGGACGATGTGCGCGCCGCCCTGGGCTATGACCAAATCAATCTGATCGGCATTTCTTACGGCAGCCGGGCGGCGCAGGAATATATGCGCCTGTTCCCTGAACATACACGCAGCGTAGTGCTGGATGCCGTCGTCGGGCCGGAACTAATCCTGCAACTACAAGCCCCGCAAGATGGGCAACGGGCACTGGCCCTCTTCTTTGCCCGCTGCGCCGCGGATGATGCCTGCCAATCCACCTTCCCAGACCTGGAGCAGGAATTCGCCTCTTTGCTGGCGCAAATACATGATGGCAGGGATGTCACCCTGACGCATCCGGTGTCCGGCGAGGTGATAGACCTGACGATCACCCACGACGATTTTATGCAGACTCTTTTTGGGCTGCTGTACAGTCCGGAGATGGTTTCCCTGCTGCCGCTGTTGATTCACAACGCTGTCGAAAGCGGCGACATTGGGCCAATTCTGGCGCAATCGTTGGTGCTTACCGGCGGGACGACCCTGCATCAGGGCATGTTTTATTCGGTGGTGTGTAGCGAAGATGCGCCGCTGATTGACCTGGCTGAAGCGGAGGCGCGGCAAGCCGAGACGCAGTTTGCCCTGGTGGCCGAAGACCTGCTGACGGTCTGCGCCGATTGGCCGCACGCTCCTGTGCGCGGAGAGATGCGTGAACCGGTAACGGCCGTTATCCCCACCCTGCTTCTCTCTGGCAATGCCGACCCGATCACCCCACCCCATTATGCCGACACCGTGGCCGCCACCCTGCCGCAAAGCGTGCATCTGGTAATCCCCGACTATGGCCACGGCATGTTGACGGTGGGCTGTGTACCCGACATCGTTGAGGCGTTCATCAGTAGCGGCGCTGTCACCGGGCTGGACACATCATGTCTGGCGGAAATCCAGCCGCCCCCCTTCTTTGTGAGCCTGACGGGGCCAAGACCATGAGCCAGATGGCCGATTGTCGCAGGAAGACAAAACAGGAGTTGGCACAAGGAGTACCATGATTGCGGTGACGAATCTTTCCAAGTCTTTTGGCGCGGTGCAGGCAGTGCAAAGCGTCTCTTTCTCTGCGCCCAACGGGCAGATTACCGGCTTGCTTGGCCCCAACGGCGCCGGTAAAAGTACCACCATGCGCGTCATAGCCGGCGTGCTGTCACCAGATGCGGGTGGCGCGGTTGTAGACGAATTGGACACCTGGCGGCAGCGTGTGGCCGCGCAAAAACGCCTGGGCGTATTACCCGATAAGCGTGGCGTGTACCAACGACTCACATCGCGGGAAAACATTCGCTATTTTGGTCGTTTGCATGGTCTGGGTGGCGCTGACCTGGAAAAGCGGATTGACGACCTGATCAGCCTGCTGGAGATGCAAGAAATCGCCGACCGCCAGACCGAAGGCTTTTCCACCGGGCAGAAGGTGAAGGTCGCTATTGCCCGTGCCCTGGTGCATAACCCGCCCAACGTTATGCTCGACGAGCCGACGG
>JAKQCM010000034.1 GCA_029559155.1 Chloroflexota bacterium
TTCTGTTTGGTGCTGCGGGCCATCGGGCTGCGGCTGAGCCATTCCAGTTCGCGCCGCAGCAGGGCTTGTCGTTTTTTTTCGGCGGCTGCAAGCTGGTCGTGGCGGTCGGCGGCTTTTTCCAGGTAACGGCCGTAATTCCCCTCATAGCTCACCAACTGCCGCCGGTCCAGATCAACGATGCGGTTCACTACCCGATCCAGAAAATAGCGGTCGTGGGTCACCATCAGCAGCGCGCCGGGGCGGTTTTTCAGGTACTCCTCCAACCAGGCGATGGCCTCGGCGTCGATGTGGTTAGTCGGTTCGTCCAGAATCAGCAGGTCGGCGGGGTCGATGAGGGCGTGGGCCAGAGCCACGCGCTTGTGCTGCCCGCCGCTGAGCGTGCCAATTTTGTCGTCGAATTGGGTGATGCCCAGTTTGGTGAGAATGGTTTTGGCTTCGGCCTCGGCGGCCCAACCATTGCTGCGGTCCATCACGGCCGTAGCCTCCGCAAACGCCATCTGCAAATTGGCGTCCGCCGGGTTCTTTTGCAGCCGCTCACTCGCCGCCTCATAATCGCGCAGCACCCGCATCAGCGGCGCGTCGCTTTGGAAAACAGTCTCCAACACCGTCAGAGCCGGGTCCAATTCCGGGTCTTGCGGCAAAAACTGGATGCGCACATGGCCCCAAATGGTAATCTGACCGGCGTCCACGCCCTCGATCCCGGCCAACATGCGCAGCAAGGTTGTTTTGCCGCTGCCGTTGGGGCCAATCAGGCCAATCCGGTCGCCGTCGTTGATGAGCAAACTCACGTTCTCCAGCAAGACGCGCTCGCTGTACTGCTTACTGACATTTTCCAGGGTGACAAAATTCATAGGCCAATTATCTCCAGAGTGACCAACTCATCAAGCCGATTTCAGCAGGCGCACTTCCCCGCGCAGAAATGGCTGATTCGCCGCCAGAAATGACTGATCCGCAAGAATGCGTGCTTTCAGATTCAGTAGTTTAAAAAACCTTAACGCAAAGGGGCAAAGAGGCAAAAGACGCAAAGATTCTATCTTTTTAACTGCCTTTTTTTGGCCATAGATTGGATCATCAACAATGAGGAAAACCTCTGCGCCTTTGCTCCTTTGCGTTCTTGGCGTTAAGTTTGCTTGATTTTTTATGAGATTGGGTAGGGCGATTGCCCACGCGCCAAATTCCGATGTCTCGGACGACCTCGCCGAGGCGTAAACGCCCCGGCTGGAAAATAACGCCGGTTGAAACCGGCTTTTGTTCTTTAAGCCCGGTTCACCGGGCGTTGTTTTGCAGCCTGGGGCTTTAGCCGCAGGCAAAACGGGCTGCAGAGTTAAGGCTGCTATCGCCCTATCAGCTTGGGGAATTGTGGTGTCGCACACGGCCGTTCTGCGGTAAACTACCCGCCGTCTTAATACTTGGTAACCGCCTAAAGATTCCATGGCGCAGATTGGACCAATCTTGGAGATTGGTCCAATCTAAAAGTCGCCAACTCATTTTTGCCCGGTTGCCTGTCACTGCATCAGGAAGGAATCCCCATGAAACGATTTGCCCTTATTCTTTTGCTAAGTCTCATCGGCTTAAGCCTGCTTTTGGCGCTGTCCGTCCGTCCGGCCCCGGCCGTCGATGAAGCCACGCTGCCCACCGAGTGGGTCGTGGTGCGCGCCTACTTCACCGACCGGCAAATGGTCGCCGACCTGGCCGCCACCCGCGAGCCGTGGGAAGTCAACTATGACCAGGGCTACCTGGTCATCGACGTGACCCCCGCCGAATATGACCAACTGCTAAAAGCCGGCTTCCGACTGGAAATCGACGAGAAGATGACCGCGCTGTACACCACGCCAATTCAGGCCGCGCCCGGTCAGGTGGATGGCATTCCCGGTTACGCCTGTTACCGCACGGTGGAGGAGAGTTATGATACGGCCGTTAACATCGTCGCCAATCACCCCACCCTGGCCACCTGGACCGACATCGGCAACTCCTGGCAAAAAAGCGTCGGCCTGGGCGGGTATGATCTGATGGTGCTCAAGCTGACCAATTCGGCCGTCCCCGGCCCCAAACCGAAGCTGTTTGTCATGTCCTCCATCCACGCCCGCGAATACACCCCGGCCGAATTGAACACCCGATTCGCCGAATACCTGGTGGACAATTACGGCAGCGACGCCGACGCCACCTGGCTGCTGGATTACCACGAAATCCACCTGCTGCTGCAATCGAACCCGGACGGCCGTAAACAAGCCGAAACCGGCCTCTCCTGGCGCAAAAACACTAACCAGAACTACTGCGGCACAACCTCCACCTCCCGTGGGGCCGACCTCAACCGCAATTTCTCCTTTGCCTGGGGTTGCTGCGGCGGCTCCAGCGGCGCCCCCTGCGATGATTTATACAGAGGCCCATCGGCCGCTTCCGAGCCAGAAGTGCAGGCCGTGGAAGCCTACGTGCGCGCCAACTTCCCCGACCAGCGCGGCCCCAATCTGACCGATCCTGCCCCTGTAGACGCCACCGGTATTTTTCTGGACCTGCACAGCTACAGCCAACTGGTCCTCTGGCCCTGGGGCTTCACCAGCAGCGTCGCCCCCAATGGCACAGCGCTGCAAACACTGGGGCGCAAATTCGCCTACTTCAACGGCTACGAACCCGACCAATCCATCGGCCTTTATCCCACCGATGGCACGACAGATGATTTTGCCTACGGCGAATTGGGCCTGGCCGCCTACACCTTTGAACTGGGCACCAGCTTCTTCCAGGACTGCGGCACGTTTGAAAACAGCATTCTCCCCGACAACCTGGAAGCGTTGATCTATGCCGCCAAAACGGTGCGCACGCCGTACATGACCCCCGCCGGACCGGATGCGCTCAATCTGGTCCTCAGCAGTTATGGACCTGCTCCCGGCAGCGCCATCACCGTCACCGCCAGCCTCAACGACACGCGCTTCAACAACCAGAACGGCGCGGAACCAACGCAAGCCATCTATGCCGGGCAGGTCTACGTGGATACACCGCCCTGGGAAGCCGGAGCCGCGCCGGTGGCGATGACGGCCGTCGATGGAACCTTCAACCAGACCATCGAGACCGCGCGCGGCGTGATTGATACCACCGGGCTGAGCAACGGCCGTCACATCCTCTATGTGACGGCCGTATCATTAGATCGGAA
>JAKQCM010000043.1 GCA_029559155.1 Chloroflexota bacterium
AACTTCGTTAACACGCAAACTACCGCTCAAAGCGGCCGCTGCCTGCACCAGGTCTTCGGCAAAGCGTCGCTGCTGCCGTTCCGCCTGATACAGGCGGGACGTATTGATCGCTACGGCCGCTGAATGAGCCAACCGCATCAACAACCGCTCGTCCATCTCCGAAAACGCATTTTCTATGGTTTGATTGTGCACACTAATGGTGCCCAACTGGAAACGGCCGCTTTGCAATGGCCCAACCATCAACGATTTGATCGGTGGAACAGTCGGGAATGCTCGGAACTGACCGCTATTGGCGACGTTCGGGACGTTGATTAACTTACCGGTTTTCATCACTCGACCGGCAATCCCTTCGCCGTAATTTAAATAAAGCGAAGGAGTATCCATGTGTGGTTGGCCGCTCCAGATAACAGGATACAAGACCTGCTCGTTTTCATCTGTTAAATGAATAACCACACGATCGACATTGTTGATCAACTTTGGCGTGGAGTCGGCGATAAGCTGCAAGGCGTTTTCCAAATCCAGGGTTTCATTTAACGATTGGTTGATTGCCGAAAGTGTGGCCGTTTCCCGCAGGCGCATCCTGATTTCTTGGAGTTGCCGCGCATGGCTGATGGCAATGGCCGCCCAATTGGCCGCCGATTGCAACATTTGTAGACTTTCTTTGTTAAAGGCATGGGCTTGACGGTGCGAGGCCTGGATGAGGCCAAAAACTTCATCGCCCAGGCGCAGTGGGGCGGCAATGGTCGATAGAGGGTCACAACCACAGGCATCTGCCAATATTTCTTCGTTATCGACGATGCAAATCGGCTCTTTGTTGGCCAATACCATACCAGGAACGCCAAAATCTAAGGAAATACTTTGGCCTAAAATTTCGTTGGCATGCAGTCCACCGGTAGCCACATAAACCAGTCGGCCTTCTTCCCGTAGAATAATCGAGATGCACTCGGCCTGGAACAGGGGCATCAATTGTTGAATAACTTGATTAAACACGACATTTAATTCCAGGCTGGAAACAACGGTTTGACCAAGTTTGCCAAGTATAAGCAGCTCTTGATTTTGTTTCTCTAGCTGCGCTTCCACAGCTTTGCGCGGAGAAATGTCTTGTTTGATGGCTACATAATGGGTGACGACATTTTGCGGGTTGCGTACAGGCGCGATGGTTTGCAATTCCGTATAGCGGCTGTGGTCCTTGCGCTGGTTGACAATTTCTCCTTCCCACGGTTGCCCGGCTGAAAGTTTGCGCCACATCTCTTGGTATCGTTCTGGCTCGTACAGGCTTGCATCAAACAGGCCGCCGCTTTGGCCAATAAGCTCCTCGAATGTGTAACCGGACATTTGGGATAGGGCTGGATTGGCCCATTCTGTAATGCCGTTGGTGTTGGTGATCAGAATCCCGTTGGCTGCGGCCTGGAGGGCAGTGGTTTGCAGATTGATTTGTTCTTCGGAACGTTTTTTTTCGGTGATGTCTCGAATGGTGAAGACCTGGTAGGCTTCGTCTTCGTTGCGGATTTCGGTGACAGTGATTTCGGCGCTGAATCTCTTTTTTGGGTGTGGGGTGATGGTGATTTCGGTGTGGAACAGGTCGCCTATCTTCAAGTTTTGGTTCACTTCGGCGATGAAGGTTTCATAAACGGCCGTATCCTCAAAAAACAACTGCGCCAACTTTTGCCCAATCAGCGGAGTATCCGATTCGCCAAACAACCTGCCGGCAGTTACATTACTCGTCAACACGGTATAGTCGGGCACACGAACAACCAAAACGCCATCATTCAGACTGGCAAACACCTTTCCCAAAAAAGTATACGATCGATTAAGCGCTTTATCGGTTACCTGATATTGCATCAGGGACGTAACCAACGGCCTAAAGGAAAGATAATAAAGCGTGGGGAAAACAAAAATCGCTAAAATCGAGGCATCGAGCAGCGCTTCGATGACTCTGCCTGAAAAATTGTCGCCGGGATTATAAATGTGTTCGATGACCAGCATGATGGCCAATTCGACGGTAAATACAGCCATTGTCAGGGAAAATAGCAGCCGGAAGGGGGAAAAATCTTCGGACTTGGCGACCGGATTATACATTTCAGGAAAAGGATAAGGTAAGTGGTTGTTTAGAGGTTGAGATTGGGACATGCTTTTTACCTGAGACAACCCGAATATGAGCGTCCGGCGAATACCAATCTGTCAACGCCAGAGACTATTTCAGTTATCATTAAACGCCGATTCAAACACCGTTGGTCACAAACCAAAGTTCCACAGGACTGGCCGTGATAGCCAAGGAATAATTAAGCGAATTGCAGTTGAGTCACGTAGTGTAAGTTGATTATCTGAAGAAATTGCTGTCGATTTTGCCTTGAGATGCACCATGGATGAAATTGTTCCATCAAGTTCCGATTACATTATACCTGCCTTACCCGATTTTGCGGGCATTGAGGCGAGATTCTTTACCAACGACCAAGAAAGCAGGGAACGGCCGTTCCCTGTCCTTAAAACAGCGATATATTTCGCGTAGCCATTATACAACGAATCACGAGGGGAAATGCAGCACTTTTTAAGCATGAATGGTGTGGAAGGGTCTTATTTGCGCGTGTTTGGCTGCGATTGTTTCCGCTGCCGTTCGGCCCAACGCGGCGCCAATCTATCGGCATCGCTGCTCTCGGTGGATGATACAGGCCAGACAGTGTCGCACATTTTGTTTGATGCCGGAGCCGGCGTGGTAGACAGCCTGATCGAAAATCCATTTTTGCGCGGGACGCAAGCGCGGCTGGATTGGATTGTACTCACCCATTGGCATCCCGATCACGTCATCAACCTGAACCGGTTGTTGACGACTTACCTGCATCACCGCGAAGCGAAAGGGTTGGATACCGCGCGTATCCCATTGTGGTGCCGCAGCGGAACCGGCGAATGGCTGCAGCGCCGCCAGGATTTTGAATGGGACAACCTCATTACGCCGCATCAATCTGGCGAGTATGAACCGCCGGGAGTTGTGCTGCCGCCGCTGCCTATTCACCTGCCCGGCGTGACCATTACGCCGGTGACTGTGTCGCACCGAAACGCCGACCGGCGGGCCGACCGGCCGGCGCAAGTTCGGTACACCTGTGCGGCGTATGTGGTTGCAACGGCCGTTTCCCGCACAGTGCTCCTGTGGGACATAGACAGTGAAAATGATTGGCTGGCTCGCCCCCAAACGGCGGCCGAGGAAACGGCCGTTGCCTTCCTCTCCCACGCCGACCACCTTTTCATAGATACAACTTTCTGGCAGGCCAAAGATCATCCCACCAACCATGCATCCTTCACCCATGCGCGTGAGTATGCCCGTGTCTTGCAGCCCCGCCATACCCATCTCGTCCACATCAGCGGCCATCCCGATGGCGCAGGCAACCCAGGTTATGGTTGGAGCAATACGCGATGGCAAAAAGAAGCACAGCAGGTCTGGCTGGCTGAAGGGTTGCCAGGTCAGGTTTCCGTTCCGGCGATGGGCGACACATTTCCTCTCTAAAACCGGTGCGATTTGCCTGCTAATCGGATATATTTCTCTAGCAAACGATTCGCCGGTAAGCAGAGATTTGGCCGATTGAACCGGAAAATTGTGCGCCAATCGCTAAATTTGCTCCTCTGAAAATAATTTAACGCAAAGGCGCAAAGGCGCAGAGAAAAATCTGCGTCATCTGCGAAATCTGCGGATTTTCATTCATGGTGTTGAGCCTGCGCTCATGTCGTCTCCTTCGAAAATAAAACCGCGGAGGGCGCAGAGAACGCAGAGAAAAAATCTGCGTCATCTGCGAAATCTGCGGATTTTCATTCACGATGCTGAGCCTGCGCTCATGTCGTCTCCTCGAAATAAGAATTTAACGCAGAGGCGCAGAGGCGCAGAGAAAAGGTCTGTGTCTCGGTGGGTATTTCGGTTGCATGTGGCGTTAGTATAGCACAAGGAGGGAGGGGGAAAGGAAGGAGAAACGGCCGTTCCTCGCTCAAACCTTTTTCCAGGATTGGACCAACCCGGGGGATCGGTCCAATCGGGCCGTGTTACAATACCCTCCACTATTAAACCTTGGAGCGACCATGACATTTCTGGACAAACTTGCGCAAAACTGCCGCCATTATGCCGATAAACCGGCGCTGGAATTTGTAACGGAACATGGGGTAACGGCCGTTTCCTACCGCCAACTCGAACAAACCGTCTCCCAAACGATGGCCTTCCTGCAGGCCAACGGCGTACAGCGCGGCGACCGCATCGCCTTGCAGCTGCCCAAATGTCTACCCTTCGTCTACCTCCACCTGGCGATTATGCGCCTGGAAGCCATCAGCCTGCCGCTAAACCCCGGCTACCCGCCCCACGAACTCCATTACTTCTTGCAAGACGCCGCCGCCAGCCTGCTGTTTGCCGACAACACCGCCCGTAACGCCATCACCCCCCTGCTGGCCGATTTGCCCGCGCTGCAAGGATGTTTCTTTCTCGATACATCCAACGACGCCAACTTCCAGGCGTTTATCGCCGCTTTCCCGCCCGCCCAGGCTCCCATGCCTCAGGACAGCAGCGCCACCTGCCTGATGATTTACACCAGCGGCACAACAGGCCGCCCCAAAGGAGCCGAGCTGACCCACGGCAACCTCACGGCGAACCTGGACGCGTTGCACGAGGCGTGGGGCTGGCGGGCTGACGACATTTTGCTCCATGTGCTGCCTGTTTTCCATGTGCATGGGCTGATTGTCGCCTTGCACGGCGCGCTGAATGCGGGGGCCACGGCCGTTCTTCACCCCACCTTCGACGCCGAGAAAACTTTGCAAACCTTGCAAGATCGCCGCTGCACGGTCTTGATGGGCGTGCCCACCATCCACCGGCGGTTGGTCGGCGCGCCCCACGCCGCCGCCTATAACCTGCGCCACATGCGCCTGTTCACATCCGGTTCCGACCGCCTGCCCGACGATTTGTTTCATGCGTTTCAGGCCACGTTTGGCCACACGCTGTTGGAGCGTTACGGCATGTCGGAGACGGGCATGATCACCTCTAACCCGCTGCACGGCGAGCGGCGTATCGGGTCGGTGGGGCTGCCACTGCCCGGTGTTGCCGTGCGCATCGCCCATCCGCAAACGGATGAGCCGCTGCCCGATGGCGCAGTCGGCGAAGTGCAGGTGCGCGGAGCCAACGTGTGCAAGGGGTACTGGCGGCAGCCGGACAAAACGGCCGTCGCCTTCACCCCGGACGGCTGGCTGCGCACCGGCGACCTGGGCCTGCGTGAACCGGACGGCTATTTCACGCTGAAGGGCCGGTCTAAAGATTTGATCATCAGCGGGGGCTTCAACATCTATCCGCCAGAGGTAGAACTGGTGTTAGCCGACCATCCGGCGGTGCTGGCCAGCGCCGTCATCGGCT
The DNA here is from genome assembly GCA_029559155.1 of Chloroflexota bacterium. Taxonomy (GTDB): domain Bacteria; phylum Chloroflexota; class Anaerolineae; order Promineifilales; family Promineifilaceae; genus Leptovillus. The sequence goes on from JAKQCM010000043.1 coordinate 5,375, forward strand.
GCCCGGATGTGGAATGGGGGGAAATGGTAACGGCCGTTATCGTCCCCCGCCCAGACACACCTGTTACCGCGGAGGAAATCACGGCTTACTGCCAGCGTCATCTGGTCGGCTACAAGGTTCCGCGCCGCGTCTTGCTGGTGGACAGCCTGCCGCGAAATGCCCTGGGCAAAATTCAAAAAGCGCAGTTGAGAAGCGAGCTGTGTGGCGTGAATAACGTGCGTGGCTAGATTGGTCCAATCTGCGAGATTGGACCAATCTCTGAGGCAGCTACTTCAGGGCATCGTACTGGTAATAGTTGACCCGGATACGGCCGTTAAAAAACTTGCGCACACGATCCGGCCGGGCGCGTTTGAAGTAGTCGGGGAATTTGGGATCGGCGGTGAGAATGCACACGGCCCAGCCCGTTTTTTTGCGCAGCATCTTGTTCAGGGCAATGTACATCTGGTTCATTTGTTGAAAATCGGACAGGCGACGGCCGTAAGGCGGATTGCAGATCAACGTGCCGGTTTCACGGTCAATCCACAAATCGCGCACATCTTTTTGGGCAAAGACAATATCGTCGGCCACGCCAGCGTTAGCGGCGTTGATGCGGGCGGCGGCCACGGCCGTTGCGTCTATATCATACCCAAACAACTGCAGCGTCAGGTCTGATCGCCGCGCTGCCAGAGCCGCTTCCCGCGCCTCGCGCCAGGCCGTCGCGGCGATGATCGGCCAGCCTTCAGCGGCAAAGTCGCGGCGCAGGCCGGGAGCCATCTGGCGCGCTTTCAGCGCCGCCTCAATCAAAATCGTGCCTGAGCCGCACATCGGATCAATCAACAGCCCATCCGGCCGCCACGGGCTGAGCCACACCAGCCCGGCAGCGAAGGTCTCTTTTAAGGGCGCTTCGACCGTTTCCGTGCGGTAGCCGCGTTTGTGCAGACCTGCGCCGGATGTGTCCAGGGTCAGGGTGGCGGTATCGTTCAGCAAGGCAACCTGGATGGCGTATTCCGGGCCGGTTTCGGGCAAATCGGCCGTGTGGTAAGCCGCTTGCAGCCGGTCGACCACCGCTTTTTTAACGATGGATTGGCAGGAGCGCACGCTTTGCAGGGCAGATTTAACTGACTTGGCATCGACGGGGAAACGGCCGTCAACCGACATCCACGCTTCCCAGGGCAGCGCCCGCACCTGCTCATATAAATCATCAAAAGTCAGCGCCGGGAACTCGCCCACTTTTAGCAGCAGGCGGTCAGCGTAGCGCAGCCACAGGTTCAGGCGGGGAATGTCAGATAGGGCAGCGGTAAATTCGATACGGCCGTCGGACACGAGGACTTCCGGGAAGCCAAGGTGATTGACTTCAATCTTTACCAGCTTTTCCAACCCAAATTTACAAATGGCGATAAGGGTAATTTTCTCCATGATGACGCGAGTATAACAGATATGGGGCAGGAAGAAGAAAGCTGGCATGAAGCGTGCAAACGTTAGCTTCTCGATTGCGCCAGCTTTCGTTCCGGCTATATTCCCCCTACAATCCGTCTATGCCTGCTTGAAAAGCGGGGGGAATTTGTTATAGTGCAATGTAGCGCAAACATGTATGGCTCATTTGGAACAATTGGGGAGGAAAGGACGTTATACAGGATGCGCAATGCATAATGGGCATTGTCTGGGCGTGCCCTACCAGGCGACTGACCAAACAAGCCTTCACTTTAAATACCTTACCACCTAAATTGTCGTTATATTTTTCAGGAGACTCGCTATGTTCAAACCGAGAAGTGCGCCTTTCCTATTATTTATCACCCTATTAGCCTTATTCGTGCTGCTGGCAGCGTGCCGCCGCCAAGAAGCGCCCCTAGAAACGCCTACGGCCGTTCCCACCGCCGCCCTTCCCACCCAGACCACAGAGGAACCTACCCAGGCGCCAACGGCCGTGCCGACCAACACACCGCAGCCCCAGGCCGCCGTTGACCCGGCCGACATCGACTGGCCGCCGCAAGTTGTCTATAGCAGCCCGGCAGTGGGCGAGGAAGTGACGCTGGACGGCGCGATTACCATTCGCTTCGACCAGCCCATGAACCAGAGCAGCGTCGAACAGGCCTTAGAAGTGCAAAGCGTGGCCGACGACACGGCCGTTGCCGGCAGCCTCACCTGGCCGCGCCCCGATACCGTCATCTTTACGCCCAACAACCAGCTCAACCGGCAGCAAACCTATCGTGTAAAGGTCAACGAAACCGCCGCCGGGCAAAACGGCCAGGCCATGAGCGCCCCGGCCGAATTTAACCTGCAAACCATCGGCGCGTTGCAAGTGGCCCAGGTAATTCCGCAAAACGGCACAACCGACGCCTCGGCTGAAGGGACCATCACGGTGCTGTTTAACCGGCCTGTTGTGCCGCTGGTAACAACCGACCAGCAGGCAAATTTACCCCAACCACTCACCTTCGATCCGCCTGTAGATGGGCAGGGTGAATGGACCTCCACCAGCATCTACCGCTTCACGCCCAGCGTGGCCATGAACGGCGCGACCAATTATCAGGTAACGGTAAACGCCGGGCTGGAAGATGTGACCGGCGCTGTGCTGGCCGACGATTTCACCTGGCGCTTTGCCACGGCCGCGCCGGAAGTGGCGCGCATCCAGATTGGGCAGGAAGGCAGCCGCAGCGAGGATGCGCCCGTTCGCCCCACAGAAGCCATCACGGTTACTTTCAATATGCCGATGGATCGCGCCTCTACGCAGGCGGCGATGTCTGTGCGCGGCGTGGATGCGCCTGCGGTGGCCTTAACTTACATCTGGTCTGATGGCGACCGCGTCGTGACGTTAAAACCCGATTCCCTGCTGCAACTGGCCACCGATTATCAGGTGGTGGTGGAGACCGGCGCTCAGGCGGCCGCCAGCCCGACCAACCTGGCCGAACAGGCCATCAAAGCGTTCACCACCGTACCGTTTCCGGCTGTTGTCTCCACCGATCCGCCTGACGGCGCGACGGCCGAATCCTGGCAGCATGGGTTTAGTGTGACGTTTGCCTCTTCCATGAACCCGGACACGCTGGAGGATCGTATCGTCATTGATCCGCAGCCTGGCAATGTGCGCTACTACTTTAACGATTGGGATCAGTTCAGCGTAAGCGTCGATTTTGCCCTGGAACGGTCAACCACGTACCGAATCACCATTCCCGCCGACGCCGCCGACCCGTATGGCAACCGGCTGGGCGAGGATTACACGTTTGAATTTACCACGCCTGTCGCTTCGCCTATCGCTTCTTTTAACCTGCCCGGCGCGGTGACGCAGCTTTCGACCAGCTTTGAAACGGCCGTCGACATCATCCATCGCAGCGTCTCCCAAATAACCATCGACCTGTACGATGTCGGCCTGCCGATCAGCTATTTCAGCAACCAATACAGCATTTTCGATTACCAACCCGATACCGATCCCTTGCGCAGTTGGACCCTGTCGCCCAATGGCGACGGTGTGGAATCGCTGTCTTTGGCCGATGGCGGCGCGCTGCCTACCGGCGTCTATTTCCTGCAGGCGAGCGCCCCGGAAATCACAGACGATTCGCGCTACTGGCAGATCCAGCGCACCATTCTGGTGATAGCCGACACCAATTTAGTGGTGAAAGAGATGCCCAATGAAGTGAATGTGTGGGCCACAGACATCGCTTCCGGCCAGCCGGCCCAGGGCAGAACGATTACCCTGTACAACGTGGATGGCGTGCCCAGCGGCACGGCCGTTACCGACGCCAACGGCTTTGCCCGCTTCGATTACCAGCGCAACCCCAACCAATCCAACGGCGTCACGGTCATCAGCAACGAGCCGGGGCAGGCCGGGTTTGGCGCGGCCAACAGTGCCTGGAGCGGTGGTTTTGAACCGTGGCGGCTGGGTATTAGTTATGGCTACAACGACCCCACCAAGGCGTATGTTTACCTCTACACAGACCGGCCCATTTATCGGCCGGGGGATACTGTCTATTACAAAGGCATCGTGCGCGACCCTGATTTTGGCCGCTACACGCTGCCCCAACAGACCGAAGCCACGCTGCGCATTACCCCGGTCAACTATTACAACGAAGGCGGCATCGACGAAACCATCCCGGTAACCCTGGACAGCGATGGCGCGTTTTATGGCGAGTGGGTCATCCCGGAAGATGCGCCGCTGGGGTCGCTGAACATCTATGTGGAAGGGCAAGATTGGGAAACCATGCGCGCCTTCAGCGTAGCCGAATACCGCAAGCCGGAATTCCTCATCACCATGACGCCCGACAAAGCGGAAGCGCTGCGCGGTGAGACGGTGGATGTGGTGCTGCAAACCGAATACTTCTTTGGCGGTTCGGCCGCCGATCTGAGCGTGAGTTGGGCTATCTATGAAGACGCCTATTACCCCAACATGGATGGGCCGAATTATGCATTTGGCGATAGCGCCGGCTTTAATTACGTGAGTACCGGACCGTATGGACCGTTTGGCGGCGGCGGCGTCTATGGCAACTGGCTGACATCCGGCGAAAGCAAAACAGACGCCAACGGCCGTGTCACCATCACCCTGCCCGCCGACCTGCTGCGCACCGCCGACGACGGCAGCCGCAAGGTCACGGTAGAAGCATCTGTCAATGACCTGGCCCAATTCCCCGTCACCAGCCGGGCCAGCGTGGTCTTCCACGCCGCCGATGGCTACGTGGGCGTGCGTCCCGCCGACTACGGCGTCAGCGCCGGGCAGGAAGCCGTGGTAGAACTTGTGACCGTAGACTGGAATGGCGACGCCCTGCCCAATCAAGAGGTCGCGGTGACATTCTACCGACGCGATTGGGAAGCGGCGCGCAGCAATGACTATGGCCAGTACTACACCATCTGGACGCCGGTTGATACGGAACTCTCCCAAACCACCGTGACCACCGATGCGCAGGGTAAGGGGGAAGCCAGCTTTGTGCCCGCAGAAGGCGGCTCTTACATTGCCGTGGCGACCCTCACAGACAGCAGTGGCCGCAAGCAAACGGCCACGACCGGCATCTGGGCTGTTGACCCGGCTTATGCCGGCTGGCGCTCGGCTCCGCGTGAATATGCAATGGACCTGGTGGCCGATCAACAAAGCTACAAACCGGGCGACACAGCGCGCATTCTGGTGCAGTCGCCGTTCGCCGAGCCGGTGAATGCCTGGCTGACCATCGAACGCGGCAACATGGTAGAGCAGCGGGTGGTGCGCGTAAACAGCAGCGAAGTGCTGGAGATTCCCATTACGCCCATCTTTGCGCCCAATGTGTATGTGGGGGTAACGGCCGTTAAACCCGTTAATCCCGACGACCCCAACCGCCCCTACGCCGACATTCGCACCGGCATGGTGGAGCTGTCTGTCTCGCCGGAACAGCAGGCATTGAACCTGACCCTGACGCCGGAACAAACCGAGTATGAACCAGGGGACACGGCCGTTTTCGACATCCAGGTCACCAACTTTGCCGGGCAGCCAACCCAGGCCGAACTCTCCCTGGCGCTGGTCGATCTGGCCGTTCTGACGCTTAAACCCGACAACGCGCCCCACATTCTGGATGCGTTTTATGCCGAGCAGCCGCTCTACAGCAACATTGGCTCCGGCCTGCTGGTTTCCGGCGAAGGGCTGGACGTTGAAGTGCCGGTCGAGTTCTTTGGCGGCGGCGGCGGCGGCGGCGGCGACATGGCCGAAGCCGCCCTCAGCCGGGGCATAGGCGACGAAGAAGACAACGTGCGCCGCAATTTCCCCGACACCGCCTATTGGGAAGCCAAACTCTTCACCGACAGCAGCGGGCAGGCCAGGGTAGAAATCCCTCTGCCCGACACCCTGACTACCTTCCGCCTGAGCAGCAAAGTCGTGACCAACGATACGCTGGTCGACCAGGAATACACCGACATCACCGTCAGTTTGCCCCTGCTGCTGCGTCCGGTAACGCCGCGCTTCTTCACCGTGGGCGATGTGGTCCAGATTGGAACCATCATCAACAACCAGACCGACGCGGCCATAGACGCCACAGCCAGCCTGGAAGGCAGCGGCTTTGTGGAAGGCAGCTTCGCCGACCAGACGGTGAGTGTGCCGGCTAAGGGCAGCGCCCTGGTGCGCTGGCCGGTGACGGTGGACGACGTGGAATTTGCCGACCTGACCTTTAGAGTGGAAGGCGGCGGTTACAGCGATGCCACCAAACCCAGCTTTGGCGTGGGGCCAGACAACATGATCCCGGTCTATCGCTACGACGCAACCGACATTGTCGGCACGTCTGGGGTGATGGAAGAGGCGGGCAGGCGCGTGGAAGCTATCCTGCTGCCGGGCAACATCGACTCGCGGCGCGGGTCGGTGGATGTGCAGATCAGCGCCTCGCTGGCTGCGGCACTGATCAACGCCCTGGAGGCGCAAAACAACGACATTTACAACGCCCAGTGCGCCGCGGCGCTGGTGGACCGACTGCTGCCCAACGCTGTTACCGCCCGGGCCATCACCGAATTGAACCTGGACCAACCGCAGTTGTTGAAGGAGTTAAACGATTTGGTAACGGCCGACATCAAGGCGCTGCAAGGTCTGGCCCGCTCTGACGGCGGCTGGGGTTGGTGCTACAGCCCGGACAGCAGCCCGTGGCTGACCGCCTATGGCCTGCTCGCGCTGATCAAGGCGGATGAGGCAGGCTATGGGGTGGATCAGGCCGTGTTGGACGCCGCCGCCGGTTATGTGCGCGGCAAACTGCAAAATGCCGCCGGGCTAGATGAACCGTATCGCGCCAACCGACAGGCCTTCTTCCTGTATGTGCTGGCCGAGCAGGGGCAGGATGTGGTAGACGAGGCCGACGCCCTGTTTGATGCGCAGCGCGGCCTGCTGGACCCATATGCCAAGGCGTTCCTGGCGCTGGCTTATGAGGCCAATGCCTACGCGGGCGAGAACCAGGCCACGCTGTTGGCCGATCTGAATGACGCGGTGGTGTTCAGCGCGACCGGCGCGCATTGGCAGGACGCGGAGCAGGATTGGAACAACCTGAACAGCGATGTGCGCGGCACGGCGATTGTGTTGGACGCCCTGGCGCGTGTGCAGCCCGACGCCCCCTTTGCCCCGCAAACGGTGAACTGGCTGATGGTGGCGCGCACGGCCGTTCGCTGGAGCACGAGCCACGAGACAGCCTGGAATATCCTGGCCCTGACCGACTGGCTGGCGGCGACACAGGAGCTGCAAGCCAACTATGACTGGTCGCTGACCGTGAATACAGCCGCGCAGGCGGACGGTTTCTTCTCGCAGGCCAATGTAACAGAAAGCGTGCGCGAATCTGTGCCGATGGCGCAGTTGGTAGCCGGCGACACGAACTTCCTGGGCTTTGAGCGCGGTTCGGGCGACGGCCGTCTCTATTACAACGTCTATCTAAACGCCTATCTGCCGGCCGAATCTGTGTCGGCGACCAGCCGGGGTGTGACGGTGCAGCGCGCCTACTACGACGCGGCCTGCGACCCGCAGACAGAGACCTGCCTGCCCATCAACAGCATCGCCGCCGGGCAAAGAGTGCGCGTGGAACTGACCATCATTGCGCCCAATGACCTGGTGTATGCGGTGGTGCGCGACCCACTGCCCGCGGGCGCGGAAGGCATAGACCCCACCCTGGAGACCAATTCCGCCACGATGGGCAGCAGCTTTAACCGCACTGACCAGAACAATGCTTATGGCTATTGGGGCTGGTGGTACTTTAACCGGGTTGAATACCGCGACGAGCAGGTGCGCTTCTACGCCGACTTCTTGCCCGCCGGGACGTATCAATACACCTATTTCTTGCAGGCCAACATCCCTGGCAGTTATCAGGTGATGCCCACAGTGGCGCAGGAAGATTACTTCCCCGAAGTGTTTGGCCGCACGGACGGCATGTTGTTTACGATTACGGAGTAAGGGCGACAAGAATGGTCCAATCCGTAAGATTGGACCATTCTAAAGCAGACCAGCAGACCTGACAGGTTTAAGAAAACCTGTCAGGTCTTTTTTTAATCCCCCATGAGTCCTATTGCGAAGAACGGCCGTTCCATATTATCTTAGGCAAAGTTTTATTTCTCTTTCTGCCGGATAGTCGCGCAACCAAGAAGCGTATTCCGAGCAACAACAACCATATAGGAGACGTAGATGACTGCCAAATATAAGGCTATCGAGAAGGTAAACCCCCGCGATCCGGAGGGTCCGCGCAAGTTTTACCCATCGTTGCAAACAGACGGCCGTGTGACCATACGGACCCTGGCCATGGAGGCGGCAGACCGCTCCTCCATGAGTGAGGCCGATTCATATGCGTCCATCGCTAACCTGTGGAATCTCATTCCACGCCATCTAGCCGAAGGTAAAATCGTGGATTTAGACGACTTTGGCGTCTTTAAGTTATCGATTACTACCGAAGGGTCGGACACGCTGGAAGGGGTGACCTCACGCAACATCAAGTCGATTGGCGTGCGTTTCATCCCTGGGCCGGCCTTTATGGAGATATTGGCACGCGTCCAGTTTGAAAAAGTCGCCAACGACAAGACAACCACCGGATCAACGCCATAAATCAGCGGCGGGATTACGTCAGACGTAATCCCGCCGGAAAACACAAGAGAATTAGGGTAAAATCAGAAGAGGTTTTTTAAAAAGTAGAAGAGCTTTTTAAAAAATCTCTTCTACTTTTGGGTAAGATCACTTCTGATTTTTTTTATGGGGAGAAGAGCGTATCAATGGCAAAACAAGTCGAAGAAAAAGTTCCTACTTTTGACAGACTCATGAACCCAGTTATCGAAGCGTTAAAGGTACTTGGTGGGTCCGGAACAATAGAGGAAATAAATAACCAAGTAGCAGAGATTGTTGGTCTCACAGACGAACAGCTTGAAGTATTGCATAATTCGGAAAAAGGGGGACAAACCGAAGTCGAATATCGCCTGGCCTGGACAAGAACATATCTAAAGAAGTATGGCGTATTGGAAAATTCAAGCAGAGGTGTCTGGGCATTAACTAGTAAAGGAAGGCAATTAGACAAGGTAAATCCAAAAATTGTTGTTCGGCAAGTAAGGGACCAGGACAAAAAAGCTCCTCACGATCCCCAAGAAACCGATAAATTGGCTGAAACAGCCGCTGAACTAACATGGCGTGAAGAATTAATGGCCGCCCTGCTAAAAATGGATCCGGCCAGCTTTGAAAGATTGGTACAACGCCTGTTACGTGAATCAGGTTTTATTCAAGTAGAAGTTACCGGACGTAGTGGTGATGGCGGCATTGACGGCAAAGGAATCATGCGTTTGGCCGGATTACTCAGCTTTCACGTCATCTTTCAATGCAAGCGGTATCAAGGCTCTGTCTCCGCCAGTCAGGTACGCGACTTTCGCGGCGCGATGGTCGGCCGGGCAGACAAAGGCTTGCTTATAACGACAGGAAACTTCACTAAAGATGCAACACGAGAAGCGACACGTGACGGCGCTCCGGCGATTGACCTCATTGATGGCGATTTACTTGTCGATAAACTCAAAGAACTTGGCCTGGGTGTTCAGACAAGAAAGGTGCAAATTGAACAAGTGTCTATCGATCAAGATTGGTTTACCAGTCTATAATTGTTTGTGGCAATGAAAAGTCGAACATGGCCGTTTTCCCCCCCACCGCCATTACCATAAAGGCAATCATCCATGAGAAAGGGGAACGGCCGTTTATCTTTCCCAAGTCATGTATAATCAACTTACAAGTCAGGATTATTGCAATTTATTGATAGTTTGGAGGCGCTGATGAGCCATACAATTGTTCAAAAAGTAATCGAACAGCTCAACACAATGCCGGAAAGCTTGCAAAAAGAGGTTCTGGCCTACACTCAACAACTCAAATTGTCGGCTGTGATTGGTGCGCCAGGTAAAAACCTGCTGCAATTTGCCGGCGCTATTCCCGCCGACGATCTGGAAATTATTCGTCAGGCAGTTGAAGTGGATTGCGAACAGGTTGACTTAAATGAGTGGTAGATTTTTGCTCGATTCAAATATCATCATTGCTTTGTTTGCTCAGGAACAGACCGTCATGGAAGCTGCCAGACAGGCTGAAGAAGTCTTTATTCCGGCGATCGCCCTGGGAGAACTTTATTACGGCGCGCAAAAATCCAGCAGGCGTCAATTAAATATAGCCCGTATTGATAGCCTGGCAGACGCTAATGTTATTCTAGGATGTGACTACGAGACAGCCCGCTATTATGGAGAGATAAAAAACAAACTAAAGGAAAAAGGGCGTCCTGTACCAGAAAATGATATGTGGATTGCGGCCTGCGCCAGGCAATATAACCTGACATTGGTTACACGCGACAAGCACTTTTATGAAATAGATGCATTAAGTTTGGCTGCGTGGTAAGAAGTAACGGCCATTCTGCCCCCTCTCCTTTCCCTCCGAAATCCCAAATCCGAAATCCAAAACAACCCTATGAACGAACCCGACCAAATCTTCACCCAATGTACCAACGTCCTGCCGGGACACGGCCGTCGCCAATCCCTCAAGGAAAAACTGCTCACCCTGGCCGACAGCTTAGACGGCAGCGAGGACGCCGACACCTACGGCCGTGGCGACTACCTCGCCGCCTTCGAGGCGGAAATCGCCGCCCAGTTTGGCAAAGAAGCCGGAGTGTTTATGCCCTCCGGCATCATGGCCCAGCAAATTGCCCTGCGCATCTGGACCGACAGACGGCGCAACCCGACCGTGGTCATGCATCCTACCGCCCACCTGGAGTTCGCCGAGCAGTTGAGCTATCAGGCGCTGCACCACCTGCAGCGGCTGCAATTTGGCGCGCCGGAACTGGTAAACGGCCGTATGCTTACCGCGCAAGACTTTCATGATCTCAGCGCCGAGCCGGGCGTGGCCCTGCTGGAACTGCCCTACCGCCCCTTAGGCGGTCAGCTTCCCACCTGGGAAGAATTAGCGGCCGTCGCCGACTGGGCCAGAGAAAAACAGGTTCCGCTGCACCTGGACGGCGCGCGCATCTGGCAAACACGCCCCTTCTACCAGAAAAATTTCGCCGAGATCGCCGCCCTGTTCGACTCGGTTTACGTCTCGTTTTACAAAGACCTGGGCGGTTTGTGCGGCGCAATGCTGCTCGGATCGACCTCATTCATCAAGGAAGCGCGGCTGTGGCAGGTACGCCACGGCGGCCGTCTGTTTACCCAGGGGCCGTTTGTCGCTTCCGCCCGCCTCGGCTGGCAGCGGGCCTTGCCACAGATGGATCAATGGGTTGCCAAAGCACAGGCCGTTGCCGCCGTGCTGGCCCGCTTCCCCCAGATCACCGTCAACCCCAACCCGCCGCACACCAATATGTTCCAGCTTTATATTCAGGGCGACGCCCAAACCTTAACGGATCGTCACCTGGAACTGGCGCAAGAGACGGGCACATTCCTGTTTTATGGACTGCGGGAAACGGCCGTGCCCCACCTGGCCATGACCGAAATCCACTGCTGGGAAAACGCCCTCGCCTTCGACCTCACCGCGCTGGAACCGTTCATCGCAGCGCTGCTCAGCTAGAGCGAGAGCTAGAGCGAGAGGAAGAAATGTCTCTTTTTCTCTTCCTCTCGCTCTTGCTCTAGCTCTCTCCTCGCTCTTGCTCTCGCTCTATCCTCCTTTTTCACGACTCATTTACTCCTGAAAACTGCGCCAATGAGTATCATGTTTTGGGTACGAACGTCCTCGTTTGGAGCATGGGAACATGGCGCAGGCATTCAAGGAAAAAACAGTTACCATCCAGGGACAACCGCTGCACATTGTCGAAGCCGGGCAGCCGGGGCGGCAAATTGCCCTGCTCATTCATGGTTGGTCCAGCTCATGGTATGCCCTTTCCCCACTGATTGGCCTGCTGGCGCAGCGCTTCCACTGCCTGGCGGTCGATTTGCCCGGCTACGGCCAATCCCCACCGCTGAACAAACCCGCCACCATCCCCTGCTATGCCGACCTGCTGGCCGAACTCATCGAAACAGAGAGCGACGGTCCCGTTGTGCTGGTCGGGCACTCCATGGGCGGCATGATCAGCATCCGGCTGGCGCTGCATTATCCGCTGTTGATCGAGCGCATGGTGCTGCTCAGTCCGACGATTAGCGGCCATTTGTCGAAAGCCATCAACATTTTCATTTCGCCCATCACCCTGATGGAGCGGTTTCGCCCGGGGAGTTTATTGGTAACGGCCGTCGAACGCACCATTGTCGGCCTCACAGATCGGCTCATGCGGCCGGTCTCCTTTGCCGAGCGCACAGGCATCACCCGCGAAGATTACGCCCGCATTCGCAGCGACGCCCGCCGCCCCGGACAGGGGCGCGTGCGCGCCGAATGCTTTTGGGCCATGCGCGACCACGACCTGCGCGGCCAACTTCATCAGGTAGACCCCCCCGCCCTGGTCATTTGGGGCGCAGAAGATAACACCGTCCCGCTGCGCGACGCCGGCGTGGTCGCCGACGAATGGCCCGATGCCGACCTGCGCATCCTGCCCAAAGCCGGCCACTGGCCCCAATTTGAAGCCGACGCCGCCACCCGTCGGCAGATCGCCGCTTACCTGGGTTTGCCCCGGCACAGCACCGAGTTATACATGCCGGTTGCCGAAGAAGAGCTAGTAAAAATTGGTGAAGTGGCCCAATTTCTGGCCCACTCCGATGTCGGGAATAAGCTGAATCTGGCCCAACGCACGCGGTTGGCGGCCCAATGTGGGCAGCGCACCTGCCGCCCCGACGAGGCCATTGTCCACGCTTCCGACGCAGGCGCAGACCTGTACATCATCCAAACCGGCACGGTAGAAGTATGGAAAGACCCTGAAGGTATCGACCTGGCCATGCATGCGCACGCGCAAATGCAGCACATCACCACCTTTCGCCCCGGCCAAATCGTCGGCGAATTGGCCATGCTGGACCAGGGCGCGCGCACGGCCGACTTGCTGGCCGGCCGTGAAGGCGCAACCATCCTCACACTCAACCGCGAGCGCCTGCTGACCTTGTGCGAAGATGACGCCGTCCTGGGGACGCAGTTATTGTGGAATATCGCCACGGTCATGTCGCGGCGCGTGCGCTTTATCCTCTGGCAGCTCAACCGCGCCGAACAGAAACGGCTGGCGCAATTCCAGCCCGATCTCAACGAGACCATTCTGTCACCGGCCTTTTTGCCCCTATCCAATCCCAGCCCACCATAAGCTCGCCCTTTCCCCGGCCCTCGGCCAAACAAGCCAAAAAACGAAGCCGGTTTCCCTCTTTTTGGGGAGGGAAACAAGGGGAACTGGTAAATTTTCTCCTTGACTCAGGCTAGACATCCCGCGCGTTTCCTGGTAGCCTGTTAGTGTCGGTTTGTGTCTAACGTATTTGCCGGAGCCGCCCACCACTGCCATCATGCCATCTATGCGACTGCTGCAATAGGAGGTTTCCAGATGAGCGTGTATAAGATTGTCGAATTGGTAGGAACCAGCCCCACATCCTGGGAAGAAGCAGCCAAAAGTGTCGTTGATCGGGCTAATCAGAGCTTGCGCGATTTGCGGATAGCCGAAATTGTGAAGCTGGATATGCGTCTGGAAGACGGCCGTGTCGTGGAATATCGGGCGCGGGTTGCGTTATCGTTT
>JAKQCM010000055.1 GCA_029559155.1 Chloroflexota bacterium
GCCAGCCCACCAGGCGCGGGCAAAGCCGGTCTGGATGGCTTCTTTGAAGTCGTCGTAGTTGCTGACGTCGTGGGTGTTGGTGTCGCGGAACTGGGTAGCGCGGTCCAGCAGGCTTTGCTGGATGTCTACCAGGAGCGCGGCGACGGTTTGGGCCAGGCCGTCTTGCGAGACAAACTGCTTGCCGTCGCGGCCGGGCACGTCGCGGCGGGCCAGGGCCACGCTGTGTTTTTCCACGTCGCGCGGACCGATTTCGATGCGACTGGGCACGCCGCGCAGTTCCCAATCGTTGAATTTGTAGCCGGGGGTCAGGTTTTCGCGGTCGTCGACGTGGACGCGGATACCGGTGTCTTCCAGTTCGGCTTTGATGCGGGCGGTGGCGGTGAGCACGGCCGTTTTCTCTTCATCCTTCTTGTAAATCGGCACAATCACGGTCTGGTAGGGCGCCAATCGCGGCGGCAAAATCAAGCCCTGGTCGTCGCCGTGGGTCATGATGATGGCCCCGATGAAGCGCGTAGACAGCCCCCAGGAGGTCGTCCAGCAGTGCTGCAGATGATTGTTGGGGTCCAGGTATTGGATGTCGAACGCTTTGGCAAAGTTTTGCCCCAGGTTGTGGGACGTGCCCGATTGCAGCGCCTTACCGTCGCCCATCATCGCCTCGATGGTCAGCGTTTCGTCGGCCCCGGCAAAACGTTCCGCCTCCGACTTGACGCCGCGAATGACCGGCACGGCCGCTTCGTTGATGGCGAAGTCGGCGTAAACGTCCAGCATCAGGCGGGTGCGCTCTTCGGCTTCGGCGGCGGTGGCGTGGGCCGTGTGGCCTTCCTGCCAGTAAAATTCCAGCGTACGCAGGAACAGTTTCGTGCGCAGCTCCCAGCGCACGACGCTGTTCCACAGGTTGATCAGAATCGGCAGGTCGCGGTAGCTCTGAACCCAATTGGCGTAGGCGTGGCCAATCATTGTCTCCGAGGTGGGGCGCACGACGATCGGTTCGGCCAATTCCTGCCCGCCGCCAATGGTCACAACGGCCAATTCGGGCGCGAAGCCCTCGACGTGGGCGGCTTCTTTCTGCAAAAAGCTCATGGGGATGAACATGGGGAAGCCGGCGTTTTGCACGCCGGTGGCTTTAAAGCGTTTGTCGAGCGCCGCCTGGATGTTTTCCCACAACGTCCAGCCATAAGGTTTGACGATCATCGTGCCGCGCACCGGACCGTAGTCGGCCATGTCCGCTTTTAGGACAACGGCGTTGTACCATTCGTTAAAATCCTCGCTGCGAGGAATGAGTTTGTCTTTATCTGCCATGTGGTTGAATGCCTCGTAAGAAGTTGGTAGTTGGGGCTGATAGTTGGGCGTTTTTCGGCAAAGGGGTGGGCTTTTTTGTCTGATTACCGGACGATTGGACCACTCGACTTATTAACTTTTCGACTATTAACCCGCAAAGGTTGAGTATAACAGTCTCCAAATAGGGCGTCAAAGCAGGTTGGCAACGGCCGTTTCTTCCTTTATCATGCCAGACAACCAAGTGCGTCCGGGGGGCGGCGGGTCATTGCGCGTGCCCTACGGCGAAGGAGAAATGAGATGTTGCCTGATAATTTGGCTGGGCTACAAACGATCTGGTGGGGACGAATTATCCTGATTGCCACTTTTTACTTGCTGGCCTGGATATTTCATCACCTGAGCAAATATCTGGCGCGGCGCATTGTCCAGGTGAAGCGTTTTTCGGGCAAACGGCCGGGTATCCGCCACGAAAGACTGCTGACGCTGCGCGATCTGGTGAGCAGCGGCCTGACGTTTTTGGGCTTTGGCATAGCCACGTTGTTCAGCCTGTCGTTGTTTGTGGATGCGGACACGCTGGTGTGGATGATTGGTTTGTTTAGCGCGGCGTTTGGCTTGGGCGCACGGCCGTTACTCAGCGATTTTCTCACCGGCGCCAGCTTTATCTTTGAAGACACCTTCGACGTGGGCGAAAAAGTGGAAATCATGGGGTCGAGCAGCCATATCGAAGGGGTGGTGGAGATGGTTAACCTGCGTACAACGCAGATTCGCGCCCCCACCGGGGAACTTCTGACCGTGCCCAATGGCGAAATTCGTCTGGTACGCAACTTTAGCCGCGGCCGTTTCTCCGTCGCCGACGTCAAGTTGATGATCGAAACCGAAAATTTGCATCAGGCTGTCGACTTGCTGACTGCGCTGCGAGAGGAAGCGGTGACTCTGCTGCCCAATTTGCTGGAACCCTGGCAGGTGATCAGCGTGTCCGGCGAGATGGGACAGCAGACAGAGCTAACATTGGTAGCCAAGGCGCGCTTTGGCAAAGCGGCCGAAATGCGCCCGCGTTTGTTAGCCCTGGTGCAAGAACGCCTGGCCGAAGCGGGCATCCAGCTTGGCGGGTAGGGGTGTAAACGAATGGCTTGCGTTGGGTAAACGGCCGTATCAATCCCTATAATCACCATTCATGCAGGTTACTGTTCAGGTATCGTCAGGACAGACCCCAAGGGTTTGCTCCTGAGAATTTAGATTATTGGGGCATGAAACCCTTGGGGTCTTGCTAGAAAAACCTGAAAAGTTACGAGATTTGATTCTAAATGAACGAGGTGCATATGGGGAAATGGTGGTTCATGTGTTTGTTGGTTGTTATTTGGGGCAGCGGGCTGATGGCTTGCGCGCAGCAGGATCCGACGGCCGTTCCCACCCCGCCATCTTCGGACGCAACCCTACCGCCGGCCACGGCCGTGTCCACCACAGCGCCAGCGCCAGAGTTGTCTACCCCCACACCTGTCCCCCAGCCTACAGCATCGGCAACGGCCGTATTCCCGCCACCCAACTACTTCGCCCACATCCTCCAATTTATCCAGAACGACGCGCGGCAAACGGCCGTTTCCGGCATCCTCATGAGCCAAAACGGCCCGCAGTTAGCCGAACTGCCCATCCCCGGCGGCGTGCGCGTCTTAAGCGGCAGTTATGCGCGGGCCACCAATCAAATCCTCTACACCGATCGCGCCCATGCCGCCGGACCCGCCAGCCTGGCGGCCGGGCCGCTGCGCCGCCTGACCATGAGCAGCGGCCAAACCGACACCCTGATCGAAGACAACGTGGTCAGCTTTGCCTGGGCGGCGGATGGCAAAGCCTTCGCCTACATCCTGGCTGTCGATGACACCTACCAACTGCGCTGGCATTCGGCCATCGGGGAAGATTTCTTGCTGGCGCTCGACGCGCCGCGAGCCTTCAGCATCGCGCCATCCGGCGAAAAAATCGCCTTCACCCGCGAGTCGGGCTACAACCTGGGCGGCGAACCGGGCCTGTATGTGGTAGACATCGCCTCCAGGCAAGAACAGCAAATTTCGGCCGTCGATCGCGCCGGATTGGGCGGCAGCGACGCCGCCTGGCTGCCCATCTGGTCCCCGGACGAGAGCAGCCTGCTGCTGCAGCTCTCCGCCGCAGACGGTCCGCAGTGGGTGTGGGTGGCGGCCAACGGCCGTGCCGAACTTATCTTTCCCGCCGCCGCCTTAGACGAAGCCGTCAACGCCATCTGGCAGCAAACCAACCCAGACGCCGTCAAAACAATGTGCGCCAATACCACCACGGTTTTGCTAAACGGCCGTACCCTCATTACCGGCGTCGTGTCTTGCCCGCAGCCCAACGGCGGCCAAATGCCCGGCAGGCATCTGGCCTTGTTTTCTATCGACCCGGAAACCGGCGAGGTGGCGGTTAAGGAGCTGCTCTCGTTAACCAGAGCCGCAAATCTGGCCGGTTGGGCAACGCCCGGCGAGTCGGTGTTTGTTGTGGGAGACGAGGCGGCTGTGGTGGTTTTACCGGCGGCTCCCGCGAGTCCGTCTACGCTGACGGCCGTGATCGACCCAACCACGGAAACCTCGCCCGATGGTCTTTGGCAAACGATTTATGGCCTGTCGGCTCCGGTAGAAAGCGGCGGCGATGGACAAGTTTATCGCGCATATCTGGCGGTGCAGCAGGTGGGCGGCAATGTAAAATGGACGGCCGTCGACGAATGGCGGCCCTATGGTTTAGGGCGGGATTATCCTGCGCCGCTGCACTGGTCGGGCAACGGCCGTTACCTTTACTTCACCAATCGCCCCGATGTCGATGGCTGCGGCCTGTTTGTCAATGGCTCCGACCTCTGGCGGCTGGACCTGACGGATGGGACCTACGTCCAGTTGGTGTCTTACGTGGGCACGTCCATCGCCCTGTCGCCCGACGAGCAAACGCTGGCCTATGCCAGCTTTGGTTCCGGCGGACCGCGCCAGGTAATTTTGCGCACTATCGCCACCGGCGCAGAGCGCGCCATCCATCTGGATTACGATTTGCCGGCTGTGGCGGGCAATCTGGTCTGGTCGCCTGACGGCGCGCGCCTGCTGGCGACAGTCGCCTACAACCCCTGCCAGCCACCCGACTGGACCCATTCGGTTTTCCTGGTGGACGTGGCCGCAGAAACGGCCGTGCCCCTCATCCACCACGACGACCGCCGCTTTACTACGATGGGCTGGATGGATACGGCCGTTGCCCGCCTCATCGACTCCGATGGCGCAAGCTGGCTGCTAGACGTAAACACCGGCGACCTGACACCCACCGCCGAATAAACCCATCACCTGCAATGCGCCACCCGCCAACCGCAACGTATGACGTATGACGCTCGACAACTTGACATTCCTCTCTTGTCCTCAACCCAGTGACCTCGTATCATGTTCACACACAATTAACCTTTTCATTCACCCCATACCCAAAATCAACCACAGCGACAAAACAGCCCTGATCCCCGTTTTGTTTTGCAGCGGCTGCTGTGTGAAATAAATATTCAGGAGATGTTTTCATGAAACAAGTGCTTGTCATTCACCTCAACCAGGACAATAACACCGAAGTAGTTCAATTTCTTGGGCAGGAAATCCAAATCCAGCGCAAAGGCTGCAACGGCGACCCGGAACAAGCTCGCGCCCTCATTGCCGAATATGATGGCAAAGTAGACGCCATCGGCCTGGATGGTTTGCCGGCCGTTCTGGAACTTGGCCCCTTCAACCAACCCCACGAAATTGGACAAACGCTTCCGGCCGTTGCCCAAACCACCCCGGTTGTCGATGGCAGCGGCATCCGCGCCGGGTTGGAACGCTGGGGTGTCATCCTCGCCGACCGCGCCCAACCGGGCATTTTTGCCCAAAAGCACATCCTCATGGTTCCCGGCCTCAACCATCCCGGCCTCACCCAGGCCCTCAGCCGCCGCAGCCCGCATGTACGCTACGCCGACCCGGTCGTTTATTTCGCCATGCCCCAGTTTCCCGGCGTAGGCAGCCAGATCACCTTCAATCGCGCCGCCCCCGGAACCCTGGAACAACTGCAAGCCGCTGCCTTCCGGCGCATCCGGCCTCAAGCAGGCCAACCCGGCACACCCCGCGCCGCCGCACCCTTTGAATGGGCCGATGTAATCGCCGGCGATATAGGCGCCATTCGCCGCTATGCCCCGGCCAAGCTCAAACACAAAACCGTCGTCGTCGAATGCGCCAGCGAGACAGACGTGGCCGACTTGCGCGAACGCGGCGTGGCCATCCTTGTTACCCTGATGCCCTCCACCGAAGGCGAAAAGAGCCTGGGCCGCTGGCCGGCCGCAGCCATCGAAGCAATGCTCGCCGCTTTACGCTCCAACACCACTGACCCGCTAACCGAAGACACCTACCTCGATCTAATGGCCGAAATCGAATGGACGCCGGGTATCCGCTACCTTCAGCCATCCGAAGCCGGCATCAACCGCTTCGCCTTTGTCATTCACCCGCTCAACATAAAATTCATCCACAACGATCCGCGCTTCCGCTGGACCCGCTACCTGCCCAACAAACTGGTGGAAACCGTCGCTGCCTACATGCCGCCGATGTACATTTCCCGCATTACCGGCGGTCAATCCCCCACCACCGGCCAGAAAATCGAAGGCTATCTCTTCAGTTTGGCGGCCACGCCGCGTGAAATGATGCGGCATGGCGAGCGCTTCACCTACAATCGCCTGAATGCTGCCGCGCGCATGTCCGAACGCAAAGGAGCGCGCATCATGGGCTTAGGCGCATTTACCAGCGTCGTTGGCGACGCCGGCATCACCGTCGCTCACGAATCGGACATCGCCATCACCAGCGGCAACAGCCTGACAGTGTCGGCCACTCTGGAAGCGGCCAAACAGGCGGTTATCAAGATGGGCGCCAAGGATTTAACAAAAGGCAAGGTGATGATCATCGGGGCGACCGGCTCAATTGGCTCGATTTGTTCGCGTTTGTTGGCCCAGGCCATTTTCGACGTGGTTTTGGTGTCGATTGAGCCGGAGCGGTTGATCGACCTGAAGCGCACCATTCAAGAAGAAACGCCAGGCGCAAACGTCACCATTGCCACCAAAGCAGATGGTTTGTTGGGCGATTGTGACCTGATTGTGACGGCCACATCGGCGTTTGGGCAGCGTATTGTGGACATCAGCCAATGCAAACCGGGCGCAGTTGTGTGCGATGTCGCCCGACCGGCAGACATTAACAAGGCGGAAGCCGATTTGCGCCCCGACGTGTTGGTGATCGAGAGCGGCGAAGTGTTGATTCCTGGCGACATTGATTTTGGTTACAACATCGGTTTGCCGCCAAAGACGGCGTATGCCTGCCTGGCAGAGACGGCGCTGCTGGCGATGGAAGGGCGATTCGAAGATTACACGCTTGGCCGCAACATCACCATTGAGCGGGTGAAGGAAATTTATCACCTGTTTAAGAAACATGAGTTCCAGATTGCCGGGCTGCGCTCGTTTGATGAGTATGTGACAGATGAGGTTGTGGCCGAAAAGCGCAAGCTGGCTGATCAATACCGCAGTGATCCCGCTTTGTTTGCTCGTGTGCAAAAGGAAGCGATGGCTAAAATTGCCACGATGCCGGTGATGGCTAAGGGCGTTGAAGCGGCGAAGGACAATTCAACCCGGAATATCGCCCTGGGTGCGGCCGGCGTGGGCTTGCTGGCTTTGCTGCTGCGCCGCCGCGCAAAATAACAGGAGCGCTCATGAACTCGACCCGTAAATTTCATTATCCAAACGCCCGCTGCGCCGATGTGGTTGATAATTTTCACGGCACGGCCGTTTCCGACCCCTATCGCTGGCTGGAAGACCCCCACTCGCCCGAAACCCAGGCCTTTGTCGCTGTGCAAAACGAGCTGACGCACGGCTTCATCGACGAACTGCCCGTGCGCGCCGCCTGGCAGGAGAGGCTGACCGCCCTGTGGAATTACGCCAAAGTCTCGCCGCCAGCGGTGCGAAACGGCCGTTTCTTCTTCCAGCGCAACGACGGCCTGCAAAAC
>JAKQCM010000071.1 GCA_029559155.1 Chloroflexota bacterium
CCGTATCGCCCGGCGCTGAAGCTGCCGGGTTGCCAAACAACGCCCCGTAAACGGGGCTTTTCCCTCTTTTAGCCGGTTTCAACCGGCGTTGTGTGGCTGCGGGGCGTTTACGCCCCGGCGAGGCGTGGCGAGTATGCGCTAGCCCTGGTGGGGCACGGCCGTTCCCCACACGGCCGTGCCCTTTCTGATATAATTATGGTCAAACAGTGTCTGGTGTAGAGCAGATGTTTGCCGGGCAAATGTCTGCCAGGAGGATGGGGAGTCATGAGATTGAACAACCAATTGCATGCAGAAGCGGTAAAACGAGGGCTGTTGGATGAAAAGGCAGCGATTGATGAGGCGACGGCTTTTTATCTGGTGCGCGATATGCCGTATATTCGGGCCAGTTCGCGGGAACCGGCGACCATCATTCGTGAATGGCGCGGCACGTGTTCCGGCAAGCATTATTTGCTGAAAGCGTTGTATGCCGAGATGGGCATCCCCTCGCGGTTGATCGCCTGCACTTCGGTGACGGAGATTGCGCTGGAGCGCCTGGACCCCCTTTTACGACCCATCATGGAACGGGGGAACGGCCGTTTTGTAGACGTCCATAACTATCTCATTCTGGAGTTGCCGGAGGGCGATATGGTGGTAGATGCGACCTGGCCCGTCAGCGCGAAAGACACGGGCTTGGTGGTAAACGAGGTGTTTATTCCCGGACAAGATCAGAGCCTTGCCTGCACGCCGGTACAAAACTGGGTTGTGCCGGACGATCAGGACCCGCAAGAGTTTAAAGATTACCTGCTGACTGCCCATTTTTCGCCGGAAGAATTGGCTGTGCGCGATGATTTTGTGCTGGCTCTGGGCCAGATGTTTACGCAGAAAAAGGAATGAATGGGATGAGTATTTTGATTTTAACGGTAGTGGGCGTGGTAACGGCCGTATTAGCCACGCAAGGCGAATATAAACCCACGCGCAGGCAAGTTTACATCTTCAAACCCATCACCACAGGGCTAATTATCCTCATCGCCTTGTTGGGAACCGGCGTAACGCCCCCGCTCTACAAAGGGCTGATTATCGCCGGTCTACTCTTTTGCCTCGGCGGCGACATCTTGCTCATGCTGCCGTCGCGATACTTCATTGGCGGATTGATCAGTTTTCTTGTTGGGCACCTGCTATACATCGTTGCTTTTGTCACAGATGCCGGCTTTCAGTTTTCGCCGTTGTGGCTTCTACCGCTGTTGGTGTATGGGGGCGTCATTTACAGCCTGCTCCATCCCCATTTAGGCAGCATGCGCCTGCCGGTCATCATTTACATGATAACCATCCTGACAATGGCCTGGCAAGCATTGGGGCGTTGGTCGGTTCAGCCAACCAGCAGCGCTTTGTTGGCGGCCGTGGGCGCAGTTTTATTTGTCCTGTCGGATTCAACGTTAGCGCTGGACCGTTTTCGGGCAAAATTCCGCAGCGCGCGCGTGATCGTGTTGAGTACTTATTGGCTGGCGCAGTGGCTCATCGCGTTGTCGGTGGGTGGGTATCTGACGTTGTTGTAACTGTTTCGATTTTTACCATCTTTAAACAAGAGAAAGCCCAGTCATGACTGGGCTTTCTTTTTTCACAGAATATGTGTTTCTTCAAAAACTTTTCTTAACTTTCTAAATCTAAACTCTCTAACTTTGTCTAGTCCTAGATTTAACTCTAACTATTTACCTTCTGAGTCTAACTTCTACAAAACTCATCAACACATTATCAATTTTCTAACGGCTAACTAAACGCTACCGTCTTCACCAGGTTTGTGTTGGTCAGAGGCTTGAACTAATCTACCTGACCCTATTTGAGGCCGCTTTTGTTAGCCGGTTCGGAATGCACTCGATCGCTTCTATAGGCGCCTCCTTCTCTGATTTATAACGAAACTTTGTAAATGTGTAGGTTAACCTGAAAACATCATAGCGGTTTAAAGTGAGCGCGTCAATAGGCCATTTGGGTAATTTTAATCAACGGTTTACCTACGTAAGGGGGGTCAGAATCCATCACCAGAGGTCGCGAAACTGTTTAGCGGCATGATGGTTTCTTCATTGGTGTCGATGATTTCAGCATCTAAAGAGCCGTGGGTCATTTCTTGCAAGGCGGCCTGGAAGGCCGGGAAGCGCGCAACGGTGAATTGAGCGGTGAGGGTGATGTCGGCGGCAAATTCTTCTTCGAGGACACGGCCGTCGTGCGCTTCCACCAACAAGCGTATCCGATCCAGGTGGCTGTAGGGCAAGGCCAACATCACCAAATGTGTGGGAACCTTCTCTGCCAGGGGCAGCACGGCAAGGACAGCTTTAACGGCATCCCCATAAGCGCGCACCAGACCGCCCGTGCCCAATTTGGTCCCGCCAAAATAGCGCGTCACCACCACTGCCAGATCGCCCAGACCGCTGCCCTGAATTACGGCCAACATGGGCCGCCCGGCCGTGCCGGACGGCTCGCCATCGTCGTTGCAGTGGGCAGTCACAGATGCGCCGAAGCCGATCTGGTAGGCGGGTACGTTGTGGCTGGCGTCGGCAAATTCCTCTTTGATGCGTTTGATGAAGGTTTTGGCCTCGTCGACGCTAAAAACCGGCGCGGCGGTAGCAATGAAGCGCGAGTTTTTCACCTCGATTTCGGTGCGGGTTTCGGCGGCGGGGATGGGGTAGCGGGTACTCATAAAGGTATTGTAACGGCCGTTTCCCCGCCCGACCAGAACGCCCTTGTGGTTCGATGAAAAAATGAGCTTTTGCTCGGAATGTGTCGCAGCGTGATGGCTGACTGCTAGAATGAGACGATGCGAATTTTGATATGTTCTTTGATGCTCCTTCTGTTGGCGGGCTGCCAGCAAGGCGATCCGACGGCAACGGCAACGGCCGTTTCCTTTGCCACACCGCCGCCGGCCATAACCATCGTCCCGCTGCCCACGCATACGTTGGGGGCAACGGCCGTGCCGGCCACCGCGACTCCTTCACCCACCATAACCCCGATACCCACAACCCTGCCATCACCAACGCCTGACTTTCCGGCCTACACCGGCGCGCCTCTGGATCGAAGCAAAATGGGCGTCCAGATTCACATTCACGACGAAGACCTGGACGCCATCATGACCCATCTGCAAACGTTGGGCGTAGGCTGGGTAAAAGTGCAGGTCTCCTGGAAACTGTACCAGCCTGCGCCAGACCGATACGACGACGTGCTGCTGGCGGAACTGGACGCCCTGGTTTCCGCCGCGCAAGCCCATCAGGTAGCCGTTTTGCTGAACGTGGCTAAAGCGCCGGAATGGAGCCGCCCCACAACCGAATTGGACGGCCCGCCTTCAGATTATGATCTTTTTGAGGCGTTTATGGCGTTTTTAGCGCAGCGTTACCGGGGGCAAGTGGCAGCTTACGAATTGTGGAACGAGGCCAATTTACAGCGCGAATGGAACGGCGCGCCGCTGAATGCCGCCGATCTGGTTGCGTTGATACGCGCCGGAGCCGCCGGTGTGCGGGCCAATGACCCGGCAGCGCTGCTAATTAGCGGCGCGCCGGCGACAACGGGCATCAACGACGGTCTGATCGCCATCGACGACCGGCTGTTTTTGCGGCAACTATTGGCGGCGGGCGTGGCCGAGGTGGTGGATGGTATATTGGCGCGCATCCGTATGGGTGGGCTAATCCGCCGGACAGCAGTGTGATGGATGGAGAAACGGCCGTGCCCTCCCACAACAACCACCCCAGTTTCTTCTTCAAGGATACCCTCGCCGACTATTGGGCTTTGTTAGACGAATTTGGGGCCGCCAATGCCTTGTGGGTGACGGAATTTGGCTGGGGCAGCTTTGATGGCTTTTGGGATGAAGCCGGAAACTCGGCGTTACCGCCTGCCGGAGCCGAGTTCATGACCTACGTGTCTGCGTGGCAGCAGGCGGAATACATTACCCGCGCCTTCGAAATAGGCCAGGCATCGGAACGGATGGGGCCGATGGTGCTGTGGAATCTTAACTTTGGCCCTTTGTTGGGTTCGGCGTTTTCTGAATCCGGGTACAGCCTGCTCAATCGGACCGGCGAACCACGCCCGGCATATCGGACGCTGCAGTACGCCGTCAAGGAGTAACGGACGCAAATCATCGATCGGGATTGGTGGATTTGCGCGAATTTTTGTGATTTTTTTGGCAAAAATAGGGATTGATGGGTATCCTTGAAAATGAAAAGCGTGTCTATGTTCCCAACTTCTCTACTCTCCCCGACGCGCTGTTTACCCATCTGGTAGTCTAATTTGTCATGCATCTGAATTGTGGAGGAAATACGTATGTCCAGATTTACGCCTAAACAGCTTGGGATCATTGTTCTGACAGCCCTGACGGCGCTTATTCACCTTTTTTTGGGAATTGGCAGCCTGGGTGATGGCTTTTTTGGCGCCATTTTTATTCTGAATGCGCTCGGTTATTTGGCGCTGCTGGCCGGGTTGTATTTTATTCCGCAGTTAGCCGGGCAACGGCCGCTTATCCGCTGGGCGTTTATGGGGTTTACGGCCGTTACCATCATCCTCTACTTTGTCTTCAACTGGCCGGACATTTGGGGTGTGATCGGTCTGGTCGACAAAGCCATTGAAATCGTCCTGGTTGCTTTGTTATGGCTGGAAAAGGCGGACTAGAGCAGCTTTTTCTTTTAGCGCAAAAGGCAGCCAATATAGTCCTGCTGGCTGTCGTGCTGATCTGGTTGGGGCTGCGTTTTGTAAACAGCGCGGCTCTGGAAGGCTGGGTGGCGCAAACCGCGCCGGATTATCCGGTTTTGAACAATATGGGCACGGCCGTTTGGGTAACGGCCGTTCTCTTCTTCCTGCTCATCACTATCTTCTTCCTCAATCGAACCGTCTACAAAAATCGCCTCAACGCCGAATACAGCCTGAAACCCGGCGCGCCACGGCCAGCCCAATTTGCCGCCTACCCTCTCCTGCACAACGATTCCAATCACTTACGGAGCAATCTCTTTGCTGTGCTGCTGCTGGCGGCGCTGGCTGTTGTCATCACGCCTAATCCACAGGCCTTTCTACTGGCTTCGGTAGTCATTTTGCTTGTGCAAGGTGTGGGTATCTGGTGGTTTGGCGGCAAAAAAACAAGTCATCTCGGTGCGAGTGGGTTTGTCACCGGCTATTTCAGTTTTGTGGTAGTCTATGGTCTGGCGCTTCACAGCTGGCAAAGCCTGATCGCCATCCTGACATTTATCGTCTATTGGCAAAGCACCCTGAGAGCACTAAGAAATCGGGACAAAAAAGTTTCCTTCGAGAGTCATGCCTGGGGATTTATCAGCGGCATACTGGCGGCTGCGCTGCTGTTTTATTTGAGTTAGCAGATCGCCATCTGGCGCAGAGCTAGAGCAGTCGGCCGAAAAAATCCAGTTGGTGGGCGATGTAAACCAGTTCACCAGCTTCTATTTGGGCGTGGCGATGGGCAATCCAGGCGTCGAAATAGGTTTTGTCCAGCTCGGGATGGCCGCGTAAAGCATCGTGCATGGTATGAACGATGAAGTGCAGAAAGTAGGCTTCATCCCTCTCGTAACCATTTTCACCGGCAAACACAACCCAATCGGAACTGCCGGCTGCTAATAATTGGCCGCCAGCGCGGCGCAGCTCGCTAAAAAGGTGACGACCGGTGCGGCTGTCGCCGGAGGCACGGCCGTTTACCAGCCGTTCATCCATCGTGCGGTGATACAGCGCCTCAATGTGCGCGTCGAAGGCCGGGTCAATGGTCGGCTGCAAAATTGTCGCCCCATCAAAATTGAGCGTGAAATAAAATAATCCGCCCGGCCGCAGCAGCGAAAACAACTGCGGCAGCGCCGTGGGCACGTCCAACAAGTCTAAAAAGGCATGGGCGATGAGCAAATCGCAGGTTTGCTGCGCCTGGGGAATGTAGTCGAAAATATCCACGGCCGTTACCCGCACCTGCCCATCCGCCAGCCATGTCGCCAATCGCCCACGAGCCGCTGCTACATTTTCCGGCAAGGCGTCAACGGCCGTATAACTCCCCACCGGCCACAACCCGCGCTCCTGCCATCGTTCGACCATCGTGCCAATGCCCGCGCCTACCTCCAAGACGTGTAAATCGGCCAACGGCGCGGCGGCCTGCGCCATCGCCTGCCAAACTTGCGCGTTCAGGGCGCGGTCATCGACGGTTTTTTTGGCGGACAAATAGCGCGGGAAGGAAGGAATAAAGGGCATGTGAGTGTAGGTTTTGGTTTCTCTTAATCGGCTTGCTGCAAGGCGCGATTTTGGCTGACAACTTCCTGCAAAAACACACGCACAGATGTCATGCTCTCATCCCAGGTGGGATGCGCCAGGTATCGTTTTTGCGCTGCCAGACCCTGCCGCAGCAGCAAACGCCGGTCCTGGCTGAGCAAATGAAGGTGTTTGGCCAGCGATAGCACATTATTGGGCGGTAAAACAAAGCCGTTTTTGCCATGTTGAATGATTTCGCTGGCTGCCCCGGCCGTGGAACCAATCACCGGCAGGCCAAACCCCATCGCTTCAATGTATACAATCCCAAAGCCCTCGTACTCCGAAGGAACGGCCAGCACGTGACTCTGCGCGTACAATGCCGACAAGGCCCAGTTGGAGGTGACTCCATGCAATGTGATTTGTCCCTGGTTGACTTGCCGGATGGCTGGCGTGACAGAACGCTTGACGTATGCCGGGTCTACGTCCGGGTCGCCCACAATGTCCAACTGCCAGCTGCGCGGCGGCAAATAATTGAGCGCCGCCAACAAGGTGTGCAGCCCTTTGCGCCGGATAAGGTTGCCCACGAAGAGGATGCGCAGGGGACCAGGTTGTTGGGCGCGGGCCACAATAGCGTGCGGGCTGACATCCGGGTTAAAACGGTCGCCGCCAGGGTAGGCGACCATCGTGGGGCGCTGGTCGGGTAATAAATTTTCCACACGAATGCGGGTGGTGCGGCTGTTGGCGATGAAGGCATCGACGCTGGCCAGATAGCGCTGCTCGATGGCCCGATAGAAAGGCAGCAGCCAGGGGGAATGGCGCTCGTCGCTGCGCAGGTGGTGGACAATGCTGACGATGGGGTAATGGACCAACGGCCGTATCTGCCGGTTCAGGTAAAACAGGGACGGATGGTTGAGTTCGTCCTGAAGCAGCAAATCATAATCGGCGTCGCGCAAATGATTAAAAACGGTATTGTCGAAGTTGTGGGTGAGGTGACGGCCGTAACTAGACGGCTTCAACGACACGATCTGCACCTCGTCGCCATGCCGCTGCAGCATATCCACCAGCTTGCGGTCATACAAATAACCGCCGGAGAGGGTGTCTAAACGGCCGTAAATAACCAAACCAACGCGCATTGTTCTATGGGAAGAGATTGGAGATTAGAGACTGGAGATTGCGATACGCGAAATCTCTAATCTCCAATCTCCAGTCTCCCGTCTCTAATCTTCAGTTCCAAGCCCCTGTTCAAAACTCGCCCAGGCAATGTCAGTTTCCCAAATCTTGACGATCATTCGGCTCAAGTTGGGCGCCTGGATACGGGCGGCCATTGCCTGGCAAAAAATGCGGGAAAAATGCTCAATGCTCGGATTCAGCCCGGCAAATTCCGGCAGATCGTTGAGCGTTTTATCCCGAAAATAAGCCACCAAAGCGTCTAAATTCATCTCAATATCGACGATATCCACCAGGTAGCCATGTTGATCCAGCGTTTCGCCTTTCAACTGCACCTCCACCTGGTAAGGGTGCGAATGCCAGTCGTTTTCCGCTCCCCAATCCCCGCCGATTAAAAAATGCTGGGCTACAAAGTTACGTTTAACAGCTACAGTGTACATCATGCCTCACCTGGAAATAAACCCTCATTATTAGTTGCTTATTTGTATCAGGAAATGGGGCGCGCGGCGAGACTCTCAGATTGGTCCAATCTGGGAGATTGGACCAATCTGGCCGGGCTACCCCTCCGCAGCGGTTCAGGAGCGCGTAGCAATCATTCTAAAGCGCGTAGCAATGGTTCAGGGCGGGCATGACATTCAAACCTGCCCAGAGCTAAAGCTCCGGGCAATAAAACAACGCCCCGTAAACGGGGCTTTACCTAAAACAGCCGGGTTTACCCGGCGTCATCCCGCTGCCGGGGTGTTTACGCCCCGGCAGCCCTGGCGGAGTTGTTGGAGCGCCTGACATTCACGGTTACAATTACGGCCGTTCACCAAACCAACCAGCAAACCAGCCAACTTACCAACACAGGAGTAAATTATGTCCGACGAACGGCCGTTAACCATCCTCTGTCTCGCCTCAGAATTTAAAGGACTGCCCTTCATCCAGGCCGCCAAACAAGCCGGCTGCCGCGTCCTGCTGCTGGCCGGCGAAAAAACCGCCCAGGAAGCCTGGCCGGAAGAGATCGACGAGCGCTTCTTCATGCCCAACATCTCCACCCAGCCCGACGTCACCCACGCCGTCAGCTACCTGGCCCGCAGCCACAAAATCGACCGCATCACCGCCCTGGATGATTACGACGTGGCCACGGCCGCTTCCCTGCGTGAACACATGCGCCTGCCCGGCATCGGCGACAGCCTGGCCCGCCACTTCCGCGACAAGCTGGCCATGCGCGTGCGCGCCCGGCAGGCCGGCCTGCCCGTGCCCGACTTCGCCCCCATCCTCAACTACGACGACCTGCGCGACTTTATGACCCGCACGCCCGCGCCCTGGGTGCTCAAACCCCGCTTCGACGCCGGAGCCATCGGCATCCGCAAACTCCAGCACAGCGAAGAACTGTGGCGCGCCCTGGACGACTTGGGCGACAAGCAGTCCTTCTTCCTGGTGGAACAGTTCATCCCCGGCGACGTCTACCACGTCGATTCGCTCGTTTGGGACAACGAAGTGATTTTTGCCAGCCCCAGCAAATACGGCGCGCCGCCGCTGGCCGTCTCGCATGGCGGCGGCATCTTCAGCACCCGCACCCTGGACCCCGCCCACCCGGAAACGCAGGCCCTGCTGGCCCTGAACCGCGATTTGCTCGCCGGGCTGCAGCTGCCGCGCGGCGCCTCCCATTCGGAGTTCATACGGGGATCGGCCGACGGCCGTTTCTACTTCCTGGAAACGGCCGCCCGCGTCGGCGGAGCCAACATCGACAAACTCGTCAAAGCCGCCACCGGCGTCGAACTGTGGGCCGAAGCCGCCCGCATCGAAATCGCCCACGCCCGCGGCCAGCAGTACCAGCTCCCGCCCCTGCGCCACGATTACGCCGGGCTGCTCATCTGCCTCTCCCACCAGCAGCGCCCCGACCTCTCCGCCTACCAGGACCCGGAAATCGTCTGGCGGCTGCCCAAAGACCATCACGCCGGTCTCATCGCCGTCTCCCCAGACCCCGGCCGCATCGCATACCTCATGGGCCAATACGCCGAACGTTTCGCCCAAGACTTCCTGGCCGTCCAGCCGCCGAAGAAAGAGGCGCGGACGACGTTTTAGAGAGATTAGAGACTAGAGACTAGAGATTAGAGATTAGAGACTCGCACAATCTCCAATCTCCAATCTCCAGTCTCCCCTCTCCCCTCCCCATGACCTACCACTTCACTCCCATGACCCCCGCCTTCGCCCAGGCCATCGCCAACTGGCATTACGATGGCGGCTATGCCTTCTACGACATGGACCAGGACCCCGGCGACCTGGAAGATTTGCTGGACCCAGCGAACTGGCCGGACGCTTACTTTGCCGTGCTGAACGACGCGGCGGAACTAGTGGGCTTTTTTGTGTTTTCGCGGGATGGGGACACGGTGGAGGTGGGGCTGGGCATGGCCCCGGCACTTACCGGGCAGGGTCTCGGCGAAGGCTTCGTCCTCGCCGGGCTGGAATTTGCCCGCCACCGCTACTGCCCCGGCGCCTTCCGCCTTCGCGTGGCCCAATTCAACCAACGCGCCATCCGCGTCTACGAAAAAGCCGGCTTCACGCGCGGCAAAGCTTACCAACAGGCCACCAATGGCTCCGTTTATGAATTCATCTGCATGGACCGCCCGGCGTGAAGAGAGAATTGGACGCGGATAAACGCGGATTTCAGTGATCTTATCCGCGAAAATCCGCGTCCAATAAACAAGAGCCAACCATGAATGACTTGCGTTATAACCCCAATCTCATTCAGCGATCTGTGCAGCGCGTGGCGGCGTTACGGCCGTCTGCCTGGCTGCTCTCCCACACCCTCCACCACCTCGACCCACCCGTCTACCGGCTAACCGGCGGGAAATCCACCCTGGCCAGCCTCTTAAGCGGGCTGCCGGTTATCACCCTGGTAACAACCGGGGCCAAATCCGGCCAGCCCCGCGCCGTGCCCCTCATCGCCATCCCCCACGAGGGCGATCTGTGCGTCATCGCCTCCAACTGGGGCGGCAAAAGCCACCCCGCCTGGTACCATAACCTGAAAGCCCACCCGGAATGCACCGTGGCGGTAAACGGCCGTGCCCACCCCTACACCGCCCACGAACTCACCGGCGAGGCCAAAACCGCCGCCTGGCAAACGGCCGTGCGCCTCTACCCCGGCTACGCCGCCTACCAAAAACGCGCCCCCCGCGACATCCCGGTCTTCAAGCTGTTAGCCGACAGCTAATGGCTGTTGGCTTCTAACCCGCATCACGCATCACGCATCATCATGCACATCCCTCCCGATTTCACCGCCCACATGCTGGAAATTTACGGCGAGTCTGGCCGCGACTGGCTGGCCCGCCTGCCCGCCATCCTGGCCGACTGCGCCGAACGCTGGCAGATTACGCTGGAACGGCCGTTTCCCCTCTCCTACAACTACGTCACCGCCGCCACTCGCGCCGACGGCACACCGGTCGTCCTGAAGGTAGGCTACCCCAACCCCGAACTGCTGTCGGAGATGGCGGCGCTGCGCCATTATAACGGCCGTGGCGTCTGCCGCCTGCTGGCCGCCGACGAGGCCCAGGGCGCTTTCCTGCTGGAACGCGTGCTGCCCGGCGTCACCCTGGACACCCTGCCCGACGACGACGAGGCCACCCTCATCGCCGCGCAGGTGATGCAGCAGCTCTGGCAGCCCGCGCCGGCCAACCATGCGTTTCCCAGTTTGGCCCGCTGGACAGAGGCCATTTTGCGCCTGCGGCCTCATTTTGGCGGTGCGACTGGCCCGTTTCCGCCAAAGTTGGTGGATACGGCCGTGGCGCTCCGCGCCGAACTGCTGGCCGACGACGTGACGGCCGTCCTGCTGCACGGCGATTTCCACCACTACAACGTGCTCACCGCCCAGCGGCAGCCCTGGCTGGCCATCGACCCCAAAGGCGTCGTCGGTGACCCGGCCTACGAGCCGTCTACGCTGCTTTACAACCCCGTCCACACCTTTCCTTACCGCCCCGACATGCCGCACCGGCTGCGCCGCCGCCTGGACATCCTGGCGGAGTCGCTAAGCATCGACCGGGCGCGCCTGCTGCGCTGGGGCATCGTGCAAAACGTGCTGTCCGTCTGGTGGAGCGTAGAAGACAATGAAAGCGGCTGGGAACCCGTTCTGCGCATCGGCGAGGCGCTGCTGAAAGAATTGGGAAATTAACCGCGGAGAGCGCAGAGGACGCGGAGTATGAAGAGCGCTAGAAATACCTCCGCGATCTCCGCGCCCTCCGCGGTAAAAATCCTCTTCACAACGCAAACGTTTGCCCGGTGAAGGCGACCTGTGCCCCAGCGGTGGCAATGGCGGCTCGTGCGGCGCTGCTCGCGTCCAGCGCCGGGTTGGTGTGGTTGAGATGGGTGAAGACGAGCTGGCCGGGGATGTTGGCAAAGCGGGCCAGGGTATCGGGGATGAGGGGATGGGCGACGGGAGGACGGCCGTTCAATTCCGCCACGCTGTAGAAGCAGCCATCCACCAGAGCCACGTCCACCCCGCCCAATACGGCCGTTGCCTCCGGCCACTCATCCCAGCTATCAATGTCCGGCAGATACAGCAGCGAACGGCGCGGCCCCTGCACGCGAAAAGCCAGCGTGCCCGCGCCCCACTCGTCGCGGTGCGGCACAGGAATCGGGGTGATGGTCAGGTCGGCGGCCAGGGGGATGGGGTGATGCGGCACTAGAGAGTGCCAGCGCAGCCCGGCGTTCAGCGGCCGGTACAACGCATTGCCGCGCAGCAGCTCCAACAGTCCCGGCAGCGCGTAGACCGGCAAGTCGCTGACGGCCATCGCCTCCGGCCCCAACTGCGACAGCCCGCCCACGTGGCCCATGTGGGCATGGGTCAGGAAGATGGCGTCCGGCGGACGCAGGCGGTTGGGGCGCTGCGGGTGCGGCCCCAACGCTTTAGCCAAAAGGTTCAGCTGGTACTTGATGTCCGGCGTGGCGTCGAGGAGGGTAACGGCCGTGCGCTCCCCCCGCCTATCCACAATCGCCAAACACGCCGCATAATCGCCCTTCGTCCCATCGGCAAACGCCGCCAAACACCGCGCACAGCGGCAGCCCACATGCGGCAGCCCGCCATCCTGCATGATACCCAAGATGACGGCCGTTACCCCTCTTTCATCTACATTTCCAGTCATCGCCCAACCCTGTTAGAATGGTAAGAAGTTGGTTTGTTGGTTAGTTGGTTGGTTTGTTAAGAGACGCCAGCCAACTAACAAACCAACCAACCATCAAACCAACCAACCGAGGTTCCTATGCAAAACCTGTCCCATCTGCTCAACAACATTCCATCGTCGCCCACGTTGGCCGTCAACGACAAGGCCAAAGCGCTGCAGCGCGCCGGTCATGACGTCATCGCCCTGGCCGGGGGCGACCCCGATTTTCCCACGCCGCCGCACATTGTCGAGGCGGCGTACCGCGCCATGCTGGACGGGGCCACCCACTACCCCGCGCCAATGATCGGCATCCCGGCGGCGCTGGAGGCCATCGCCGCCAAGATGGAGCGCGAAAATGGCGTGGTGGTGGCCGATCCGCGCCGCCAGATCATCATCACGCCGGGGGGGAAGTGGGGGCTGTTTCTGGCGTTAACGGCCGTGCTCAACCCCGGCGACGAAGTGCTCATCCTCGAACCCCACTGGGTCAGCTACCCGCCGATGGTCACGCTGGCAGGCGGCGTGCCCGTGCCCGTCAGCCTGCCCGCCGACGACAATTTCCGCATTACCGCCGCCGCGCTGCGGGCTAGACTCACGCCGCGCACGAAGGCGTTGATGGTCAACAACCCGTGCAACCCCACCGGGCGCGTGCTGACGCCCGAAGAACTGGCGGCGGTGGTCGCCGTGGCCACGGAAGCCGACCTGTACGTGATTGCCGACGAGATTTATGAGAAATTGGTGTTTGACGGCCGTTCTCACCTCTCCATCGCCGCCGCACCCGGCATGGCCGAGCGCACCCTCACCGTCAACGGCCTGACCAAATCCTACGCCATGACCGGCTGGCGGCTGGGCTGGCTGGTCGGTCCCGCGCCCATCATCAAGCTGGCGACGCGGCTGAACAGCCAGGCGGTCTCCTGCGCGGCTACCTTTTCCATGCACGCCTGTGTGGCGGCGCTGAACGGCCCGCAGGACGTCATCGCCGAGATGCGCGACGCGTACCAGGCGCGGCGCGATTTTATGGTGCAGGCGCTGAACGAGATTGAGGGGATTGCCTGCCGCTCGATTGAGGGGGCGTTTTACCTCTTCCCCAGCTTCACCGGCAGCGGCAAAAACAGCCTGGAACTGGCCGACGCGCTGCTGGACAAGGCGCAAATTGCGGGCGTGCCGGGCATCGCCTTTGGGCAGAGCGGCGAGGGGCATGTGCGCTTCGCCATCTCCACGGCCATGCACGACCTGGAGCGGGCGGTGGAGCGGCTGGCGAAGGTGGCGAGGGAGTTGTAGGCTTCTAAAGATTAGCGACTTGCAGACAAAGTTATAAGTTTTGCGGATCGTCATCACCAAGGAAAATGGACATTGCATAATCAAACATACTGGTGATTATCATCATCCCCAAGGTGACAAAAATCGTAATGATGGCCGAGAGTATTAAATCCCACCAGGGCGAGGGCGTAATACCAGTGGCATTTTTGGTGGCCGTTACAGCTCTACTAAACAGGAAGGTGAATAAGAACATGAACACATAGAGGATAGAAAAGTCACGTTTAAAATTCTTGCCCATCGTTTCATAAACTTGCTTATCTTTCTCAAAGTAAACACTGTTAAGCCTAAACCAATAGAACAAGTTAAACACCGAATGATCAGCCCGCTTAGTACCGTATAATCTACGCCATCTACGCCGTATCCAAGCATTTACAAAGCCGACGCTATAAACTACGGCTATTAAGACCCATGCTAAAAATTCTCGGCTATTGATATAGAAGTTTGAATTGGTTTCAGGAGTGTGTAGGATTCCGAAAAACAGCCCCAGTGAAATGAGATCGGCGCTTAAACCAATGAGAACGAGGCCTAGATTCACAAACTTTTGGAGTCTAATTCTGATTCGAGAGTCTGTTGATTGGTCTGCCATGATGCACCTTGAAGACTGGATTTTAGATTGATCTTACATGGCAAAGAAGATTCTGCAACAAGTAATTGGCGCATTCTGTAGCAATCCATGACTTCCTCCTTTTGCTATACAGATGCCGTAAAGACTTCAAAATCAAGAAGGTGATCTCATGAGCAAATTTGTCATTTGCATTGATAACGAAGGAAATCCAGCCAGCCTGATTTTGGGTAAGGTTTATCGCCTGCTGCCCGACGACAAGGCCGCCAGCCATCATTTGCTGCGCATTCTTGACGAGGATAAA
>JAKQCM010000082.1 GCA_029559155.1 Chloroflexota bacterium
TCCTTCGAAAATAATTTAACGCAAAGGCGCAAAGGCGCAGAGAAAAATCTGCGTCATCTGCGAAATCTGCGGATTTTCATTCATGGTGTTGCGCTTGCGCTTATGTCGCCTACTCCGTTAATCAATTTTTGAATGCGCTGCCCCTGGCCCACTTCGGCCACAAAAAGCGTGCCATCCGGGGCAACGGCCAGCGCGTGCGGCCAGATAAATTGGCCCGGCCTACGGCCGTATCTGCCAAAGCGGCCTACAATTTCACCCTCAGGCGTCAATTTCAGAATGCGGGCGCGATCCGGCAGCCACTCATTTTGGTCGCCGCCGTCCACCACGTAGACAAAGCCATCTGGCCCCACGCGCACCGCCCAGGGACGGCCGATTTGCAGTTCGTCGCGCCAGCTGGTGAGGAAACGGCCGTCTCCATCAAAAATCTGCACCCGCGCATTGCCCCGATCCGCCACGTAAACCCGCCCTTCAGCATCAACGTCCAGGCTGTGCGGCACGTCAAATTCGCCGGAGGCGGTGCCCGCGCTGCCCCACTCATGCAGGAAACGGCCGTTGGCCGCAAAGTGTACAATCCGGCTGTTCAGGTAGCCATCGCTGACGTAAAAAGAGCCATCTGCCGCTATTGCCACATCGGTGGGCCGGTTGAAATGGGCGGCATCGCTGCCGGGCACGCCCGCTTCACCAAGCGTCAGCAGCAGGTTGCCCGCACCGTCGAATTGGAAAACCTGGTGCAGCCCCACGTCGGTCAGCCAGACGTTGCCTGCCGGGTCAAGCGTCAGCCCATGCGGCATGACAAAACGGTTTTCGCCCCACGAAGTGAACAGTTCGCCACTTTGCCCGTCAAACACGTAAACCGTCGGCGAAGGGACGAGCGATGGGTCAATCGTTTCCGACTCCCACACTTTGTCGCCCCGGGCAAAGACAAAAACCTGGCCCTGCGCGTTTACATCAATGCCCGTCACCTGGCCCAAAACCAGGTCGCGCGGCAACACGGGCCAATCGGGGGCGGCGGTGTATTGCGAACGGCCGTTGACCAAAGGCCAGCCCACCAGCCGCAGCGCAGCCCAGAGGGTTGCCAGGGCCAGGACGGCTATCAGAATCAATAACCGTTTCACGTTCATGCAGACACCACCAGTCGGTAAACGGCCGTTAGCACCAACCCAACCCCGTAGGCTACCGCGTAATAAACCAGCAGCGGCTGACGGCCGTTGCGCCACAGCAGCCAGCCCGCCAGCAACGCCAATCCCAAAACCACGTACAAATCCAGCCCAATGGCCTCAAAACCGAGGTTGGCAAAGATGCCCAGGGCTACAAACAGACCGTTGAGGATGAGAACGGCCGTATCAGCCCGGCTCAGTGCAGGCATATCGCGCCCGCCCACCGCCTCACGCCAGGGAAAGACAACTTGCAGCAGCATCAACGCGCCGTTCATCAGCACAAATCCGGCAAAAAAGAGCCAGTGGGAAAACTCGTCGTCGTTGAAAATGACGATCCGGCACAGGTCGGTGGTGTTGCCCGCCGGGCAGAAGCGGGCGTGCAGATAGTTGGTGGTTTCGTGGCTGCCGTAGCTGGCGGCAAACAGGTACAGGCCGATGATGAAAGCCAGGTTGAGCAGCACGGGCAAGCGGCCGTTGCTGCGCCGCTCACCTCGCTCAATCTCCAGCTTCAGCAGATAAAACGCCGTCACGCTGATCAGCGGCAGGGTGAGCATGTTGTGCAAGTCTACCCAGCGCAAAAACTCGTTGGCCGCCACGTAGCCCAGCGTCCACGAGCCGAGCCGGTTGAGCGAGCCGAGCAAAATGACGATGGTTTGCACACTCAGCAACCAGTGGATACGTGAGAGAGAGGGGGAAACGGCCGTTTTTCCCATCTTCTTACTCATCGGATCTGGCTATCGACAATGACGCCGTCATGCCATTCCGGGTCGGTCGTGAGCAGGGCACGAAGCTCCATGAACCGTTCATGCTGTTCCGGGCTGGCGGCGTTAGCCAGGTACGCTTCGCGGCTCTCAAACACAGCCGCCAGCATGTATTCCTGCGGATTGGCATCCATGCGGTAGACGTAGCGGGCAATCTGGCCGGGAGCCAGCTCCAACCGCGCCGCCAGGGTGCGCAGTGCCTCGATTTTGTCTGGCTGGGCCGTTACTTTGGCAATCGTTCCGTACATGATTTTTCTCCAAAAGAGATTGGAGCGTGCAAATAAGCTCCAATCTCCAATGACTATCTATTTACTTTCTATGCCATTTGCGGCGCGGGCAGCAGTCCCAGCTGGATCAATAGCGAAACGTTGTCATCCTTGCGCCAGAATTCGGTGATACGGCCGTTTGCCAGCCGAAACAGCTCCAGCCCTTCCACCACCACTGGCTTGCCCGTGCCCGGCAGCCCCATAAACGGCCCGGTGTGGGTGGCATGGTGCGTGTGTAACACAGTCACCCACTCCCCTTCAGCCATCACCTGCTGCACCGTGACGCGATGGCCGGGAAAGGCGATGTCAAAAATGCTTAAGATTTGGCGAAAAGAATCGGGGCCGTGGGTAATGCCCGTGAATGGATCATGAAGCGTCACCCCAGTATCAAAAATCTGGTCGATTACAGCTTTGTTCTCTTGGTTTAATACTTCATCATAGAATCGGCGGACCACTACTTTATTTTGTTCAATTGACATAATAATTCTCTCCTTAAAATGGCAACGAATGAATTCGCGCCTATTACGTGATCAGTAGAAAGTTTTCAGAAGACCCGAAGTGTTTGAAACCTGGGATACTCGACTCAATTGCTGCAAAACCCTTGGGGTCCAATTCCCAAAACCTTTTGCGGTTTACTTAACGACAATTGACTGCCAATTTTCATGCGCGCAATTCGCGGCTAACTCCATGAAATCCCAAAGAGCCAATTTTGTTTAATTGCCCAAAAAAGCTCTAGCCATAACGGCCGTATCATAAAACTCCCGCAGCCGCACCACCTGCCCATTTTGCACGGTAAACAGGTGCGCCCAATCGGTCTCAAATTCACGCCCGGTGGCCTGCACCCGCACCCGCTCATGTCCCAAGGAGAGCACATGTTCGCCCAGGGTAATCACTTCGTTGGGGCCAAAGGCCAGCACCTCACACGTCTCGCCAACGGTGCGGAAAAAATCCATCATCTCGTCCCGCCCTTGCCAACGGCCAGCAAAGGGGATGTCTTGGGAACGGCCGTTAAACAACCAATCCACATCCTCCGCCAGCAGCCCCAGCAGAGCGGGCACGTCCCCCCGGCCAAACGCCGCATACAAATCCTGCACCACCTGAACATTTTCCTCTGTTGCTATCATCACTTACCTCCGTTTTGTTTGATGGTGGCAGTGTACGTGTCCGAACCGCTCAAACGCCAGTTCAAAAACTGTTCACTTTTTGCTCAGTTTGCTGGCAGCAATTGCTATTCATGCGGGGCCATCCTCTTGTATAATCAGCCTATTCCCGCAAATCACAGAAAGTCGTTTGCAAAACGAAGGGGGGATTTTTCGGTGATTTGCTTGAAAAAAACCAATTTCGCGCTCGCTTACTCAAAATTCTGTTTGGTTTTCACACAACAACTTGTGCGGTTGCCCCAAAATCAGAAGCGATCGGCAACCCAAATTGAGGATGAGATGCTTGTCTCAGCTACAACTCGCCTCGGCAATCGTTATCAACTGCTGGAGCGCCTGGGCACAGGCGGCATGGGCACGGTATTCCGCGCCTACGACCAGCTCACCGGGCAAACGCTAGCCCTCAAGCGCGTCCTTACCGCCCCGATGCAGCCCGCCGCCACCGAGCTGCGCCTGGCCCTGGCCCGCGAATTTCAAGCCCTGGCCAGCCTGCGCCACCCCCACGTCATTGCCGTGCAGGATTACGGCTTCGACGAGGCGCAGCAGCCTTACTTCACCATGGAACTGCTGCCAGAAGCACGGCCGTTTACCGACGGCGCGCAATTTCTCCCCGAATCCGCCAAAATTGACTTGCTGCTCGATCTGCTTCAGGCGCTGGTGTATATCCACCGGCGCGGCATCATTCACCGCGATCTCAAGCCGGGAAACGTTCTGGTCAGCCAGCAGCAGGTCAAACTGCTCGATTTCGGCCTGGCCACCCTCACCGATCAGCCCGAAATGACCTCCGGCACTCTGGCTTACATGGCCCCGGAGCTGCTGCGTGGGGCAGCGGCCAGGAGCGCCTCGGACCTGTTTGCCGTGGGCGTGATGGCCTATGAACTGCTGGCAGGCTGGCATCCATTCGGCCAGGGCAGCAATCTGGTTGAGGCCATCCTGCACGGTGAACCAGACTTCACCTACCTGGAGATTGCGCCGGAGGTAACGGCCGTTCTGCAAACCCTCCTCGCCAAAACGCCGGAACAACGCTACCCCCACGCCAGCGCCGCCATCGCCGCGCTTTGTCAGGCGGTGGGCCGCCCGCTGCCCCCGGAAACTGAAGCCACCCGCGACAGCTTCTTGCAGGCCGCCCCCTTCATTGGCCGCGAGGCGGAAATGGCCCGACTGCAATCGGCCCTGGCCGCAGCGGCCAGCCAGACAGGCAGCGCCTGGCTCATTCGTGGGGAAAGCGGCATCGGCAAGTCGCGCCTGCTGCAAGAGCTGCGCACCCAGGCGCTGGTGCAGGGGCTGTTTGTCGGGCGCGGGCTGGCCAACCCCGATGGCGGCGCGTACCACCTGTGGCGCGATCTGCTACGGCCGTTCCTCCTGCTGGCCCAACCGGATGATTTGGAAGCGGCCGTTTTGCAAGCCATTGTGCCCGACGTGGAAATTCTGCTGGATCGGCTCGTGCCGCCTGCGCCGCCCCTGGCGGCCAAGGCGGCCCGGACGCGGCTGCATCTCACCGTGGTAGACCTGCTGCGCCGCGTCAGCCAGAATAAGCCGCTGCTGCTGCTGCTGGAAGATTTGCACTGGATTGACGCGCCCAGCCTGGAGCTGCTGCTGGCGGTGGCCCGACTGTGTGCCCAAACGGCCGTCTTACTCGTCGGCAGCTACCGTCCGGGCGAACGCGCCCAACTGCCGCAGCAGCTGCCCGATTTCACCCTTCTGCCGCTGACCCGGCTGCCCAATCACCAGGTTGCCAATTTGTGTACGGCCGTTCTGGGCGAAAACGGCCGTCAGCCCGCGCTCATCGAATTTTTGCACCGCGAGACCGAGGGCAACACCTTTTTCATCATCGAAGTA
>JAKQCM010000111.1 GCA_029559155.1 Chloroflexota bacterium
GCCGCCTACCTGGGCGGCAAGGAGAAGCTCATTGGCTTCTTCGTGGGCCAGGTAATGCGCGAGATGCGCGGCAAGGCGGACCCGGCGGTGGTGAACCGCCTGCTGGCGGCGGCGCTGGCTAAGAGGAAACCCTGAACTGAATAGACATCCGATTTAACCGCAAGTATAATGATGTTATGTATCCCTTGCCCAAGCTAGACGCTTTACCCAAGAGCATGCCCGCCGAAGGGGCCATTAACCTGACTTTAGAACAGGGCAGCCCTGTTTTTCGGGCATCGACGGCCGTACAAAAACGCATTCACACCCTGCTGGAAAAACAGCAAAACCAGTCGCTAACGCCGGCCGAACAGGTGGAACTAGACCGTTACGAAGAAATTGACGATTACTTGAGCCATCTGAATCGCGTTGTCCGCAACCTGTTCCAGGAACAAAACCATTAACCGTGCCAGCACGCCAACACGCCGTGTCATTACAGAAACAAGTGCGCCAACGGGCGCGTTTTTTATGCGAGTATTGCCATACCGCTGAACAATGGCAGTACGTACCGTTCACGGTGGATCATGTCATCCCGCTTAAATTGGGTGGAACCGATGACCTTGAAAACCTGGCTCTGGCCTGTTTTCACTGTAATCGGCGCAAAAGCGACCGGGTAACGGCCGTTGATCCCGTAACAAACGAAGAGGTTCCCCTGTTCAATCCCCGTCAGGATGAATGGGCTCAACACTTCATTTGGTCAGCCGATTGTCTGAGCATCGTAGGCCAAACGGCTACCGGACGCGTTACGGTAAACAGCCTGGACTTAAACCGCAAACGCATCTTGCCCATTCGAGCAGATGATTTGGCAATTGGCCGACATCCGCCTACAAACGACCCGGTGCAGACAAGTTAGCTTTGGAGAGCGTAAGATGGGGAAACGGCCGTTTATCGTCCTGTTAGTCTTCTGTCTGTTGTGGTTAGCGGCGTGCGGAGCGGATGAGCCAGCGGTTTTGCCGACGACAACGGCCGTGCCGCCCCAACCAACTGCCACTGCCACCACGCCCCCGACTGCTTTGCCTTCTGCGACGAGGGGGATGACGGAGACGGCCGCGCCAACTCCTACCGAAACTCCGCCAAGCCCTCTAGCGCATGTATCCGATCTAACTAAACTCCCTGCGATTCCTGTCGATAATTCAAAGACATACAACCTAAAACGCCCCTCCTATAAATTTCTGCGCGACTGGTTGCAGGCGGCACGAGAAACACCCATAAGCATTCTACCAAAATACTATATTTTGGATCTGCTGGCCTTCGATTTCGCCCGCAGTTTTCCAGAAGGCGCCGGCAGTCTTGATCTGATTTTTCAAGAAGACATTTACCATGGCGCATATCTTGATGATGGCGTGACCTGGCCTTTACTGGAAACGGCCGTTGTTGCTCATCTCAATCAAAACCAAATCCGCTTTGAAGCCGAAAACCCTATTAACATCTCATCAGGGATAACCCTCGAACCCAAAGCTGTGGATTTGGGCGGTGATGGCGTCAGGGAATGGATGGTTAAGGTTAAATCCGATGACTTGCATATCTTGGGTGTGATACCACTAACCATTAATCAATCCGATCAATTTGCCATCCTTCCAAACACAATTGAGCCAATAAATACGTCGCTCTTTTTTGACAAAGCTGAAGTTGGTTTTGATTTTGACTTTACGGGTGATGGCAATCATGACATTTTGCAAGTCCAGCAAGGATATTTGGGTGGACCGACTGGATACATCAACATTTACACTTGGAATGGTTCGGGGCTATATCTGCTTGAGATGATTGATATAACCGCTGGCACACATCGGCCTTTTCCGGCGTTTGAAATATCTGATTTCACCGGTGATGGCGTCATGGATGTGAAAGTCATTACTTCACATGAACTCAATTTCGACTGCGACTGGGATGAAGAGGATGTTTACAGTTGGCGAGGTAGTTCGCCACAACATGTACTCATGGATGACTTACCGCCCAACACACCTGAGTGCGCCATGTTCCATGCCATTACCCCTCAACGCTATTATTCAGAAGCTGTGCTAGCAGAAAAGAGCCGCACAGAACTGCTTGAAGAAGCGTTGAATCGGCTATCGCTTGAATCGGCGCCTTCTGCGGACTATCTGGCTCTGGGCTATTTGCATTTGGCTATGGCTTATGCAGTTCAAGGAGATCATGCGGCTGCAGCGGCAGCATTTGCCCACATAAATACCCTTCCCGCAGATTCTCCATTTGTCAAACTTGTTACCGACCTTTACCTAGAAGAAAATTCTGACCTTGCTGCGCTCTGCCAACGGCTTTATTCTGAACCGGAACTGGCAGATCAAACCGATATCAAACCTTATATCTACGCCGGCTCAATTACAGGGTATTTTGGTCCGGGGAGTGAAGCCTTTAATCAATTAGCAATTTGCCGATATCCAAGTTTTGAACCCGAACCTGTGGATGAGATCTTCCCTCAAATCCCGTCCAATCAAGCGGAGTCAAATCCACCAACGTGGCAGTCTCTGCTGTATGATGTTACGGGGATGTTTGAATGGGAATGGATGAATGAACTGCAAACGGCCGTTCTCACCCAATCCGACCCTGACATCGCCAGCAAAATAACCGACCTGCTCGCCTACCTGCCCACCGACGAGCCTGAAGCCCAACCCTACATCGAACACCTCACCTACCTGCTCGGCTACCATGACGAACTGAGCGGGGATGACGAAACGGCCGTTACCACCTACCTCGCCCTCATCCGCCAAGCCCCCAGCTCCCCCTGGTCCTACCTGGCCTGGGCGCGGTTAGCGCCAGAAACATGACTTTAGACATAAACAGGGTTGGCAATTAATAGCGTAAAAGCATGTTACAATAATTGCGCTGTCAATATCCAAAATCTTCGATCAGCAAGGATATTAAGATGATGCAAACACTTACCAT
The DNA here is from genome assembly GCA_029559155.1 of Chloroflexota bacterium. Taxonomy (GTDB): domain Bacteria; phylum Chloroflexota; class Anaerolineae; order Promineifilales; family Promineifilaceae; genus Leptovillus. Next base: position 2,938 of record JAKQCM010000111.1, read on the forward strand.
TGATCAAAAAGGACGCATAAAACTTCCCTGGCAGATGATGGAATCATTAGGCATGAAAGCCGATACGGAACTCATTGTTGAAATGACCGAATTTGGCTTATTGCTCAAGCCGAAATCATCCGCTACCCCATTAACCGACCAATTATCAGCAATGGATTTGCCTGTGGCCGATTGGGAGCAAATGGAACAGGAAACTAACGCTGGACGAATCGCTTCATGACGGAAGTAGTCTTTTTAGATGCCAATATTTTCATGTATACAGCGGGCAAACCCCACGCTTATAAGTTGCCCTGCCAGCACATTTTGCAAGCAGTTGAAATAGCCCAATTGCCTGCCGCCACAAATGCCGAGGTACTCCAAGAGTTGTTGTATCGGTATCATCATCTTCACTTGTTGGATAAAGGGGTGCAGCTTTGCCGGTATATTCTGGATTACCCCTTGATGGTTCTGCCTGTTACGCCAGCAGACGTATCATCTGCGTTTAATTTGATGTCCCAAAACAATGATACTAACTTGCCCCCGCGTGATGCCATCCATGCGGCTACCATGCAAAACAACAATATCACCCGAATTTTGACCGCCGATAAGCATTTTGATCAAATCACTGGTATTCAACGGCTGGATCCGTTGACATTTGCACTGTAATCGTTTTCTCTTGTTGCCAAACGGCCGTTACCTCCTCCTTTCATTTTGCAACAATTACTTGGTTGCCCTTGGAGTTGGTTAACTTGGCACATTGGGGAGATCATGTCACAAAAACGATTCATCTTATTCATCATTGTGTTCTTTATGTTCTGGCTGGCAGGATGTGAGCAAGCTGCACCCGAGGTTTTGCCGACGGCAACGGCCGTGCCGCCCCAACCAACCACCACTGCGACCACGCCCCCGACTGCTTTGCCTTCGCCGACGATTGTGGTGGTGGAAACGGCCGTTGTTACGATGACCAACACACCTGAACCAACACCTACTATTGACGCAGAAAGTATTGAAACGCTTTCTTCTCTTTCAAGCCAACTAGAGGAAATAGAGTTCCAATTACGTACACCGTTACCAGATATTCTCATGCAAATATTGGCAGCAACATTGGCAAAACAGAAATCTCAAAAAGAATCGCCTGTATCCATGCAATCTGATGTCCTTGAGGCTGAGATTACTTCTCTCTTCAACCTGATTGAGCGCGATATAAAGAGATTTCACCCACAAGGCTTTTCATCTTCAATAAATTTGAAAACACATCCTTTTGAATGGGATTTTGAATCTCAAAAAACGCTTTGGGCGGTTTGGCAGGAGTATGCATTGTTTGCACTAAATGAAAGTCAGATAGATTTAGCCAATCAAACAGAAATTGAAACCCCTCTCGCTAAATTAGCAATTCTAAAAGCCATACAAAAAGATGCCTCTAATTCATCATGGCTCTTACTTATCAATCCTCAATTAGACCCAGAAACATCCTGGTCGTTTTTCCTGCCAATTACAAAAAATACGGATGGACAATACTATCTTCTGCCAAATGATCTGAAAAACCCCTATGATCCCGAATCCATGAACATTTTAAGTCATGTAGATGTTACCGGGGATGGGCAGCAAGATATTATCATCGAGATAGGCGGTTTATTCCCTCATCGCCTGGAAGTATATTCTTGGGATAATTTGGGTTTATCGCTCCTTACGGAAATTGATGCTGAAGATGGTAAATACACAGCATCCCCCCAAATAGAATTTGATGACTTTAATGAGGATGGCGTTGCTGATATACGCTTAATTCATCAAAAATGGATGGATTTGGGATGTCAGTATGAGGAAGTAGAATTATATAGCTGGCGCGGAGGAGAACCACAGTACACGCAAACCAGCAATTTGGCCGATAAACCAGAATGTGACGCAGCCCGAGCCATTACCCAAAATTTGAGTTCACAAAGCATTTACATCGGTGATGTTATCCTTTCTCCTGAAAATTTAAGCGTGGATGAACGCATTACAATGCTTAACCGCAGTTTGGTAAATACAACAATTGAAACGGCGCCCTTCGTGGATTACATCGCGCTTCTTCGCCTACATTTGGCAATGGCTTACCAAAGCAAAGGCGAAAATGAATTGGCATTAGCCACAATGACCTCTATGAACGATCTGCCTCAAACAGAGTTTGTCACTGCCATGCAAGATATTTTTCTAGCAACTGATGCGGATCTCGTAGACACTTGCCGTTTAATGTACCAGGATGAATGGTTTCGCAGCTTAGATATGAATGCAAACGAGGATCTATTAGCCCAACTTGGCATGTTGCGAAACTATGGCTATCCAACAACAGCTTTACAAAGGCGAATGTGTCCTTTTCCAATGGCAATTGCTGGCTTACTGGAGCGTTTGAGTTTGCCGGTCAATCTGTCACCTGAAGCTGCATTCGCTCCCAATCACATCGAGATTTTATTCCAGCAGGAATTCAATATTGACGATGATCCAGAAAATGAATGGCTGGTTATTGTTGAGCCAGCAGCTCCACAAGTTGTGATTTTGGATGCGGTTGACGATACCTGGCAACTTTATCGGTTAACCGAATTGATCCCACCTGTGACGGATATTCAAGTTCAAGCCATAACTGACACGCTCGATGGAAATCCTTTGCTTCTTTTACAAGCAACACAAAACATTTACTCTTGGTTTTGCTGGGGGGATCAGCAGTCTGACATACTTACCATTGGATTGTCCGAAGGTGTGTATGGACTGGTAGATCATACGACTGCCTGTGCGGATGAATCGTTACCATTACGATCTGATAATTTGGACAATAGCTTTTATGAATCGCCTGCAGATTTCTTTTACAATCAGCAAATCAATCAAATAGAAGAAATGATTTTGGCGGGAGAACGGCCGTTTCCCGATTTACAAAACAAGCTAAATGATCTGATAGACAAATTGCCCAATGGCACACCTTCTCACCAGATGATGCATAATCGGCTGCTCTACCTAAGCGGATTGACTTATGAACTTGCTGGCGATAACAACCAAGCCGTCGCCACCTACCTCTCCCTCATCCGCCTAGCCCCCAGTTCCCCCTGGAGTTGGCTGGCCTGGGCGCGGTTGGAGCCGGTGGAGTAAATCAGATTGGTCCAATCTTGGAGATTGGACCAATCTCTCCCCCAACTTAACATTCCCTAAACACCCACCCCCCATTCCGCCACTCTCCGCTACAATCAATCCCAATACTTTAACCCTTTGCGCCTCTGCGCCTTTGCGTCAAATCTTTCCCTCAGGAGTAAAAAAACCATGAGCCAAGAACCCACCAAAACCGAAATCGCCACGCTCGGCGGCGGCTGCTTCTGGTGCCTGGAAGCCGTCTACGACGACCTCATCGGCGTGCAGTCCGTCGTCTCCGGCTACGCCGGCGGCCACGTGCCCAACCCCACCTACGAGCAGGTGTGCGGCAAACGCACCGGCCACGCCGAAGTCGTCCAGGTCACCTTCGACCCCAGCATCATCAGCTACCGCGAGATACTGGAAGTCTTCTTCACCATCCACGACCCCACCACTCTCAACCGCCAGGGCAACGACGTCGGCCCACAGTACCGCTCCGTCATCTTCTATCACGACGAGGCGCAGAAGGAAACGGCCGTCGCCATCATCGCCGAATTCGACGCCGCTAACCTGTGGCCCAACCCCATCGTCACCGAAATCACCCCGCTGGATGTCTTCTACCGGGCGGAAGATTACCATAGGATTATTTCAAAAACAATCCCTACCAGCCCTACTGCCAATTCGTCGTCGCCCCCAAAGTCGCCAAATTCCGCAAGAAATTCAGCCACCGGCGCAAATCAAGCCGGGAAAACTGATGCGTAATGCGTGATGCGTAGGGCGTGCCCACGCATCACGCATTACGCATCATGGAAAACATCATGGAAAATCGGCCATAAAGGTACTATTTTCCCATCCTTCTCCAGTCCACTGTCACGCATTCTTCACGCCTCCTCCTACACTCTGTGTTATGATCGGCTCGTAGCGTAAGCAGATCATAAATCCACGTATTGGTAAACCAATAACCGTATACATTCCCCACACCAAGGGACCGACCGATGTAACTAAACCCCAAGGGTTTGCTCCTGAGAATTTGGATTGTTGGGGTATCAAACCCTTGGGGTCTCCAGAGAAACCTGCGCAGCTACGGACCGATTACCAAAAGTACCATTCAGGATCAAAGTAACGCCAGATAGAATTAAGGCAATCAGGCAACAAAACTTACTTCCCACAAATTCTTGATATCCCTGGCACAATTTGACTGAAGAGGAGAAAAAATGTTTGGTAAAAAATCGTTAACCAAGATAGTGTTCAGTTTGGTTCTCATGTTAGGCTTCAGTTTGGCAAGCTGCACTTCTGGCACCCCCGCGCCAGAAGAGGCCCAGACCAATGACGCCGCCCAAACGCTGCGCATCGCCCTGCTTATGCCGGAAGACGCAACTTTCTTCAAGACAATTGAAGAAGGGGCCAGCGAAGCAGCCAACCGGTTAAAGGCCGAATTGATTATCCGCGAAGCCAAAAATGACCTGGCGACGCAGAATGAGCAAATTCAGGAAATGATTGATCAGGGTGTGGATGCGATTGTGATAACGGCCGTCGACGGCGCCGGCGTGGCAGACAAAATCAACGCTGCAGCCGCAGCCGGTATTGCCATTCTCAGCGTAGACCGCAGCATCGAATCCGACGCCATCGTCTCGCACATCGCCTCAGACAACGTGGCCGGCGGCAAAATGGCCGGCGATTATCTGGCCGAGATTGTCGGGGAAGAAGGCAACGTGGTAGAACTGGAAGGCATCGAAGGCACATCAGCCGCGCAAGATCGCGGCGCAGGATTCAATGAAGCCATCGCCGCTTATCCCAACATCACAGTCGTAGCCAAAGAAGTCGCCAATTTTAACCGCCAGGAAGGGCACGACGTGTTCGCCCAGATTTTGGCCGACAACCCCAAAATCGCCGGCGTTTTTGCCCACAACGACGAAATGATCCTGGGCGCCATTGCCGCCGCCGAAGAGGCCGGACGTCTGCGAGACATCCGGTTCATGGGTTTCGACGCAGTAGACGATGCCATTGCGGCGCTGGAAACCGGTTCCCTGGCCGGGACCGTAGCCCAACAACCGGCGGAAATGGGGCGTCTGGGCATTGAAAACGCCGTTAAACATCTGCAAGGCGAAACAATCCCCAAAACAATTGCGGTTGATCTTGCCCTGGTTACGCATTAGGTGCATGCAAACCCTGACAGGCTGCGCGAATGGGTCTGTCAGGTTTTTCCGGGAAGACCCTAAGGGTTTGAGTTCGGAAAGGTCTAACTTCTCAGGAGAAAACCTTTAGGGTCTGGTCTGTACAGATATTATTTTTTGTGGCACAACACGACCAAATAGTGCGCCGACTTATGATTTGTCGATCTTCTCATCACAAATGCCGCAGGAGCTGGTTATGATACGAAATCTTTCCCTGGGACAGCGGATTGGCCTGGGTTTTCTGCTGATTGGGCTGTTGGTGCTGCTTTCCAGCGGCCTGGGGCTGGCGTTTGCCAGTTCTGTCTCGCGCACAATTTCTGAGACGCAAATCGGTCTGCAACAGTTTAACGACCTGGCATCTCTGGAAAGATCGTGGGCCAGTGTGGCGGCGACGGTGGATCGGATGCTGCTAACTCGCCAGACGGGCAGCGCCATTTTAAGTGACCTGGAGATCCTTTTGGATAGTTATAATGAGCAACTGGCGGCGGTGGCGGAACTGCCGGGTCTGAACGAACGCGATCTGGCGGCTGCGGAAACGGTGCAGTTGTTGGGTTCGCAGTTAGCGGATTCGGTGAATGAGATAACGGCCGTTGCCCAAGACGGCCGTTGGTCACAAGCGCAGGTCATCCGGCACACCGAAATGAGTTCCCTTCAGCGCCGCTTCGATGAGAGTCTGGCGCAGTTCCGGTCTTACATTCAAGAAGATGTCAACCTGGCTGTCTCCCAATCTGTAGAAGCCCAAAATTTCCTGCGCCTCATCTGGATCGGCACGGTCATCCTGGCGATTGTGGTTGGGACAACGGCCGGTTTGTGGGTTATGCGCAGCATCACCCGCCCGGTAGACGCCCTGATCGCCCAAACACGCCTGGTTACCCAGCGCGATTTCCGCGAAATTACCCCCCTGACCTATCAAGATGAAATCGGGGAACTCTCCCGATCGTTTGTGGAGATGACCAATCTGCTGCGCGCCTCTTATGGCGAATTGGAACAGCGTGTAGAAGACCGCACGCGCGCCCTACTCATCAGCGCTCAGGTCAGCCGCCAACTCACCACAATTTTGGATCGCAACCAGCTTGTGCAAGAAGTGGTCAAACAAATTAACACCTCTTTTGGTTATTACCACACACACGTATATTTATTTGACGAAGAGAAATCCAGGCTGCTGATGGTGGGTGGAACCGGGGAAGCAGGCGAGGAAATGCTCGCCCACGAACACCAGATTCTGCCAGGGCAGGGTCTGGTAGGCCAGGCGGCGGCTTCGGGCAAGCCTATCCTGGTTACAGACGTTTCTCAATCGCCAGATTGGCTGCCCAACCCATTATTACCAGAAACGCAGGCGGAAACGGCCGTGCCCATTAAGATCGGCGAAGATGTGCTTGGCGTTATCGACGTGCAGCACAATATCCGCGCAGGCCTGCAACAAACAGATGTCGATCTGCTGCAATCCATTGCCAACCAGGTGGCCATTGCCCTGCAAAACGCCCAGCTCTACGCCCAGGCGGAAGAGCGCGCGCGCCGCGAAAGCGTTATCCGCGCCATCAACCAAAAAATCTTGAGCACCACGGACATGGAAACGGCTATGAAAGTGGCTATTCGGGAAATTGGTCAGGCGACCGGGGCGGCAAAGACCAGAATTCGCTTGCAAACGGCCGTGCCCACCAACGCCCCATCCGCAAACAACGGACAATCTACCGAACACAACAAACAACCTGATGAACAACCGGCCTAACCAAACATACCAAAACGACTCCCGGCAGCAACCCTTGGAGATCATCTCATGACGATTACCCGCAAAGTGATTCTACCTACCTTACTCATCCTGGGGATTGGGTTTTTGGGCTTGCTCCTTGTGCAAACCCAAAACGACTTACGAGCCAGCGCCGCTACCGAACAAAGCAACATGGAATTCCTGTTCCAGACATGGCAGAGCCGTCTGCAAGCCATGGAGTCGTTTGCTGTGGCGTTGGCGATGGAAACGGCCCAAAACCCCGAAGTAGAAGCCGCGTTTGCCGCCAAAGATCGAGAACGGTTAACCGAACTGACATTACCTGCCTACCTCGCTCTGGACGAAGAGTTTGATATTCCGCAAAACCAATTTCACCTGCCGCCGGCCACGTCATTTTTGCGGCTGCATCAACTAGACAGCTTCGGCGATGATCTTTCCACCTTTCGGTTCACTGTGCTGGAAGCCAACGCAACCAACAAACCGGTAAGCGGCCTGGAGATTGGCCGCGGCGGGCTAGGGATGCGCGGCGTGGTTCCGGTGAACTACCAGAACAACCACATTGGCACAGTGGAATTTGGTCTCAACGTAGACCAAAAATTGTTAACAGACCTAAAAAATCAGTACGGCGTCGATTGGCAAATTTTGCTGCGCCGTGAACCGGCCGAAATCGCCACATTCACTGGCGCGGTAGCCAATGCGACCGGCCCCACAGAAGACCTGATTTTGCAGGCATCTACTCTGGCAGCGCCATTTTTTGCGTCAACGGCCGTTTACGACCAGGTGCTAACCAACAAACCAATTTTCAGCAACGACATCAAAGTTAACAACACAGAATATGCGATTTACAGCGCGCCGCTTTATGACTTTTCGCAAAATATCATTGGCGTGGTGGAAATTGTGGCCGACCGGACAAGTATCCTGCAGGCGCAATCGGAGAAAGTCGTGACAACGGCCGTGCTCTCCATCTTTACTCTCGCCGTTGTCGGCGCCGGGCTGGTTTTCATTACCACCCGTATCTTGCACCCCATTCAAGACCTGACCGAAGCCGCCTCGGCCATAGCCAGCGGCGATTTAAACCGCGCCGTTCCCGTCGCCAGCAACGACGAATTGGGCATCCTGGCAAAAGATTTCAATGTGATGACCGAGAACTTGAAGGAGATGCTGGAAAACCTGGAACAACGCGTGAACGAACGAACACACGCGCTGGAAACCAGTATGGAAATCAGCCAGCGGCTCTCCAACATCCTCGCGCAAAATCAATTGGTCGCCGAGGTTGTCGAACAGGTCAGCAAGGCCTTCAATTATTACCATGTGCATATTTACGTGCTGGATAAATCCACCAACGAACTGATCATGGCCGGCGGCACGGGCACGGCCGGCAAGATGATGCTGGCGAAGGGACATAAGATACTCTCGGGCCGCGGCCTGGTGGGGCAGGCGGCCAACACCGGCGAACTCGTCATGGTTCCGGATGTTTCGCAGGTGGCAAACTGGCTGCCCAACCCCCTGCTGCCCGACACAAAATCGGAAGCGGCCGTACCCATCATATACCGCGCCGAAGTTTTGGGCGTTCTGGATGTGCAGCAAAATAGTGTCAACGGGCTGAATGAAGAAGACGCCAAAATCTTACAGTCGATTGCCTCTCAGGTAGCCATCGCCCTGCATAATGCCCGGCTGCACGAAGAAGTGCAAGCGCGCATCGACCGCGAAACAACCATCAACGAAATCAATCGGCGCATTCGGTCGGCGGGAGATATTGACACTGTTCTCAGGGTGGCGGCCCGCGAAATTGGCCTGGCTATCAATGCCCAAAAAACCAGCGTACAGCTAGGGCACGATGTCGTTGAGGGAAACGGCCGTGCCGAACTTACAGGCGACGCCTCCTCTCATACGCGGAGAAACTGATATGGAAGCAGATATTACAACAGCAGCCCAGGCCCGAAGATCCTTCCGGTTATCGCTGGTTCTGGCAATCATCGCCACCTTCGGCGCCGCCTATTTGGCCATTCGGAGCCTCAATCCTGCCGTCCCCATCGGTTGGCAGATATACATCGCCCTCCTCCTGATTGTTCTGTTCGCTATCAGCACCTGGGTTAGTGTGTGGTTAAGCCGTCACGAACGTCACGTCGTCGGTATTTCCCTGCTATTTTCCACGCTCATGCTGGTGGTTATTTACGTACCATTCATTGCCGCCAACCGCGCCACTTCTCTAGCCATCCTGGCTGTGTTTATCGTCGTAGGCATATCCGCGCAAACCCTGCCCGATAAGCTTGCTAATTTCTGGGTAGGCGTCAGCGCCGTCGTCGGCATTGCCTCCATCTTGCTTGATCTCTTTATCCCGATTGAACGCCTGGCCCCTGTGTATTCTCCCCTGCCGCTCTTCGGTCTGGGGTTTGCCGCAGCCGGATTTGTATTGATTTTATTGATGCAATACCGGCGTTTGCGTGTACGCACCAAACTCCTGGTGACTTTTGTCACCATTCCGGCCGTTATTGTTATCCTCGTGGGCGGCTTTTTCTTATGGAGCTTTCTGGGCAGACTCAATGCCCAAATACGCCATGACAACAGCAACAATGTAGAAAGTAAAAAAGAAGCCCTGACCTTTTTTCTTACCGATGCCAGCGATGACGTACAGTTCCTCAGCCAATCGGTCGCGTTAAGAAACTATCTCGCGGCAGTCGATGCCAACGCCGATCCCGCCGCTATCGCCGCCGCGCGCGACAATCTGAACGAGGAGTTTTTCGCCTTTGCCCAGGCGAGAAGCATCTATGACCAAGTCCGGTTTTTAGACGCCACCGGCCAGGAAATTATTCGTGTGAACACCGACCGCAATGGCGTCTCTACGATTGTGCCCGAAGATGCCTTGCAGAATAAGGCCGGCCGTTATTATTTCGATGACACCTTCGCCCTCGCTCCAGGCGAATTAATGATTTCGCCATTGGACTTGAATGTGGAACAAGGGGCTATTGAACTGCCACATAAACCTGTTTTGCGGTATGGCACGCCAGTTGTGTACAACGGCGAGAAAGTTGGCGTGATTGTTACCAACATTCTGGCTGATAATTTTCTGAACTTTTTGCAGGACCCGGATAACCATTACACCCTGACAGACGCCGATGGGTACTATTTGTACCATCCCGATGAGGCAAAACGGTGGGGTCGGGACCTGGAAACGGGCATCACGATCCAGCAAGAGTACCCGGAATTGGCTGACGTTCTTTTTTCTGGGAGTCCTGGCGACCTGCAAGATATAACAAACCTGTTTTCGTATACGCCCATTGTGGTTCCGGGAGAAAGCAGCCCGCGTTGGTTTTTGGTAAACACGACCCCAACGGCCGTTGCCTTTGCCACCGTCAACGAAACATTAGCCATCAGTCTGGCGGTATTGGCCATTTCCTTAATGCTCACCCCGCTCCTGGCCCTGGCAGTCAGCCAATCCATCACCGCCCCTGTAACCAAACTGGCCAAAGCAGCCGAAAAAATCAGTCTTGGCGACCTGGATGTCAATGTTCCCCTGACGAGTCAGGACGAATTTGGTCTCCTGGCAAACACTTTTAATGAAATGGCCGGTCGGCTGCGCGATCTGTTTGCATCGCTAGAAATTCGGGTGCAAGAGCGAACCCGCGACCTGGAGTTGGCAGCGGAACTAGGCCGCAACCTTTCGCAGGTGTACGACCTGGATGATCTCCTAACAACGGCCGTAGACATCATTCAAGATCGGTTCGATCTCTACCATGTGCAAATTTATCTGGCCAACGAAGCCAAACACACCTTGCTGCTGCGGGCCGGTGCTGGCGTTGTCGGGCAACAACTGCGGCAATCCGGCCACAGCTTGCCGATTGGCCCTGGGTCCATCAACGGGACGGCCGCTGTACAAAAGCTGCCCGTCATCGTGGCAGATACCAGCGAAGGCTTTTTATTCCAGCCCAATCCCCTGCTGCCCCTCACCCGCTCTGAAATGGCCATTCCTATGCTCGTCGGCGACCGCGTTGTCGGGACTTTAAACCTGCAAAGCGCGCGGCCAAACAGTTTGTCCGAAGAAAACTTACCCGCTTTCCAGGCGTTGGCCGGTCAGCTGGCCATCGCTATCGAAAACACCAGCCTGCTCACCGAAACCATTGAAGCCCGCGCCGAGATGGAAAATTACACCCGCCGCATCACACGCGAGGGCTGGGATAATTATCTAAATGGCCTGGAGCGGGCAACCCGAATCGGCTATACCTTCAATATGCAAGACGAATCCGTCCGCAGCGCATCTGATGTGGCAACGACAGAGCCAACAGCCCAAAACATTGTCACCATTCCGATCCATGTCGTCGATGAGGCCATTGGAGCTATCCAACTGGAGAAAGGCGACGGTTTGAATTGGTCAGAAAACGACCTGAATATGGTGACGCTCATTTCCAAAGAAGTCGGGCAGCAAATCGAAAATTTGCGTCTGCTGGAAGATGCGACGCGATACCAGTTGGAAGCCGAGCAGGCGGTTCGTCGCCTGACTTATGAAGCGTGGCAGGCGGCTGAAGATTTGCCCGCGCTTTCTAATGGCTTTGTGTATGATCAGAACAAAGTGAATGTCGCGCCAATGGCGGACGAGGATTACCCGGCGGAGATGGTGACACAAGCGCTGCGGATTCATGGCGAAATGATCGGCGAATTGGCCGTTCAGTCGCCGGATACGATGGATGCGGCAGAAGTGGCAAATTTAACGGCCGTTATCGCCGACCAGTTGAGCCGCCACCTGGAAAACCTGCGCCTGACAGACGCAACAGAACAAGCCCTCGCCCAATCACAACGCCGTGGCCGAGAATTAGCCATTCTGAACAAGGTTGTTACGTCGATCTCGCAGGTTAATGGCCTGCATGAAAGTATGCAAGTGATTGTGGATGAAGTTGCCAACGCTTTGGAAATTAAACAAGTTCGCATTGCCCTGAAAAACGAAGAAGGCACTTCGCTGACCATCATCGCCGAGCATTACGACCCTGCCAAATCGCCCAGCGCTTTGGGGCAAGTCATTCCTATCGCCGGAAATGCGCTGACAGAGGAAGTCTTGCAAACCAAGCAGAGCGTTTATGTGCCGGATGCGCGCACTTCCCCGTTAACTGAACGAATTCGGGACCTCTTGGAAGTACAGAGCATTTACGGCCTGGCAATTATTCCGATTACGTTGTCGGGGGAGGTTGTGGGAACGCTGGGTATCGATCTCTTGGAGGAAGCTCATTCTCTGGATGCGGACCAACTGCAATTAGCCGAAGCGATCGTTTTACAAGCAGCTACAGCCATCGACAAAGCGCGCTTGTTTGAGGAAACAGAAGCGCGCGCCGAGGAATTGGCCGTGCTGAACCGCGTGGCGCAGGTAGTTTCGCAGCAAATCGATCAACAGGATTTGCTCCTGGCTGTGTATGAACAAATCCGGCGCATTATGCCTGTAGACGCTTATTTTGTCGCTCTGTATGATCGGGAAGCGGATCAGATCCAGTACCCGTTTGTGTATGATAACGGCCGTATCTACCATGAACCCGCCTCTCCCTTCTCCGCAACCAGCAATATCGCTTCGGTCATTTCCACACATGAGCCAATGCTCATCAACCGCACCATTGATCAGCTCCGCAGCATTGAAGTTGGTCAAAAATCTATTATGCTCGGCGACTATCAAAAACCATCCGCCTCTCTGATATATGTCCCGCTGCAAATCGGCCAGGAGACGCTGGGTGTTTTATCAATCCAGAGCTACACCCTGAACGCCTATTCTCAGGCCAACACCACGCTGTTGATGGGTATTGCCAACCACGTCGCCGTCGCTCTGGACAACGCCCGCCTGCTGGCCGAAACGCGCCACACAGCCAGTCGAGCGCAGCTGCTGCGCGAGATTTCCGGCAGCATTAATACCACCGTCGACGCTGAATCTATTTTGCAGACGGCCGTGCGTGAAATCGGGCGCGCCATGGGTTTGCAAACCTACGTGTATCTGAAAACCACCGAGACAAACGGTCGCCAGCAAACGCCCGGCCCGGAACTCGACAATTAACATGAGTCTTATGTCTGTTCGATTAGACCAAGGAAAAAAATGATGGTAGACACAATTAAAAGGCTCTTTTCGCCACCCATCTACCCCGAAGACGAGAACAAAACGCGTATCGCTAATTTGATGCACATCATCCTGTTAGCGCTTTTGGTGCTGCTTTCATTTAATACGGCCGTATCCTATCTTTTGGGCGACGAGGCGCTGGCGGTTGCCATCAATGCCGCCACCGTGCTGGTGACCGCCGGAATGTTTGCGCTCTTACACAGCGGCAGAGTCCACCTGAGCGCCATCATAGCCGTTTCTCTTTTCTGGGGGGTGGTTACACTCGTCAGCTTCTTCATCTCCGGGTTCACCATCATCATTGTTTCCAGCTATTTTGTCCTGGTATTCCTCGCCGGTACAGTCATTAACAAACGAGCCGGCATCCTTTTCGCCTTTCTGTCTATTGCTGCCGCCGTCCTGACCTATGTAATTGAAGCTGCCGGGCTTATGGTTGCCGCCATACCCGTCATTCCGGCAATTGCTGTTTCGGCCACGGCCGTTAACCTCCTGGCAATGGCTGTCATTCTTTATCTCAACCTGCAAAATCTGGAAAACGCCCTGGAACGATTACAGAAAACCCAAAAAGAAATGATCGATTCGCAGGCCCAGCTGGAAGAGCGTGTCGCCGAACGCACCCGCGACCTGGCGCTGACAAATGAAATTGGCCGAAGCATCTCCGCAATCCGCCATGTCGACGCCTTGCTCACCAGCGCCGTGGAAGTTATCCAGTCTTATTTCAAGCTCTACTACGCCCAGATTTACCTGGTAAACGAAACCGAAAACAAGCTGGAGCTGCGCGCAGCTTATGGGCAAGCGGCCGAACGTATTCTTCGCCAGGGACACTATCTACCGTTTAATGCGGCGTCGATTAATGTCACGGCCGTTCTGCAAAAACGCTCCATCCTCGTTCCCAACACCGCCGACGACCCACTCTTCCGGCCTCATCCCCTGCTGCCACACACACGCTCCGAAATGTCCATTCCCCTGCTCATCGCCGACAGAGTCTTGGGCGTCTTGGATTTGCAAAGCGCCGTGCCGTTTGGCCTAACAGCCGACAACCTGCCCTCCTTTGAAGCGCTTACCGCGCAAATCGCCATTGCTCTGGAAAATGCCGGGCTATTTAGCGAACGCGAAGAAACCGCCCACACATTACAAGCCTTACTGGCCGACATGGAAGCCAGGTCGCAGAAAGAAGCCATTCTTACCAACCTGAGCGCCGCCCTTTCAACGGCCAACAGCACAGCCGAAGTGTATCAATTAAGCAGTCAACACATCATCGATCTGGTTGATGGCCATCAGGTTGCCATCACGTCCATCACAGAAGACGGGACAAGTTTTGAACCTTTGTCGCTGTCCGACGAGGACGGAACCATATCTAGCGGCAGCCAGATGCCCATTGCCGATACGGCCGTCGGCCTGGCCATCACCCAAAACAACATCATACGCTTACCCCAAGATCTTCCCTTCTCCGCCTACCCCGATTCGTCGGCTATGGCTCAAGGCGGTTGGCAAAGCCTGGTTCTGGCACCCCTGTCGGCCGAAGGACGAGCCTTTGGCACGCTCAACATTGGCAGCATGCAACCCAATGCCTTCTCAGAAGAAACCATCGTCCTAATCCAACAAATCGCCGCGTTAATCGCCACCCGTCTGGAAAATATCCGCCTGGCCGATCGGGTCGGTTTATTAGCTGACATCGTCGAAAACCACCCGGACTTCATCAGCGCGGCAGCGTTAGACGGCCGTATCATCTACGCCAACCACTCCGCACTCTCCATGCTCAACCTGCCGGCCGACCAGACCATCACCAACAAAACCATCACCGACCTCTACGCCGAAGAAGAACGCGACGCCATCACCCAAACCAGCATTCCCCAGGCTTTACAAAGCGGTTCTTGGACCGGACAGGCCCATTTACGCACCAGCAACGACCAATTAATACCCGTTGAACTTACCATCTCAGCCAATCGCGACGCGCAAAATGCCTCGCCTGGCTTCAGTATCACCATGCGCGACATCACCGACCGTCTAGAAGCCATAGAAGCCCAACACCGGCTCACCGTGCAACTTGAAGAGCGTCTGCTCCAGGTGAATGCGCTCCAGCGCACCATGACCCACGAAGGTTGGTCCGAATTTCTCACCTCTCCCAACCGCCTCATCCAAGGCTTCAGCTTCGATGACGAACGAATCCGCCTGCTTTCTTCCAGAGACCTTCTAAAACCGGAAATCCCCAAACTACCTTCGGCTGCCGAGACAAGCAGCAACGCCCCCGCAACCGACGACCCCACAGCCCTGGCAGCGCCTATCCAGGTGCGCGGCGAAACCATCGGCGTACTGGGCGCGCGCAACCCATCCGGTGAGCCTCTAAACCGAGACCAGCATGAAATGCTCACCGCTCTGGCCTCCGAAGTCGCCGAAGCATTAGATCGCGCCCGCCTGTTTGAAGAAATGCAAATGGCCCAAACCCAAATGGAAAAGCTTTTTGCCGGCAGTGAACGCGTGGTGCAGGCCAATACAATCCAGGGCGTTTTAAATTCTTTGGTCGAATCTACTGAACTAAAGCAGATGGATCGGGTAAGTTTTATGTTCTTCGATAGACCGTGGGACACCCGGCAACCTGAGTCGATGAGTGTTACCGCAGCCTGGAATCGTAATGGAAAATCGGCAGAGTCGGCCATCGGCCTGACCTATCATCTGGCAGATCTGCCCAGTTTCAGACACATCAACCGCCACGAACCAACCATTTTCTATAATTTAGACAATGACGATCGTGTTGGGGAAGATGTGCAAAGTTTAGCCAACAAATTAGGCACAAACAGCGCGGCTTATTTCCCGCTAATCGCCGGCGATCAATGGTTTGGTGTGCTGGCAGCGCAGTCCGATTCCTTGCTCAGTCTGACAGAGGCAGACATTCGCCAGATCAGCAGTCTGACCAGTCAGGCTGCTTCTGTTAGCCTGACGCAACGATTGTTTGAACAAACACAGGCCCGCGCGCGCGCTGAACAGACTTTGCGGGAAGTAACCGCGCGGGTTTTTGCTGCGGCCGATGCGGATACCATCTTACGCACGGCGGCTCGAGAAGTGAACCGTGTTCTGGGTTTAGAAACATACGTTTACCTGACGCCAACAGATATCCAGGCCGCTGGGCAGGGAAATGGGCACAGCGAAGAACGGAGCGAGTTATGATGAGAAAATATTGTTATAGGCTGGCGCTGATTTTGTGGCTTGCTGGCCTGGTCGCCTGCACCAGCGGAACTGCGCCTGCGAGTAACCCAGAGCCGCCATCGCCCATGCTCGACCCGATTGGAACGCCATCTAGCGCGGTGGAAGGCGTTTCTGACGACGAAATTGTGATTGGGGTATCGGCAGCGTTTAGCGGGCCCTCGCAAGGTTTGGGTGTGGAATTGTACCGTGGGGCGATGGCTTACCTGGAAGAAGTGAATGCCAACGGGGGCGTCAACGGCCGTCGCATTTCCCTGCGTGTTTATGATGATGGGTACAACCCCAACCCGGCCATCAACAACACCATTTCGTTGGTGGAAAACGACAACGTCTTCCTGCTGTTTAATTATGTAGGCACGCCCACAGTTACCCGAGTGCTCCCCCTGCTCAAACTTTATGAAGATCGGTCCATGGTTATGCTGTTCCCGTTTTCCGGCGCCGAACCACAGCGACAACCGCCATTTGGCGAATATGTCTTTAACCTGCGCGCTTCCTATCTGGAAGAAACGGCCGGACTGGTGCAAAACTTCCTCAACATCAACCGCCGGCGCATTGCCGTGCTTTATCAGGCGGATGCATATGGCCGCGGTGGGTGGGATGGCGTCAGGCGTGCGCTCAACGGTTATGGCACAGATATTGTGGCCGAGGCCACCTACCGGCGAAACGTCGATTTTTCCGAGAGTTTTCAGCCCCAGGTAAACATTTTACGGGCCGCGAATCCAGACGCTATCATCATCGTTGGTTCTTATGCGGCGGCGGCCGGATTTATACGAGACGCCCGAGACTCCGGCCTGGATGTGCCCATTGCCAATGTCTCATTTGTCGGCAGCGAAAATTTATTGGCCTATTTGCAGCAGGCTGGCAGCGAAAACGGCCGTGATTACACCACCAACCTGATCAACTCCCAGGTTGTCCCCAGCTATGAAGACACAACGCTAACGGCCGTGCGCGAATACCGCGCCCTCATGGACAAATACAACCCACAGTTCCCCAATGAAACCGTTCAGGCCAGCTACACTCCACTGCCCTACAGCTTTGTCAGCTTCGAAGGCTTCCTCAACGCCAAAATACTGGTCGAGTTATTAAACCGCTTAGGCGAACTACCACGGCGCGAGAATATCGACGACGTGTTAGAAACCATGAACAACCTTAATTTGGGCATCAACACAACCGTCTCCTACGCCGAAAACAAACACCAGGGCCTGGACACCGTTTATTACACTGTGCTGCAAAACGGCAAATTTGTCCCCCTGACAAGTTGGGAGGAGTGGAAACAATGAGAACATCGAAGCTGTTCCAGGCCAACCTCATCCGAGAAATTATCCTTTTCATTGTCCTGGCGATTGTTACAGGTACTTTTTTCAGCATCAGTTTATGGACAAACCTCAACCGGGAATTTATCAACCGCGGGACATCCATCGTCAACAGCATCGCCAATTCCAACGTCGAATTGGTTCTCAATCGCGACGCCTCCACCATCCAATCCACCATTGACCAATTTTTAGACCCCCAAAATGGCGTCGCCTACGTCTTTGTCGTCAACGAGCAAAACACGTTTATCGCCCACACGTTTGTCCCGGCCGTCCCGACCGAAATCATCAAAATTGCCACTGGTGACAAAAACAAAACCCTCGTGCGCAACGTTACCATCCCCGGCCAGGGCGATTATCTGGATGTCACGGCCCCTATTCTGGCTGGCGTAGCCGGATTTGCCCACGTAGGCATGGATCTGGCGATTATTCGCGCCTCTATCCAATCGGCCATTATCAACCAACTCTTGTTAATCGGTCTGGTTCTCGTATTCAGCGTAATAGTGGCTTATGTACAATCCAGCCGCGTTTCCCAACCGCTGATCGAACTGACCGCATTTGCCCAAAAAGTCATCAACCGAACGGGGCCGATGGAAGAAACCGTAGCCCTGAGCAAACAGCTTTCCTCAATTGCCCAACGGAAGGACGAAATCGGTCTATTAACCAAGGATTTCCAACTAATGATCGAGGAAATCCATACCTATGAAAAAGACCTGGAAAACCGTGTCCAGGAACGCACCCGGGATTTGGAATTATCGGCCGAAGTCAGCCGCCGCATTTCTGAAATTAGAGACCTGGACATCTTGTTGACGCAAGCGGCCGAAAATATTCGTCATCGGTTTAATCTCTACCACGTGCAAATCTACCTGGCGGATAACGAGCAGCAATTGCTCAGGCTTCAGGCAGGCACCGGTTTGGCCGGCGAGGAAATGCTTAACCGGAAGCATCAACTACCTATCAGCCCAACTTCCATCAATGGGTTGGCAGCCAGCGAGAAACGGCCCGTGATTATTTCCGACACGGCCGTTTCCGACACCTTCCGATCCAATCCGCTCCTACCAGAAACACGGTCAGAAGCAGCCATCCCCCTGCTCGTCAAAGAAGAAGTGGTAGGCGTACTAGACATGCAAAGCGCCATCCCCAACGCCTTCTCCGAAGACAGCCTGCCAGCCTTTGAAGCCCTGGCCGGCCAATTGGCCGTCTCCATTGAAAACGCCGCCCTTTTCAGCCAACAAGACAAACTGACCCGCGAACTCCAAGAAAATGCGCGGCGCATTGCTGAAAACACCAACTTCCTCGATTCAGTCGTCGAAAACCTGCCGCTGATGTTGTCTGTGAAGGAAGCCGAAACCCTGCGCTACATCCGCTGGAACAGAGCAGGCGCAAATCTGGTGGGCATGCCCGCCGAAACGTTTATTGGTAAAACAGATTACGATCTCTTCCCCGCCGCCGAAGCCGAAACCTTTAGCGCCAATGACCGCGCCGTTCTCAAGAATGGCCTGCCCGTGGATATTCCCGAAGAGCCGATCAGCACGGCCGATAAAGGCGTCCGCTTGCTGCACACCATCAAAGTGCCCATTCTTGATTCTGATGGAAATCCGCAATTTTTGATGGGTATTTCTGAAGATATTACCGAGGGCAAACAAGCGGATTTGATGCTGCGCGAGCGTGTCAAAGAGCTGAATTTGCTGAACGAGCTTGGCCGCGTAACAGAAGCGCAGCTGCCTATTCCCGCTTTTTTGCGTTTTGTAACCGAACATATCCCTCATGGGATGCAGTATCCGGAATTATGTCAGGCGGCCATCTTGCTGCAGGGGATTGTTTATGGCGCGCCAGAGGCTGTGGACTTGCCGTGCCAGATTGTAGAAGGCATTCGCATTGGCAACGAACAGGTTGGGCGCATCTATATTGCCTACACGGAACAACGCACTTTCCTGAATGAAGAAAGCGCGCTGATCGGCGATATTGGCCGGCGCGTGAGCAACTATATTGAAACGCAGTGGCTTCTGGAGCGCATTCAGAACAACGCGGGCGATTTGCAGACGGTGGCCGAAGTGAGTACGGCCGTTGCCGCTATTCTCGACAAACAACAATTACTTCAGGAATCGGCCAATCTGACCCAAACGCGCTTCGGTCTTTACCTGGTGCAAATTTACCTCTACGATCCGCTCAGAGAAGAATTAAGCCTGGCTGCCCGATCTGGTGAACTTGGTCCGCAAATTTCAGACCTGGAACGACACATGCCGCTGGCCAAATCACGTTCGCCGATCATCCAGGTGGTGCGTACAAGGCAACCTGTCCTGATCAACGATGTGCGCCGCGAATCTGGCGCCAGCATCATCGCCTCGTTACCAGAAACCCGCGCCGAAGCGATCGTGCCGCTGCTCATTGGCGACCAGGTTCTGGGGGTTTTAGATCTCCTCTCATCGGTAGAAAACCGATTCACGGCCGACGACATCACCATTCTGGCCACGCTTGGCGCCCAAATTGCTGTGGCGCTGCAAAACGCCATCCAATACGATGAAACGCAAACCGCCTTGCAAGAGTTAAACGCCTTGCAGCAAATTATGGCTCGTGAAGGTTGGGGAGATTTTCTGGCGAACGCGCGGCTGGCCAGCGGCTATCGCGCCAACCAGGATGCCTTGCAGCCGTTGGCGGATGCGCTGGAAAAAGAGGGCGTGGAATTAGAAACGGCCGTTACCTATCCCTTGCAAGTACGCGGAGTCACGGTCGGTTCGTTGGGGGTACGGCCGTCTGGCAACAAACCGCTTTCTACGGAAAACCAGGCTTTTCTCCAGGCGATTTCGCTCCAGGTGGCGGAAGCGTTGGAAAGAGCGCGCCTTCTGGAAGCCACAGAAACGGCGCGCAGCCAGACAGAAGCGTTGTTCTCCAGCAGCGAACACCTCGTTCGCGCCACCACGCCAAGCGAAATTTTGCAGGCGCTGGTGCAAGGAACAGAATTAAGAAACCTGGACAGCGCCAGCCTGGTTTTCTTCGACAAAGCCTGGCAAGCTGAAATGCCGCAATCGGTTACGATCAGCGCTATCTGGCACAAAGACGGCACGCCGCCGGAGATTGACATCAACACAGCCTATCCCACCGAATCCTATCCTGTTCTGCAATATCTCACCCGGGAACGGCCGTTTGTCAGCACCAATGTCACCGAAGACCCCCGCCTCGACGACGCAACCCGACACCTCTTCGCCAACACACGCAACATCAAAACCATCATCGCCCTGCCCCTGGTAGCCGGCGATTTGTGGATCGGCTTTGTCATGGGCGTATCTAAAACCATTCAGCATCCCAGCGAAACCGCCATCCGCCAGATCCTCAGCCTCACCGGGCAGTCGGCCGTGGTCGCCCAGACACAGCGCCTCTACGAAGAAGCGCAGCAGCGCGCCCAACGCGAACAGCTCCTACGCAAAGTGTCCGATCAGGTGTACACAGCCATCGACACCGAAACCGTCTTACGCACAGCCACCCGCGAAATCGGGCGTGCGCTGGGCTTAGAAACATTCGTCTATCTTAAAACCCCCGCCAACAAATCCGCTAAACCAGCAGAAAATGGCGGGCAAACGTCATAACTTACCGCAGTATACGACTGCATAAAACAGACTTAGGAGAACGTTATGCGCACAGGACAACGACAGCGTCACTATACCGGGGTTACTTTTAGACTCCTGCTGGCCCTGTTTGCCATCTTCCTAATCCTCATTGTTGCTCAGGCCTGGGTTAACGCCAACCGGTCTGTTGAAATTTTGGAACAAGAGGAAAAGCAAGGTTTGGCCGAGCTTTATACCCTTTACAACAATGAAATCAATCTGCGCCAAAAATCTGCGGAAACGCTCTCCATCAGCATTGCCGACCGCGCCGATGTGCGAGACATTTATCTGGCGCAAGATCGTGATGGCCTGTTGGCACTGCTCACGCCGCTCTTTAACACCCTAAGAACCGATTACGACATCGTCCACCTCTACATAGAAAATTTGGATGGCACAGTATTTGTGCGCGTACACAACCCCGCCCAATTTGGCGACGATATCACCTATCGCCGCACGGCGGCGGCAGCATTGGAAAATGTGCAAACCGTCAGCGGCGTGGAGATTGGACCTAGCCGCCTGGGGGTTCGCAGTGTAACTCCCATGTTTGAGGCCGGAGAGTTTGTCGGTCTGGTTGAAGTTGGCCTGGATTACGACGAACCGTTTATTAACAGCTTGAAAGAACGATACGGCGCTGATTTTCGCATGTGGGTATCGCACGAAGCAGCTGCGCCGGCCGGTCTTAGCCCAGTAGAAGGGGCGCCAAGCCCGCCTATTTCGGAATTGTTTTTTTACGCCGGAACCCAAACAACCTCGTTGCCCATCCCGGCGGCAACGTATGAGCAGGTTTTGAATACGGGGAACCCCCAAACTATTTTTGTCACGGCAAATGGGGAAGAACTGAGTGTGCTGGTTTCGCCTTTGCTGGCGTATGGCGACCGGGTTATCGGCGTTTTAGAGATCGTTACGTCGCGGCAAGCAGATTTGGCCGCCTTGCGGACGAATGTGTTTAGTTCAATTGCGAAGACCGGCATGCTCGCGCTGGTGAGTTTTATATTGGTAGCGTTGATTCTTAATGGGATGGTGTTACGGCCGTTAACCCAACTCAACGAAACAGCCGAAAAATGGCGCGCCGGCGACCTCGCCGCTCGCGTCACTCAGCTGCCAAACAACGAATTTGGCCTGCTCGGCCAAACCTACAACACGGTAGCCGATGAACTGGAATCTACCCTCAGACGTCAAGAGCAAGTTATTCAAGAACGCACGCGCGCATTGGAAACCAGCAACCGTATCAGCCGCAACCTATCGACAATCCTCGATACGGAACACCTGGTTCAAGAGGTGGTAACGCAGATTAAAAGCGCCTTCAACTACTACCACGTTCACATTTACCTGCTAGATAAAGAAGGCAGATGGCTGGTAATGGCCGGCGGAACCGGTGACGCAGGTCAGGCCATGTTGGCGCAAGGACATAAAATTGAAGTGAATAAAGGGCTGGTTGGCCGGGCGGCGACGCATAACAGCTCTGTGCTGGTACCGGATGTAACCCAGGAGCCGGGCTGGCTGCCCAACGCGCTTCTTCCCGATACATGCGCCGAAATTGCTGTTCCCATCGCCACCGGTGACCGGGTATGGGGCGTCCTGGATGTGCAGCAAAACATTGAAGGCAGTCTGACCGAAGAAAGTGTGGAGTTATTGGAGTCCATTGCCAGCCAGGTGGCCATTGCGCTGCAAAATGCCCGGTTGTTTAGTGAACTTCAAGAAGCTGAAGAGGAAGCAGCCTTATTTAAGTTCGGCATCGACCAATCGAGCGCAAGTGTTTTCCTGACCCAGGTAGATGGCACAATCACCTATGTTAATCCGGCCTTTGAAAAAATTTATGGGTACACGGCGGAAGAAGCCATTGGGCAAACGCCGCGTATTCTAAAATCCGGCGTTATTCCGCCAGCTCAGTATGAATCTTTCTGGAACAGCCTGTTGGCCAAACAGGTTGTGGCCGGTGAAATTATTAATAAAGCGAAAGACGGCCGTCTTATTCCCATCGACGGCAGCAACAACCCCATCGTCACCCCGGAAGGAAAGCTGGTAGGGTTTCTCACCATTCAAACCGACATTTCCGACCGCAAACGCACGGATGCGGCGCTGACTAAACAAGCGCAAGATTTGCAAACTGTGGTCGAGGTGTCTACGGCCGTCAACGCCATCCTCGATCAAACCGAGCTGCTCCAGGCGGTAACCAATCTGACCAAAGAGCGATTTGATCTCTACCACAGCCAGATTTACCTGATAGATGAGTCCGGTACAAACCTGGTGCTGGCCGCTGGCGCCGGTGATATTGGCCGGCAGATGGTTGCCGCCCATCACAGGATCCCGCTGGCGCAAGAATCATCGCCGGTAGCCCGCGCCGCCCGCGACAAAAAAGGCGTGTTAGTTAATGACACCCAGGCGGACCCAGACTTTTTGCCAAACATGCTGCTGCCCGAAACCCGATCTGAAATGGCTGTTCCCATGGTTATTGGCGATCAGGTATTGGGGGTGTTGGATGTTCAGGCCAATGTCGTTGACCGTTTTTCCGAACAAGATGTGCAAATTAAAACCACACTGGCGGCGCAAACGGCCGTGGCCCTGCAAAACACCCGCCAATACGCCGCCACAAATCGCGCACAACAAATCGTGCAGAAAAACGAAGCCCTGATGCGCACAATTATCGATTCCACCCCCGACTGGATCTTTGTCAAAGATATCGATCATCGGTATGTGCTTGTGAACAAGGGGTATGCAGACGCCTTCCACATGACGCCCGAAGACTTTATCGGCAAAAACGATCTGGAAATCGGCTTCCCAGAAGAGATTGTCAAAGGCAATCCAGAGAAAGGCATTCGCGGTTTTTGGGCCGACGATCGCCAGATTATGGCCGAAGGTGAGCTGAAGGTTATTCCCGAAGAACCGGCTGTGGTTGACAATCAACCCCGAGTACTCAGCACAATTAAAGCCCCACTTAAAGATGAACAAGGGAACGCCATTGGGGTTGTCGGGTTTGTGCATGACATCACCGATCTGAAATCTGTAGAAGAAACACTCCGCCAGAATCAGGCGCAGCTTCAGCAGGCTTTGCGCACCGCGCGCATGGCAAACTGGCAAATCGATCTCTCAACCCTCACATTTACGTTTAACGATCCGGTTTACGAGCTTTTGGGCACATCAGCCGCCAACGCAGGCGGGTATGAAAAATCTCTGCACGATTTTCTGGTTGAGTTTGTGCACCCTGATGATAAGGCTATGCTCACCGCTGCGGTGCAGGATTTGTTAGCTGCCAATCGCATGCATACCATCGAGAAAGAAATTCGTGTCATTCTGGCCAACAAACAAGAGCGCGCCATGCTGGTGCGCTTCGATTATTTGGGCGCCGACAGCCAGCAGCCGAATACCATTTATGGTTCTGTGCAAGACATTCATGAACAGAAGCAGGCGCAGTTGGCTCAGGAACGATTGACCCGCGAATTGGAAGAGCGCGTGGATCAAATGAATGCGCTGCAGCGGGCCATGTCGCTTGAGGGGTGGCAGGAATTTCTGACAACTGGCAACAGACCCGTGCAGGGGTTTATGTTTGCCGATGAAACCATACTGCCGATCCAGCCTGGCGGTTTAAATGACCAGATTCAGACAAATGCGCCCATTCCGCTGGAAGAGATCACCGAAATCTCGTTTAATGAAACGCATACGGCCGTTTCCGTCCCCTTAAATCTGCATGGCGAGTCCATTGGCATCATCGGCGTTCGCAGTAAATCGGGCGAATCGTTGAGCAACGAGCAAGAAGCCTTACTCATGGCTTTATCTGCACAGGTGGTAGAAGCGCTCGAACGCGCCCGTTTGTTTGAAGAAACAGAAATTGGCCGCCAACGCCTGGATATTCAGGCTCGTGAATTGGCCGTTATTAACGAGGTGGCCCAGTCCGTCTCCCAATTGTTGGAGCCGGCAGACCTCCTCGAAACCATTTTCAAACAGGTGCAGCGAGCTGTCGTAGCCGACGCCTTCATTGTCGCTAGCTACGACCCGCGCACCAACTTGCTGAGCTACCCCCTGGTTTATGATGGCGGGCAGCGCTATCAGCCACCTGCCGGCCGCCCGACAGCGGATAATCCCTGGCTGCAAGTGGTGCAGACAGGCCAGCCTCGTCTGATCAACCGCACCGACGAAGAGATCGCCGCTCGTTTGGCCGAATTACAAGATGCGGCCGAGCATCGCTTGGGGGCCCCCGGCAAAGTGTCCGCTTCGCTGATTTTTGTCCCTCTCTTCCTGGGTCAGCAAGCCATCGGCGCGTTGTCTGTGCAAAGTTACGCCCAGGCAGCTTACAGCGATCACGACCTGGCGCTGCTGTCCGGAATTGCCAACCACGTGGCCGTGGCCCTGGAAAATGCGCGGCTTTACACGGAAACGCAGCGCCGGGCTGAACGGGAAGCCCTGGTAAACGCCATCAGCCAGAAGATCCAGAACGCCTCGACAATAGAAAGCGCCATGCAAACGGCCGTGGCCGAGCTGGGCAAAGCTTTCCAGGTAAAACGCGCCATCGTCGAGCTAAACCATACCAAACCGTTGCCTGAGATTTCATAACGCCAACGAGATTGGAGACCGTACTTATGGCCAACAACAGCCAAACTCATCAAACCGCCACCGGTGATTACCAATTTTTAGATAAAATGCAGGCGCTGCAAGAAGTCAGCCTGACCTTGTACCGCGCGGCGAGCCTGGAAGAACTTTACCGCCAGGCTGTCGAACTGGGTCGGTCACGCCTTGGCTTCGACCGTTTGGGCCTGCTGCTCTACGACGAAGCCAACAACCTGATGCGCGGCGCTTTTGGCACCGACGAGCAGGGCAACCTGCGCGACGAGCGCGACTACAACGAACCCATCGAAGACCCGCGCCTGCTGCAAGTCCTGCACAGCGCAGAGCGGATTGGCTACTGGCCCGAGACCCAGCTCCGCGACTTTGGGCAGGTGATCGGCCAGGGCTGGAACGCCATGGCGGTGCTGTGGAGCGGCGACAAAGCCATCGGCTGGCTGGCGGCCGACAACCTCTTGAAACGCGAGCCACTCACCTACCACCTGGACATCCTGAAACTATATGGCGCAACTCTGGGGCATCTCATTTTCCAAAAACAGTCGGAAGAGGCGCTGCATCGCCAGGAGCGCGCGCGTTACCAGACGTTATTCGACAACGCGGCTGACACCATTGTGGTCATGGACATGGACGGCCGTCTAACGGATTGTAATGCCAGTTTCGTGCAGTTAATTGGATACGGCCGTGATGAAGTGATCGGCCAATCCATCACCCGCTTCTTTGCCCCGGCCAGCTTGCCCACCTTCAAGGCCATGTTCCCGCTCTTACATGCCAAAGGGCATGCCGAAGGCGAAGTGCAGTTCATGCACAAAAGCGGTCAGGCAGTTGACGTGTGGAACAAGGCACAGTTATGGCGCGACGATCAGGAAAAATTCCAGGGCATCGTCTTATTCAGCCGCGACATTACCGCCCGCAAAACGGTAGAAAGAGAACTCAATTTGCGCCAGTCGGCTTTGGAAGCAGCCGCCGACGGCGTCGTCATTACCGATAAGCAGGGCAGCATCCTTTGGGTGAACCGCGCCTTCTCGACTCTCACGCAATACAGCCGGGAAGAAGCCATCGGCGGCAACCCGCGCCTACTTAAATCCGGCGCCCACGACGAAGCCTTTTATCGGCAGTTGTGGCAAACTTTGTTAGACGGCCGTGTCTGGCAAGGCGAAATCACCAACCGGCGCAAGGATGGGTCCCTCTACCAGGAAGACATGTCCATCACGCCGGTTCGTTCGGCCAATGGCGAGATTTCCCACTACGTGGCCATCAAGCGCGACATCAGCCAGCGCAAAGCGGGCGAAGAAAGACAGCGCCAGGAAAGCGCCCTGCTAACCAGCCTGCTGGACTCCATCCCCGACTTGATCTTCTACAAAGACGAAGCGGGCGTTTACCTGGGCTGCAACACGGCCTTTGCCCAGTTCACCGGTCGACCGGTGGACGGCATCGTCGGCAAGACCGATTTTGACCTGTTCCCTGAGGAGGTGGCCGTCTTTTTCCGCGAGCAAGACACCGAGATGATGGCGCAGGGCGAGGCACGGCATAACGAAGAATGGGTCGATTACCCGGACGGCCGTCGTGTGCTGCTGAACACCCTGAAAACCCCCTTTTACGACGCCGATAAAAACCTGCTAGGCCTCATCGGCATCAGCCGAGACGTCACTGCGACGTATCAAGCGCAAGAGGAACTGCGCCGTTTGGGTTACGTGGTAGAACAATCGTTAGACGGCACGGCCGTAGCCAACCTGGACGGCATCGTCGAGTTTGTCAACCCCGCCTGGGCCGCCATGCACGGCTACACCGTCGACGAACTGATCGGCCAGCACCTCAGCGTCTTCCACACCCCAGATCAGTTGGCCAACGAAGTCGACCCGGTGAACCAGCGTGCTCTGGCCAGCGGCCAGGCCCAGCGGGCGGAAATCGGTCATGTGCGCAAAGACGGCGTCACCTTCCCCACCCTCATGACCATCGACCTGCTGCGCGACGAAAACGCCCAGCCCATCGGCCTGGTCGCCGCCACTCAAGACATCACCGACCGCAAAGAAGCGGAAAGAGCCTTGCAAGAAAATCAGGAGCGTCTGGAAGAGGCCACCCGCATTGCCCGGCTGCATTACTGGGAATTCGACGTCGCCACGCAGATGTTCACCTTCTTGCCCGCTTATTACGAATTGCTCGGCACAACGGCCGAAGAAGAAGGCGGCTACACCATGTCGGCGGCCGACTACGCCCGCAAATATGTGCCCGATTACGAAGCCGGCATTGTCCAGCAGGAAATCATCGCGGCGCTAACCACCGACGACCCGAACTACAGCCGGGAGATTGACTCGCTGAACCGGACCAAAGACGGCCGTGTCTTCCCCATCCGGGTCCGTTTCCGCATCCTCAAAGACAACGACGGCAACACCATCAAATTCATCGGAGCCAACCAGGACATCACAGACCAGGTAAAAACCGAACAGGCGCTGCGCGAACGCGAAAGCTTGCTGCGCACCATCATCGACTCCACACCCGACTGGATTTTTGTTAAAGACGTGAACCACCGTTACCTGATGGTGAATCAGGGCTACGGCAATTCGCTCGACCTCAACCCCGACGACTTCATCGGCAAAAACGACCTGGACCTTGGTTTCCCCGAAGACATCGTGAAAGGCAACCCCGAAAAAGGCATTCGCGGCTTTTGGGCCGACGACCGCGAAATCATGGAACGAGGCGAAGTCAAGATCATCGACGTGGAACCGGCGGTGGTGGACGGGCAGCAGCGGTTCCTGAACACCATCAAGGCGCCCCTCAAGGATTCTACCGGTCAGGTTGTCGGCATTGTGGGCTTCGTCCACGACATCACGGAGCGCATCGCCGCTGAAGAAACCCTGGCCAAACAGGCCGCTCAGCTCCAAACGGTAGCCGAAATCTCCACCAGCGTGTCGACAATTCTGGATCAGACCATTTTGCTGCAAAACATCGTCGACCTGACAAAAGAACGGTTTAACCTTTACCATTCACACATTTACCTGCTGGATCCTTCCGGCAAATCGCTGGTACTGGTCGCCGGCGCCGGCGAAGTCGGGCAAATCATGACGGCCGAGGGCCGCTCCATCCCCCTCGCGCAAGAAAGATCCCTGGTCGCCCGCGCCGCACGCAGCAAACAGAGCATTATCATCAACGATGTGCAGGCGGAGCCTGGCTTCCTGCCGCACCCGCTCCTGCCGGAGACAAGATCGGAAATGGCTGTGCCCCTGCTCGCCGGCGATCAGGTCATTGGCGTCCTGGATATTCAGGCAAACCAGACGGAGTATTTCTCCGAAGATGACGCCAACACTCAAACTACTCTGGCGACGCAAATCGCCATCGCGGTAGAAAACGCCCGCTTGCTGGCCGAAACCCAACGCGCTTTCGAAGAGCTAGATGCTCTGACGCGTCGGCTGACTCGTGAATCCTGGGAAAATTATCTACAAACCTTTGAACGTCCGGAATGGGGCTTTGCTTACAATTACGGCCAGCTTTTGGCGCTTGATCCGGCCAGCGCGGAGATGTCTTCGGCGTCTTTGGCTACAGAGAAACAGGCTAACGGACTGCTGGCTCAACCGTTGTTGGTAAACGGCGAGTCAATCGGGCGTCTGGCCCTTTTTAATGAGGATGAGGAATTCGGGCAAACGGCCGTAGAGGTTGCAGAAATGGAGGAAATCATCGCCGCTGTGGCCGAACAGTTAAGCTCCCGAATCGAAAACCTCCGGTTGACCGATCAAACCCAGGCCGCTCTCAGCGAATCCTCCAGCCTATACGAAGCCAGCGCCGAAATGAACGCCGCCCAAACCTACGACGATATTCTGGCCGTTGTGCGCAAATTCACCATCGCCGACACGGCACAAAGCGTCAGCTTTAGCATGTTCGACCGGCCCTGGACTGCTTCACAAACTCCTGATTGGATTGAACTGCTGGCTGTCTACACCAAACGGGAAAACCAGGAAATAATACGCCGTTATCCCCTGGCCGAATTTCCATCTGCCGATACCATCCTAAAAGCTAACAAACCAACCATTATTGAAGATTTTGACAACCCCACCATTCCCATCCATGAGTCCATCATCAACTTATACACCAAACAATTTGGCGCCCGGTCCGCGATTTTTGTGCCGCTTGTGGTTGGCGGCCAGTGGATTGGGTATATCAATGCCTTGTATCGTGAACCAAGTCGGTTCGTTGAATCGGATATTCGCCGGTTGACGGCGTTGGCCAGCCAATCAGCCATCAGCATTCAAAACGTGATCTCTGTGGCGGAAACAAAAACCCGCGCCGACGAATTGGGCGTTTTAAATGAGATGAGCCGCGCTCTGGCAACTATGTTGGAGCCGCGTGAAATCATCGAAAGTATTCATGGGTATGTCAGCCAATTACTGGACGCCGACAACTTCTTTATCGCTTTGTATGATGCACAAGCCAACGAACTGAACTACCCTGTGGCGATGGAAGATGGCAAACCGGTCCAAATCAGGACACGGCCGTTTGGCAATGGCCTCACTGAACACGTCATCCAAAAAGGTCGGGCTGTCCTCATCGAAAAAGATCTGGAAAGTTACGTGAAAGAACAAGGGCTTGCCCTCATGGGCGACCCAACCCATTCATGGCTAGGCACACCCATGATCAGCGGTCGGCAAATCATTGGGGTTATCGGGGTATTACACCCCGACAGTTACCGTTACAACGAGAACCATCTCAATTTGTTAAGCGCGGTAGCCAGCCAGACTACCATCGCCCTGCAAAACGCGCGGTTGTTCCAACAAACCCAGGCCCGCGCCCAACGCGAACAAATGCTGCGCGAAATCACCGCCCGCGTTCGCAGCTCCGCCGACATGGATACAATTATGAAGACGGCCGTCAAAGAAATAGGCCAGGCGCTCGGACGGCGGACTTTCATTTACCTGGGCGGCGAGTCAGATCAAACCACACCATCGCCAGCCGAAAACAAGAAAGGAGCGAGAGATGAGTGACACAACCGACTTATCCCCGCAATTCTTAGCGGACGCCTTACCGGCCCACAAAATTCTAGAGAATGCCGCCGACTTTGTCGCCCTCATCACCCCAGAAGGCCAATTACTGGATGTAAACGAAAACGGCCGTATGCTCATGAGCATCTGGGACGAAACAGAACTCGCCGACCTCACCATCGTCGATCTAACCGCCGAAGCCTACCAAACACTCCAGCAAGAAACAGCCATTCCCACCGCCATCCAGGAAGGCTCCTGGCAAGGAGAAGTTGTCTACCAAAGCCGCGACGGCATCGAAATACCCATCTCCCAAAAAATCGTCGGCGGGTTCAACCTGGACGAAGAAACACCCTTGCTCATCATCTTCGCCCGCGACATTACCGAACGCAAATGGGTCGAAACCTCCCTGCTAGAAAGCGAAACACGGTTCAGAAGCTCCTTTGAAAATACAACCGCAGGCATGGCGCTGATCAGCCAGGAAGGTCGTTTCCTGCAAACCAACACCCCCCTGCAAGAGATGTTGGGCTACACCGATCAAGAATTCATGACCCCCAGCTTTGTCGATATGCTCCACCCAGACGACGCCAAAGTTAACGCCCGCCTCATCCGGCAACTGCAACGAGGCGAAGTCACCTCCATCCGCAACGAAGCCCGCTTCCACCACAAAAATGGCGGTATCATGTGGGCTAACGTCAACGCTTCCAGCATCTTCGACGCCCAAAATCGCCTCTCCTATTTCCTGGTGCAAATCGACGACATCTCTGAACGTAAGCACCTGGAAGAGCAAGTTCAGGAATCTCTCCGCATCAGTCGCCGCCAACTAGAAATCAGTCAGACACTCGCCGGCGCTCGAACCGAGCAAGAAATCCTGGAAACCATCGCCCAAAAAGCCGACTACTACCCTCAGGTAGCCTTCTCCCTCACCTTTATGGAATTCGATAACGGCGCGCAAGTTGATGTGGTTAAAGCTCAAAATGCCGCCCGAAGCGGCATTCGCCTCATGCCCCAGAACTCACGCATTCCCTGGAGCGATTCTCCCATCACCAGGCTCTACTCCAATGAAACCATCTTCGTCAGCGGCGATGTCCCCACCGACAAACGCATCGGCAGCGCCGTAAAAAAGATGTTTGTCTCTTCCAATGTTCATAGTTTTGCCATTCTGCCGCTTGTAGCCAGCAGCGAATGGCTGGGCAACATGGCCATCCTCTCCCAAGACGAACATTTCTTCGACGAAACAAAACTCTCGTTCTACCGCAATCTGGCCGAACAAGTCAGCATCGCTCTCCGCGCCGCGCGGCTGTTTGCCAACATCCAAAATTCTCTTGAATCCCGCAGCCGCGAAGTCAACCTGAGCATTCAAATTGCTCAGGAAATCGCCACCGCTCATGATCTCGGCGGGTTGTATCAGCGAGTCGTCAACCAGGTAAAAGAAGGGTACGACTTCTACCATGTCCAACTGCTCCGCTACGATCCATTTTTAGATACCGTCGCGCTGATTTACGGCTACGGCGAAATTGGCGCCAAGATGCTGAGTATCAACCACTCCATGCCCATGGGTGTCGGTCTGATTGGCATCGCGGCTGAAACTGGCCTTACCACCCGGCGCGACAATGTAATGAACTCGCCAGACTGGCGGCCAAACCCGCTGCTGCCCGAAACCCGCAGTGAAATTGCTGTCCCGATCAAACTCCGCGGCGAAGTTCTGGGCGTGCTGGATATTCAGAGTAATTCATCAAACGCGTTTAGCGATAATGATCAACTCGTATTGGAAGGGCTTTGCGGGCAGATTGCCATCGCCATTGAAAGTACGCGCCTGCGCGAAGAAATGGACGCCCGCATGGCGGAACTCACCACGCTGCAGCGGTATATGAGCCGTGAAGGTTGGGAAGCCTATCACGCCGAGCGGGAAAAGAAACTGACCGGTTATCAATTTGATCATCAGGGCGTCTTATCTCTGCCCACGCTGGCGACGGCCGTTATGAACGATAAGAGTAACGGCCGTACCACCACCGACACCTCACTCGCCCCCTACGCCAGCCTGGAAATCCCCCTCACCGTCCTCGGCGGCGAAACCATTGGCAAAATCGGCATCCAGGCCGATCAAGACAACCCCCTTAGCGACGAAGACCTGGAATTTATCCGTTCTGTCTCCTCCCAGGTGGCCGAAGCCCTCGAAGCCGCCCGTCTCTTCGAACAAACCCAAGACTCGCTGAGCGAGCAAGAACGCCTTTCCACCCAGCTGGAAACAGTAGCCCAGGTAAGTACCGCCGCCTCCACCATGCTGGAAGTAGACGCCCTACTCCAGGCAGTAGTAGACCTCACCAAAGCCAGTTTTAACCTTTACCACACACACGTCTATCTGCTAGACGACTTCCGCAACCGCCTCGTCCTCCGCGCCGGAGCCGACCAGGTAGGACGTCTGATGACTTTGGAAGGCCGCGAAATTGATCTGAACGCCGAATCCCTGGTAGCCCGCGCCGCCCGCACACGCGGCGGCATCGTTGAAAACGATGTACGCAAAATTATAGACTTTTTGCCTAACCCGCTCCTGCCCCACACCCGTGCCGAACTAGCCGTCCCCATGATCGTGGGTGATCACCTCGTAGGCGTCTTAGACCTGCAATCAGACCAAATCGACTACTTCTCCGAGGAAGACATCAACATCCACCGCACCCTCGCCTCACAGATCGCCGTCGCCGTGCAAAACGCCACCTTGTTTGCAGAGCAGGTCGCCGCATCCGAAAAATTACGCGAAGTAGACCGCTTAAAGTCCGAATTTCTGGCCAGCATGAGCCACGAACTGCGCACGCCGCTCAACTCCATTATCGGTTTTGCCGATGTGCTTCTGGAAGGGTTGGATGGAGACCTGAACGAGCGTATGGAAGAAGACGTCCGGTTGATCCGCGACAGTGGCCGGCATCTGCGCGAACTCATTGGCGACATTCTAGACATGTCCAAAATCGAAGCCGGCCGTATGGAACTGCGTTACGAAGAAATCGACATGCGCCAGATGGCCAACGATGTCATTGCCACGGCCGCGCCTCTGGCAGAAACGAAAAATCTGCAACTATACTGCAACATCAGCGATGACGTGGATATCGTCGAAGCTGACCGCACGCGCTTGCGGCAAGTCATGTGGAATATCATCGGGAACGCCATTAAATTTACCGAAAAAGGACACGTCGCGCTGAACATGCAAATGCAAAACAACAATTTGTTGGTCTCCATCGAGGACACAGGCATTGGCATCAAAGAGGAAAACATCCACATTGTCTTCGAGCAATTCCGCCAAATTGATGGCAACCTGAACCGCAGCGTTGGCGGCACCGGCCTGGGCATGCCCATCACCAAGAAATTAATCGAACTGCATGGCGGAGAAATCTGGATTGAAAGCGCAGCCGGCAGAGGCAGTACGTTCTGGTTTACTATTCCCAACGCGCAGCATATTCGTCGTCGTCGAGACACATCTCAGTTAGGCTAATTTGGATGAGGGTTTTCATAAATTTCAGATACCTGTTAAAATCTTGGAGGTGACTCTATTTTAACGAGGTTCAAAATCAGATATTGTTATGCCAAATGAACGAAAACAAGTACTTTGCGTAGAAGACAATCCGGTTAACATGCTTTTGGTATCTCGCATTGTCGAGGCCGAGGGGCACGAATTGATCCGAGCAGAAGATGGCCCTAAAGCCATTTCCATATTGGAAACAATGGAACCAGACATCATCCTGTTGGATATCAACCTTCCGGGCATCGACGGGCTGGAACTGGCCCGCCGCTTCAAGGCAAACGAACGTCTTGCGCCTATTCCCCTTATTGCGACAACGGCACAGGTGTTGGTTGGGGATCGGGAGCGTTGTCTTGAAGCTGGCTGTGATGATTATCTGCCAAAACCATTGGATATCCGGAAACTGCGCGAAGTCATGCGCACTTACCTGAACAATGATTAGCCGCTTTGTTTAGCCAACGCGCTGTCATAAAAAGTGTTACACATGGAGAAGAGGGCTGCGGCCCTCTTTTTTTGTTGGTGCAAGACCCTAAGGGTTTGCTCTTGAAGCTAAACCTTTTGGCACTCGACCCCTTAAGGTTTCCCTGGATAAGCCCGGATAATTACTGGATGTGAATCTGTGATTTACAGGTCTTCACACGGCCGTCCCACCAACACACTCGCTTTCCCCTGAACCTGCGTCAAAAATAATATCCGCTCTTCGTGGCCTCGCAGCCGAAGCTGCCGTTGCAGCCATTCCGGCTCCAGCGGCGAGCCGCGCTTTTTAATGATCACTTGCCCAACCTGTCGCTGGCGCAAATATTGGCGCAGCCGCTTGAGCTGAAAGGGAAAGGCGTCGTCAATGGCAAAACAGCGGGCAAAGGGGTTTTTTTGGGGGGTAACGGCCGTTACATACGCAATCTCCTCGTCAATTTTTGTCGCCCCCAACACACGCGCCAGCTCCTCCACCAAATGCGCCCGAATCACCGCCCCATCCGGCTCATACAAATATCCTTGCGGCGCAGTCACCTCTACCGGCTCACCCGCTTCACAGGTCAATGTAGCCCCATCTGGCAGCAGCGTCGCTCGCCGCTCTGCGCCGGAATGCAGCGGCCCAAACCAGAGCACGCCTTCCTTCACCTCGCCATCGACAGAAATAAACTCTACCTCGGCCTCCGGCGGCAGCTCGGCATAATCGACGCCGGGGCTGATTTTCACGGCCGTTGCCGCCACCTTCGCTCGCCAGCCATCTATCAGGCTGAGCGGCGGCTGATAATCATGGACAGAAAACAGGCGACGGCCGTGCGCGTCGCGCCGGGCCGGGTCGAAAAAGAGCGCGTCTACCGGCAAAGGGGTCAACTGGCGCAAATCGGCCTGGAGGGCATGAAAACGGCCGTCGCCAGCATATACCCGCACATTTTCCCGCGCCATCGCCAACCGCACCGGGTCTAAATCCACGCCGGTGACAACGGCCGTTTGCCCCAGCGCCAGCGCGTCGCCGCCAATGCCGCAGCCCAAATCGGCCACGCGCGTCGCGCCCAAAGCCGCAAACCGCCGCGCCCGATAGGCGGCGATGCTCTCACCGGAAGCCTGCTCCAAAGCCTCGCGGGTAAAATACATCTCCGCCGCGCGGCTGAATTTACCGGCTGCCTTCTGGCGCAGCAGCAGCGTTTCCAGCACCGCCTGAGCCAGTTCCGGCGACATTTGCTGCCGCAGCGCGGTAGCAATTTGTAGATGGGTGTGCTGGGTAGGAACGGCCGTGTCCGCCAACGCCCGCTGCCCTTCGGCTGACAAAAGCCATTGAAATGTGTTCAGGTCCATAGCAGGGGGGAGGTCCAATCTTGGAGATTAGCCCCATCTTTTTCAGGGCGTTTGCGGCTCCAGCCAGATGAGGTCAGCCTCGGCCAGTTCGTCCGCTTCTTTGAATAGGGTCGATTTGCGCCCGGCGTTCTGACGGCCGCAGTACACCTGATAGGCGCAATCGCTGCAAGCAGCCAAATTATCAGTCAATGGCCAAGCATCTGTAGCTAAAGCTGCGTCGATTTGGGCCACGATGGCCTGAATGTCGGCCCAATTTTGCGTGTGCCAGGCGGATGTGTATTGAATGGTGCGCGGCGTGTCTGGCTCGGCGGCGTACCAGTAGGTCATGCTGACGCGATCAGGAGGAAGCGAACGGCCGTTTCCGCCCTGCGCCCACAGCGCGCCGTCGCCTTCCGCCAGCAGAGCCAGATAAAGGCGTGTTTGCCAATCCTGCCGCAGTTTGTTTTCGGGCCGCGCTCTACCCGTTTTCCAATCGAAAACGTGGGCAAAGGGCCGCCCATCGCTCTCGCCGACGACGAGCAAATCGAAGCGCCCCAGCAGCAAGTGGCCGCCCAGCGGCACGGTAAGCCCGTGTTCAGGCAGGCGCTGGCCGGAGGGAAGCGCCAAATTGCTGGTTCGGAACGCCTGCCACCAATGCTGCACACGGCCGTCGTCAATTTCTTCCGGCGCGATGTCCAACCCTAAAAAGTGGCGTTCCATCACCCGATGAAACTGCTGCCCGCGAGCCAGTGCCTCTTCAGATTCATCTCCCAGCGGCGCGGCCGGCCAGGGCAAGCGGCGCAAACTCCGCAGGTAAAAGCGACGCTGGCAGGTCAGAAACGCCTCCAGCTTGCCCTGGCTCAGCAGAAGAGATTGGCTCATGCAGCCTCCGAAAAACCGCCAGAATCCATGTCGGGTCTAATTCTTCCCACCAGGTTTATCAGGTCATTCAAACGATTTTTCTCTTGCGCTGTCACCGCAAGAGAGCGCCCTTTAGCCGCTTTCGTGCTGCCCTCTAAATCCTCAAAATCAATTTGCAGTTCAAAGGACAATGTTTTTATCTCATCCAAACTAAATTTTTCGTTCAGTATGGTTGCTACTTGTTTTGCATCTGGCTGGTTAAAGCCAAAAGTGACCGTTGGCGCGTCGCCGACCGTCTGATTAGCGTGGGTGTCGATAGCCGCAGATTTTTCAGACGCCGGCCGCCTTTGCTGCACCGCTTCGTACAGCTCCGGTAAACGGTTACGCCGTTCCATGTACTGCACCAATTCCAACGCTTTGACATACCGGTTTTCACCTGCCAGATCTTCGTACTGTATACCTAAATCAAAGGCAATCGCTTCGATGTCCGCCATTGTCAATTGGTCGGTAATTTGCCGGTAAAGCGTCAGGCGATCGATTGATAGCGATTCCTGCATGGTTTGATCAGGCGGCGGTGCAGTCAGGAACGGCCGTTCTTGCCCAACAGCGGCCGCTAAGTCTGGCAAACGGCCGTTCCGCGCCATCAACGACACTAGATTCTGCACCGTATCGCTTTTGCGGCTGCCAACCAAATCATCGTAATTAAGCTTCAACTTCAGGCACAAAATTTGGATCTCTTCCAGATTGAACAACGTCATCAACCACTGTGTCAGGGTCTCCGGGCTGGCGCCAGACGATAGGGTTGGGGCTTCTATTTGTGACCGATAAACAAAATTAACGCTGGGGCGAGCATCCAAAATGACCAGGGCTAATTCCTGCAACCGGTTCTGGCGCTGGAGCAAGTTAACAAAACTCACCATTTTGCCGCGCCGCCCCTCGCCCGCCAGATCATCAAATTTAGCTCCCAGCGTAAAGCACAACTCCTGAAAATCATCGAGGGTGAAATTTTCGGTTAACGCCTCGTAGAGGTCAACGGCCGTTAACTCGCTGCGCCACAAATTACCATGCTCCGTGCTGGTGAACAGGGCCAGGTCTGGGCCGGATTCCTGGCCTTCGGTCCGGCTCAGGGCGGCGCGGCGCAAATCGGACACGGCCGTATCCAACCACGCGCCTTGCGCCAGCGATTCGTAAAAGGCGGCCAACAACCCAACCAGGAGGTCGTCCGGCACAGGCGACGGCCAGACCAACACCGCCGGAACGCCAGCCTCAACCAGTTTTTGGGCTGCCAGCAAAACAGGCGACCATTGTTCATTGTTGACGGCCGTCAGCATCACCAACGCCAATTCGTTCCCTTTTAGCAATGCCGCCAATTCATCCGCAGACGCCAACCACGGCTGCCCGGCGTCATCTTCTAACACCAGGCGCAGATCGCCCTCTACGTTTGCGGCCAACGCCGCCAGATGCAAAACGTGCACCGGTCCGCCATCCGGCCGCGCTTGCAGCGCCCGGCGGCTGGCAGACCGCGTAACCGTCAAATTCACCTTGCCCGACAAGCCGGACAACGCCGACTGGACCTGATGAACGAGTTTTTCGGCATCCCAGGGCGCGCCGCTGGTGGGATTGGCCACAGCCAGCAGCGTTTCGATAGGTTGGGGATTGGCGCGGGTACGGAAAACGGCCGTTTGCCCCGCATAGCGCACCACTGAAATATCCTCGCGCTGCGCTAAAAAGCCCAGGTCCTTGGCATACAACCACTCCCAGGGCAGCGCCGCCAGATCCGCATCGCCCAACGACAGCCGCAGGCGCAGGCGATTGCCCGCCCGCTGCGCCTGCTCATAGGCGGCGCGAAACAGCGATTCCACCTCACCCTTGAAAAAGGTCTCAAACAAATCCACGCCAATGGGCTGGCGCGGCGTGCCCTGATGGACGCGGCGCAGCTCATCCAAAATGCGCCGGGCCAGCGAATCGCCATCATACACGCTCTTGGGGCGCATTTCTCCGGCAGGCGACGCCAGCACACGCACCTCATACGCCTGCCGCTTGGTTCCCGCATCCGCAATGCGCACGTCAAAATTGACATAAACTGTATCCAGCGTATAGGTGGCGTAACGTGCAGCGTTTAGCAAATCGCGCACCTCGCTGGAGAGGCGGGTGGTGAACAAAAAGCGCAGTCGGGGCACGGCCGTTTGCAGCCGCAAACACACATCCACAATACACGCTTTCCCCACATAAGACTTGGCCGCGTCCAAATCATCTACCAGCACCACCAGATAATCGGCCATAAAGGGCGATTCATACGGGTCTGTGGGACTAAACGACGATTGGTACGGGTCCGTGGCGGAGCGATTGGGCAGCGCCAAAAGCCGCTGCAAGGGCTGCGTCAGCAGTTGATCCGTCAGTTCCTCCAGGGTTGCGGCGGCGGGTGGGTCAGCGGGAAGGAACGTGCGGAACGAGACGAAACGTTCGGCCAGCTGCTGGCTGAGGGCGCGAACGAACAGCTGCGGGTCTACTGTTTCTGGCCGGTCGTCCTGGCAAAAGTGATAGCCGCCAAAGGTCTGGGCATTCAATGAGAACGATTGGCCGCCGGCTTGCATGGTCTTCACAAAATTGGCCGCCAGATTGGTTTTGCCGCTGCCCGGCTGCCCGGTAATCACCATGATCGGCGCGTCGCTGGGTTCCGCCAGCCAGCGGGCAATGGCACGCAGCGCGATTTCCAGTTTGCCGGACACATCGAACATGAGACGGCTAAGGTAATCGTCGAAGTACTGCCGCAGAGCGGCGGCGGTTGTTTCGGGGTTGTCGGTAGGCGGCGGCGGGGTCAGGCTGCCCAGCAAATCGACTGGCAGGGGCACGGCCGTTTCCCGAATGGCCACATCAGCCGGCGTAGCAAAGTTAGATTGCAAGGTAGACACGGCCGTGGCCACATCTCCCCGCGCATACGCCGCCAGACTTTCGCTGATGGTTTGCGCGCGGGCAAACTGGGTCTTGGTTTCCGGCTCGGCCGTGTGCCAGTTGACAATGGGGTAGCTAACCGATTCCACCAGCGAAGCGAAGCGGATCATTTGCGGCGTGGATAACGGCCGTTGATACACCGCATCCAAATAGGCCACCAACTGCTGCGGGTTGGCAAACGCATACGCCGCCATCCGCTGCGCCTGCCCCAACTCCTGTGCATCCAGATCGTCGCTTATAAAAAACCGGTCGACGTACTGGTCTAAAAATTGGGCAATCTGCTGAGCGCGTCCCAGGCCAAACCGCTCATTATCGATCAGCTTCTGCGCCAGCACATCTCGAATCGGCTGCTCGATGGCGTACAGTTCGTAACCAATCTCCTGGCACAACGGCGACAGCAGCAAATTGGCCACAGCAATCCAGGGGATGTTTAAGGGGAGGCCGTTCACATCCTCGTTAAAGTTAAACCACAACGCGTACAGCAAATCAGGCGTCAGGGCCAACGGCAGGGCGGCGTGACAGGCAAAATCCAGGCGCGCTTGCCCGTAACGCTCCGCAAATCGGTCGATGGCGCGCTGCGCCTGGCGTGTTTTGTAGCTGCTCATAAGGTAAATGTGCGGCGGGTTCGGCCGCGCAGCACGTCGATGGCCTGGTACAGGCCATTCCGATCCATGCTGAACATTGGCAGCAGCGCGGCGATGGCCGCGGCGGATGAATTGGGCCAGTCAGTCTCGGGCATGGGGTTTACCCAGGCGATGTGTTCGACGCCCAGCGCCTTGAGTTGGTAGAGGAAAATGGCGGTAAATTCGATGCGCGCCTCGTCCCAACTGCCACGCGCCGCGCCGGCATCGCTAAAAATCAGCACGCCGGTCTCCAATCCCTGAAAATCGGCCATAATTTCGCTGACGGGGCGAGCGCTGCGCAGTTGCTCATGTGCAAACAGCAGATGTTCGCGCAGGGGATTGGCGCGGGTGGGGCGCACGGCCGTTTGCGGCGGCGGGCAGTCGTGGAAGTAGTAGATGTCGGCGCGGCCCAGTTTTCCGGCTTCAACGGCCGTTTCCCGCAGCCGCCGGGACAACACATGAAACGGAGCCATCGAGCCATCCTGGTCTAGCAAAATTAGCAAACCGGCTTTGTTAACCCGGCGCGGGCGCAGCGTGGGCGTGAGGAAAAATCCGTCCTGGCTGATTTGGCGGACGGTGGCTTCGACATCCACTTCCACCAGCGGCCCTTCGCGGCGCGGGCGACGCAAGTAGCGCCAGCTTTGTTTCATCTGGCGGCGGGTGATGGGCAGGTACTCGTTGACCAACAAATACCGCTGCAGGGCCACTTCATGGTCTTGCGCGGGCGTCAGCAGCGCCGGCGCGGCGTCTAGAGCCATGTCGCCGGGGATGGCGGCGGCGGGGATCGGCGTTCGGGTCGGGGTTAACGGCCGTGCCGCCTGACCTTGTAAGGGTTGCGGCGCAGGTTCGGGTAAGAGCGGTTCCGCCTGCGGTTTTTCCGGCTCCTTTTCCTCTTCGTCTTGCGCGGGAACGGCCGTTGTCGGTTCCACCTGGTCGGGGAGCGCAGGCAGCATAGGCGCGGTGATGAGCTGATCGAAGTGGGCGTTGATAATGGCCTGTTCGACAGTGGAATTGGCCCAGGTGATGTTGCACAGACGTTTGAGAGCGTCAGGGTCCTGGGGAGTGGAACGGCCGTATCCCTTTTGCAGGGCGCGCAAAACCAGCAAATAATCGTCCACGCCCAGCGGCAAATCGGCGACGCGGCGCAGGTGGTTAAACAACAGCGTTACCTGCCCCACCAATCGACCAATCGCCAGCGCCTGCGCCACCACTTTCCCGTCCACCGACGGGGGCAGCAGCAGGCGCAGCGTTTTGTCCACCCGGGCGGCATCTTCCCGGCCAAACAATCCGGCGGACAAGGCAGGCAAAAACAACCGGTATTCATCGGTCCCCGGCGTAAGACCCGCCTCTTCAAGCAGGCCAAAAAAACGCGTGGCGCTGAATATCAGGTCGGTTTGCACCGTTTGCTGGAGCGTATCCGGGTTGATCATTGTGGTTTAAGACTGGAGACTGGAGATTAGAGATTGGAGATTGGAGATTGAACAGTCTCCCCAATCCCCTACTCCTTGTCTCCCTGCCTCACCGTCTCCCTAGGCCTCGTCTTCCTCGGCTTCCGGCGGGCCGTAGCTGGTGTAATCGGTGAGGGTTTTTAGCAGCACGCTGGGGAAAAGAAGCTCATCGGTGAAGGTGGGCCAGGGCTGCGCTTGCTGGCGGTAGCGTAATTTCATGATTTTTACCCAGTCGATGAGTTCGCTGGTGGAGACTTTTTTGGCGCTTTTGTCATTTTTCATTTTGAGGCGCAGATTGGCAAAGGCGGCAACGGCCGTTGCCAAAAATGGCTCATCGGCGGCTTCCAATTCCAGGTGCAGGCTCACGATCTCTTGCAACCGTTTCTGACTGGGGAATTTGATGTAGTAAAAGAGGCAGCGGCGCAAAAAAGCGGCCGGCAGCTCTTTTTCGGCGTTGCTGGTGATGAAAATGATGGGCGGGTGCTGCGCCGGGACCAGATTGCCGATAAGCCCGTCCGCATCGGGCGTTTGCTGATTGTCTTTGGCCGGCGGCAGTTCTTGCA
Source organism: Chloroflexota bacterium (assembly GCA_029559155.1). Lineage (GTDB taxonomy): Bacteria > Chloroflexota > Anaerolineae > Promineifilales > Promineifilaceae > Leptovillus. The sequence goes on from JAKQCM010000111.1 coordinate 45,363, forward strand.
CCGTAAACGATCTATCTTCCAATTCATGCAGCAAGTCGTTGGGGAAATCAATGTCCGCTTTGTCGATTTCGTCGATGAGCAGAACGGCGCGTTTGGGGCTGCGAAACGCCTCGCCCAACGGACCCCAGAGAATATACTCACGCGGGTTGTCGAATTTTTTGGTGATGCGCTCGCGTTCGGCGTCGCTGAGGCTGCGGTTGGCGGCGAGTTGGGCGTCGCGCAGCCGCCCGATGGTGTCGTAAATATAGAGGCCGTCCTGCGCCCGGCTGGTGGATTTAACCGGCCATTCAAAGTAAGGCAGGTCGAGTTCGTCGGCTACGGCTTTGGCCAAACGGGTTTTGCCGCAGCCGGGTTCGCCTTTGAGCAGCAACGGCCGTTCCAGATCAATGGCGATATTGACCGCCTCGATTAAATTGGCGTTGGGGATGTAGGGTTCCACAAGCACTTCACGGCCGTTGACCATTTTTCGCAGTCGCTGTTTGCCTTCATATTTTAGAGTCGTCATAATTTCATCCATTTTTTCTGGAGGTCACTCCATTCATAATTGCACACACGGCAAAGTTCATCTAAGAGGTAATCGGGCACGCCGTCTTCGGTTTCGTGCAACAGATGGTTGAGCACGGCGTCCAGGGTATTCAGATTGAGCTTTTCCTGGGCCTGTTCCAGGATAGTGAGGCGGGTACGGCCGTCGCGCAGCCAACCGCGCAGTTCGTTCGGGGGAATTTGCAGAGGCAGAGCCGGCAAAACAATCGGCGCCAGCGGGTCGGCCAGATCGGCCGGTTGATCTGGCAGGGCGGCCAGCCCTTTGTTGTCGATCATCACCAACAGACACCAGTTGCCGGAGGCGACGGCCGTTTTGAGTTTGGGCACCAGCGGCTGCCAAAATTCTTGCAGCAGTTTTTGCGGAAACTCCTGGCCCGGAAAACACACATCGTCCAATACGATGACCACATCGCGCTCTTGCCAGGCGGCCACCAGACCATGCAAAATATCATCCGGCTCGGCGAGCGGGCTGCCATTGGTTTCCAATTGTTTGCGCAGCTGCCGCCAAAAAAAGTCGAGCGTGGGCCGATTGAGGCCATTAAAACGGATAGTAATCGGCTTGCAGCGGTCGGTGATGTGCGCGGCGTAATCATCTTCCAGCTCTTTTTGTACCAGGCGGTTGAGCAGCCAGCGCTGCCCGCAAGCGTCGCTGGGGCCGGTGATGAGGAAGGCGCCGATGCGCGGTTTGTCGAAAATATCCAGAAATTTATCGCGCTGCTGGCTGTAATTGAGCGACCAAAGCGCCTCGCGCAGTTTTTGTTCGCCCTGCACGCTGTCTGAGGGCGTGACCTCGGCGAGGCGGCGTTGGAAGAGACGGCCGTCGGCGACGCGCATGAAGAGGGTGGGGCTGGCGAAATCGTGGGTTTTGTATTGCAAATTGGGGATCAGGCTGATGGCGCGACGGCCGTCCTGAGCCGCCTGATCGACGGGCATTTCTTCGGCCAGCCGCCGGTAGAAGCGAGAGACAAACCTGGCGGCGGTGAAATCGTTGACGCGATACTGCATGGCGATGACGACGGGGATGTTTTGCTGCAAAACGCGGGAGGCGACGCCGGCGAAGGCTGTGGTAGCCGACAATCGGCCCGATTCCTGCGCTTGCAGCACGACCACAGCCGGCCGATATTGGTTGAGCAGGTCGCTGAAATAATCCTCATCCACCCACAAGGCAGCGCCGTTGTTGCCCAGCAGGGCAATTTCGCCAACGTCACGGCCGTTTTTGGGGGTGAGACGGCCGTGGCCGACGAAGTGGAAAAAGTGGGGCGATTGGCTGAGAAGTTGGTCAATGTTGTCGGGCGTGGCGGCGGTGACAATGGGCAGCAGTTGGACGCTGCCCGACATTTCTTTGGCCCAACTGTCGATTTCGTTGAGCAGGTTTTGGTAAGCGATGGCCGGTTCGTCGGCCGGCGCAGCGATAACGACCGCCAGGCGTAATTTTTCGTCTTTGTCGAGGGTGATGGGTTTGGGCGGGAAGCGCTGGCGCGGACGCCGTGAGAAGATGACCTGCGCGGCCGTCGACAGCCAAAACGTAGGCAAATTGGAGCCGATGGGAATGCGCATAAATTCCCAGGGCAGGGCGGCGATTTCCGGTAGGGCGGCTTCGTCGATATCGAGTTCGAGGCGGAGGAGTTGATTTTGGGCGTGAACGGCCGTTTCGTACAGGTTAGCCAGATCGAGGAGCAGGGGCGCGTCGAACAGGGCCTTAAACAAAGCTTCACCCAGGGCGGGCACGTCGGCGGCGGCGAGTTGCAAGTTTTGGGCAGTGGCAACCAGTTGGTCAATCTGCTGACGCAGTGGGCCGGCGTAGGTCAATGCGCCTTCGGGTTCTAACAACAACCTTCCATCGGGGTCGCGGATTTCCCCTTTGACCTTGTCCTGGGTGAGGACAGATATACGAAAGGTGTAGTAGCCCTGAGTCATAGTTCGTTTGTGAAAGAGAAAACCAGTCAGGTTATCGATTAAAAGTCAGGCTATTTTCAGGCCAGGGCTGCTGCCCAATCAACGGATTGACGAGCAGTGTATAACCCTTGCCAAAGGTCTGACACTTTGCCGTGACGGCGGCAGTGGTTCGCCAGTTCCTGCGCTTTCAGAGAGATGGTGCCACCATTCAAATCATCATAATCCACGCCGATAGAGGTGCTAAAGGCGCGTAATTCTTCGTCGGAGAAATTCTCCTTGATTAACCGCCCCAGGCTCGCTACCTGCGGCAACGTCAGGGTTGCAGGTGCAGGCGGCGTTTTGATCGAAGAACCATTATTTTGAGGTTTGCCGGACCTTGCAAACAAATGCCCATCGGCCACGCGCATGAAGAGGACAGGGGTGGCGAAATCGCGCCTTTTGTATTGGGTGTTGAGGGCGACGGCGCGACGGCCGTACTGCGCCGCCATATCCACCGGATCCCCTACCGCCAGTTGCTGGTAGAACTTCAGGGCAAAGCGAAGCGCCGTATTATTGGTCACTTCATATTGCATCGCCACCACGACAGGGATATTTTGCTGGACCACCCGCGAAGCCACGCCCACAAAGGCTTGAGAAGCGGAAAGCGTGCCGCCTTCACAGGCGTGGAGCAGCACCACGCCAGGCCGGAACGTGTTGAACAAACCGGCAAAAAATTCGGAATCCACCCAGTCGGATTCGCCCATAATGTCGTCCACAAAAGCTATCTCGGCTTTAGGCGTATGGTTTTCGGTATTGAAACGGCCGTGTCCAATAAAATGAAAAATGTGCGGCTTTTTCGCCAGCAAACTATCAACCGTTTCAGCATTTGCCTTAAGCAAAACCGGCAGCAGTTCAAATTTGTCGCTCTGCTCAGCAGCTAATGTTTTCAGGCTGGCTTCCACTTTATCATAAAGTACCGGGCCTAAATCAGAAGGGGCAGCGACCGCCAGGGCAATGCGCAATTTCTCGTTTGGGGCCAATTGGATAGGTTTAGCCGGAAACCACTGCGCGCGCCGCCGGGAAAAAACAACTTTGGGGGTTGTCCCTAACCAGAGAACCCCTAAATTTGCCTTGCTGGGCACACGCATAAACTCCCAGGGCAGGGCAGCTACATCAGGCATAGAAGCTTCGTCAATATCTAGCTCAATGCGCAAAATCCGATCTTCCGTAGCCACAACCTGCTGGTAAAAACCAACAAAATCCTGCCGCAGCACATCATCAAACAACGCGTCAAACAGCGCCTCACCCAACGCCTTCACCGGCTCATCATCCGTCAGGGCATCGGCTTGTGCTTCAATCACTAGTTTGTCGATGGTTTGGCGCAACTCATTGGCATAGCCGAATTTACCTTCCGGATCACCCAGGCTTTGATTGTTTAAGTCGCGCTTTTCAACCTTTACCGATCCGTAGTTGGCCAGGCGAATCCGGTATGTGTAGTATGCGTTGCTCATTGCTAACTAAATCCTTGTTGGCTCGATGTTGTATCTATACAGGCCCTAAGGGTTTGTTATCGAGAAACCTGATACCCTTAGGGTCTTCCCAGAGACACCTGAATTGTTACTTTCCCGGCAATGTGATAACCCACTCTTCCCCAGCGCCCCGAGACAGCTTTTGCGCAAGTGCATCCGGGCGATTGAAGAGCTTTTTAAATCCTTCTGATAAACGCTCGATGACATTGCCCATATTAGCCGTAAACCAGCTCACTTTTGGCTCCGCCCAGGCCATCCCTTTGAGCGTGATAGAAGTTGTGCCTTTTTTGACCTTGAACACCACGCCGAACTTTGTCGATAAAGATTGTTGCAAATCGGCATCCTGAATGTACCAATAACATTCCGAATTCCCGTCGCCATAGGCCGCAATTTCAAATTTGCCCAGATCATAAGAGAAATCATTCACAACAATGTACGATTTCATCTCGTTCTTATTGTCTAACCCTGCTTTTACGGCCGCCGGTAAATTAAGCAGCGCCGCCATTTTTGTAGCGTCCACGCCAACGTTCCAATCCAGGTTCCCATCCAGGCCTAATCGCATACCGCCGCCAAACGCCATCACGTCTTTCCACTCGCTATGTGGGAAAATCGTTTGGACAATCGGCTCATGTTCACCTTTTGGTCCAAAATCCAGCTCGCAGGCCAAAGCCTGAAAATGAGCGCCGGGCTGCGGGCGCAAATCGACGGTAATGGTCATATAGTAAAAATCGTATTCGTTTTGAATTTGTTGTTTGCGGATGCTGCTGAGTTCAAGGCCGGAATCATGCAATTCTGCCTCTGTGAGGGCTATCAAGTTATCTCGGGGGTTGCCGAATTGGACTTTGGTTTGTTTTAAGCTGTCGATGCGGTCGGTAATATCCAATTGTTGCCCACCGGCAAGATGGCTTGCGCCATATAATTCATCGAGCAAATCGTCTGCCTGCTGCAAATCAGGGGAAATAGGTTTATCGGGCATCAGTTTAACTCCTGTTGAATCAATAAAAGAAACGGCCGTTTCCCACCACCATCTCGTTAACGGCCGTTTCCCCACATAAAAACTATCTTAATCAGTTCACCAATCCATTGTCAATCAGTGCGCCAAAATCTTACTCAAGAACAGCTGCGTGCGTTCATGCTTCGGCGTACCAAAAATCTGGTCCGGTGGGCCAATTTCCACAATCTGGCCGTCATCCATAAACACCACCCGGTCCGCCGCCGCCTTCGCAAAGCCCATCTCATGCGTCACCACCACCATCGTCATGCCCGCCTTCGCCAGGTCCAGCATCACATCCAGCACTTCCTTAATCATCTCCGGGTCCAGCGCGCTCGTCGGCTCATCAAACAGCATGATCTTCGGCTGCATCGCCAGCGAACGGGCAATCGCCACCCGCTGCTGCTGCCCGCCGGAAAGCTGCCGCGGATACGCCGCCGCCTTCTCCGGAATACCGACGCGTTGCAGTTGTTCCATCGCAATCTTCTCTGCCTCAGCTTTGCTTCGCTTGCGCACCTTCTCCTGAGCAATCGTCACATTTTGCAGCACCGTCAGATGCGGAAACAAATTAAACTGCTGAAACACCATGCCCACCTCAGCCCGCACCTCGTTGATATTGGTCTTTTTGTCTTCCAGATGCACGCCGTCAATATAAATACCGCCGCTTGTAGGCGTCTCCAGGTGATTGATGCAGCGCAAAACCGTGCTTTTACCCGATCCGCTGGGGCCAACAATCAACACCACTTCACCCCGCTTCAAGCGCAAATCAACCCCTTTTACTGCCTGCACATGACCAAAGTATTTATGCAGATCATCAACTACAATAATATCGTCGCTCATCTTAACGTGAATCCTTGCCCAGCCGCTGCTCATACCAACGCAAAAGCAAACTCAAGGCGATTGTCATAGTCAGATAACAAAACGTCAGCACCAGATAAGATTCCGGAAAACGAAACGTACTGCCAGCGTAAAGGCGAGCGCGCTGCGTCAATTCTCGCACTGCCAACACCGATGCCAGCGACGAATCTTTCAGCATCGCAATAAAATCATTACCCAGCGCTGGAGATATATTGCGCACGGCCTGAGGCAAAATAATGAACTGCATCGATTGGCGATAATTCATCCCCAATGAACGCGCCGCCTCCATCTGGCCTTTGGAAATCGACTCGATACCGGCGCGAAAAATTTCCGCCAAAAAAGCGCCATAAATAATTGAAAGGGACAAAATCGCCCGCAGCTCAATCGAAACATTGCGATTATCCACGCCAAACGAATTGCTCACGGCCGGAACCAACACAAACGCCAGCGTTAAGATCAATACCAGCGTGGGAACCCCGCGAATAAACTCCACATACGTAATAGCGATATTACGTACCACGGCGTTACTGCTAATCCGCCCCAAACCCGCCAATAACCCCAAAACCAGCGCAATGGCAAAACCTGCCAGGGTAATGTATAGCGTGATCTGGATACCGGGGATAATAAAAAGAAAGGCTTCTCTGATGTCCGGGTCAGTAAAGACCAGGATGGCCATGACAATAAGAAATGCAAAAATAGCGACAAGCCAAAAAGGAAACTCTCGCCAATTATCACGCCAGGTTATATCTGGAATCTGAATATCTGGACCTGCCATCATACCTCCTGTTTGTGCGAATTAGAATTTAATACGTGGGTATTAAATAATACCTTGAAATGAACATAAAACAAAGGAGCGTCAGAGTGTTTTACTCTGACGCTCCTCATCAAATTTAGATTACAGCTAACAGATTACGACGAACTGTCTCTACCCTTCTAAATCTTCGTACGTAATATCGAAATTGGGGCCAAAGTAAAATGCGTTGACGCCTTGCAGGAAGCCATTGTCTTTCAGCGCTTGCAAAGCCGCGTTAACCGGTCCTACCAGATCGCTGCCTCTGGGAAAGATGAAGCCTAATTGGTCGCTGGACATCGACTCACCGACCAGCTTCAGTTTGTCGGCGTTTTCGCCCAGGTAGCCTTGTCCGGCTACTTCGTCAATGATCACAGCGTCGATGTCGCCGGCCAACAGGGCTTGCACAGCAAACGGGAACTGCTCGAACGCCTGAATGCGGTCTTCCGACAGGAAGGATTTGGCCGTTTCGTAATTGGTCGTGCCGGTTTGTGTGCCGAGCACCAGGTCCGGGTTGTTGACGATGTCGTCGATGCTGGTGATGCGGTCTTCGTCGACACGCACCAGCAGGCGCTGGTCGATGTTGATGTAGCCTTCGGAGAAGTCTACGATTTCGGCGCGGTCCGGGGTGATGGTGATGCCGTCGGCGGCGGCGTCATATTGCCCATCGGCTACGGCCTG
>JAKQCM010000172.1 GCA_029559155.1 Chloroflexota bacterium
ATTTTTGTCCATTCCGGCTACAATTTCGCTCTGGGCATGATTAGCCTGTTGGCGCTGCAATATGCGGACACGTTACGGTAAGCACATTCAAGCAAAATTGGCACGGCGCCACTGTTTTTGTTATAATGCCGCCGCATTCGGGGCATGGCGCAGCTTGGTAGCGCGCTTCAATGGGGTTGAAGAGGTCGTGGGTTCGAATCCCGCTGCCCCGACTGGCAAGAAACAGAAAGACGCCGCGTTCATAAGCGCGGCGTTTTCTATTTCCCGCAATCATCAGAACGGGCGCCGAAAACGGCTGCACCTCGTTCCCGTTTCATAGGCGACGACATGGGCGCAGGCTCAACCCCATAAATAAAAAGGTTGAGATTTGTCAAATCTTAAAGATTTGACAAATCTATTTTCAAGGGAGACGGCATGGGTACGCACACAGAACAAGGCAGCAATGCCAATAGCAAAGCCGTTCGTTTACAACGGCGCAGCGCGCTTGTATTTGCTGTTTTGGGTATCTTGCTTTGTACGGTTTCTTTAGGCGCTGAGCTGTTAGGGTTGGAATTTACGCCCGGGTTTGGCGCGGTCCAAATGACGCAATTGTTATTCGGCATCACCTTCCTGACGGTCGCCGGGTTCCTTTATTTGCGCACGCTGCACGCGGCGAAAGCGCCGCGATCGCTGCAAGCAGATATTGGCGTGCGGCTGGCGGCGACCGGTCTGGTGTTTATTTATGTGGCCGGATTTGCGGACTTAATTGGGATTGGCACACATGTGAACCCGAAGTTTGCACGGCCGTTTGTCGGCCCGCTGCAGTTGGGGGGGATATTTCTGGGAACCCTGTCGATCGTGATTGGCTTGTTGCTCTACCATTCCAGCCGCCGCCTGCGCGGCACTTCCTCGATGGAATTTTTGATGAATGGCAAAAGCGACCATACAGACGAACGAAACGAACCACCGCCTGAAACTGGCAGCTAAGATCGGTAGTTCAGCAAATCTTTTTCTTGGCTCTTCTTTAGTCGGTTGGCATCAATCCGCGCCCTTAGCGCACCAGAGACAGTTGGAAAGGCTGGTTTAAGACAGTAAAGACAAATGTGTCTGCCGGTGGGCGCTGGTAGGTGACGAAAAATTGCAGTGTCTGCCCCGGCGGCACATTCCAGGGGAACGCCGGGTTCGTGGAAAGCAGTAAAAATTGGGAGCCATCCGCTGTTACCAATGACAAATCCGACTCGGTAACAATCACCGGCTGCTGCCCCAGGTTGGTAATCTGCCCTTCCAATATGAGGGAGATCTGGTCTCCTGAAATGATCGCCCCGGTCAAGGAGATGTTGGTCTGGGCCAAATCGCCGCTGCCGCCAGCAAAGGGGATAACCACTTGAATTTGTGCGCCGCTTTCAATATCGGCGACGACCCACTGCAACGTGGGCGTGTTTAAGCCCACGGGCACCTGATACCCGGCGGTGGCCTGGAAGGATTGCCCGGCGTTGAGGAAGCCGCTTAAGCTGGGGAAATTGCCCGATTGGCTGGCAAGGGGATTGACGGCGTATTGGTTGCCCAGGTCGTCGGCGAGGGTGAGGCGGAATCGATTGGAATCGACAGCCTTTAAGCCCACATTTTGAACCTGGAAATCGACGCGGAAGAAGGCAAAACCCGCCGGCGATTCGGCGCGCCCCGGGTCATAGGCTGTGCCGGTGACCGTAATTTGCAAATCGCCCAACTGCACAGATTCGCCTAATTCGACGGTGTTGGGTTGGAAATTGCCGGCGGTATCGGAGACGACGTAACGGCCGTTTACCACCAGCCGGTTTTCGTTGCCATTTCCCAGCAGCACAATCGTTGTCCCCGGCACTTGCTGCGAGAAAATATCCCGGTTGTTAATGGGCACTTCTTCGCGGCTGTTAAAGGAGAAGGTGTAGGTCAGGCCGCCCTGAGTAACCATTTCGATTTCATCGCCAACTTCCAGTTGCTCTATCAGCGCCTGTAAATCGGCTGAGTATGGCAAACCAAAGACATAATTGACAATGGTGCCGTATACCCAAACGGCCGTATCATCCGCCACATTCGGCGACCAGATGCCGTCTGCGCCAACCACCTGAGGCTGCACGGTAAACGTCCGCCCACGCAGGGTCAGGGTGGCGGGCATATCCAACGTCACCGAGATCGTATCCGACGGACCAACTCCTACCACCAACGGGTCTTGACTAGAAATTTGCGAGCCGACGGCCGTGGGAAATGGCGTTGGTTCATTCCCACCCGCAAACAGGCCTCTCCCTTCACGAAAAGACAAAAACATCAACACCGCAATGAGGCAAAGGGCCACAACGCCCATCAGCACGATGCCGGCAAACAATGCCAACCAACGGTTGGCGCTGATCCAGGTTTTAAAAGACCCATTCTGAGAAGAGGAGTCTTGAGGTGCGTTTTGCTCAGTTTCCTGTGGCTCTAACTCTGGCGACATAGGTTTCGTCCTGACGGCAAATCGGGCTGTAAAGGGGAAGCCACGTTACGGAATGCCTGCCGGTAAGGGCTGTGGGGCAACTCGGATGAGGACGGTCGATTCGTCACCGATCACAACCTGGCTGTAATTTAAGAATGGAACAACAATGCGCAATGCGCCGGTCGTTTCGATGGCATCGAACCGAATCATGCCCGCTTCATTGGTATAGCCAAAAGCCAACAACTGACCCGTGCTGTTTTCATAAAGGGCCACGGCCGCGTCGACAATACCTTCTGTTAATTCTGGCATGAAATTATTGTTGCTGTCGTAATATAACGTGACATTAACCACGACCACACGCTGCCCGCCAGAGGGGGGAACGGCCGTTGGCAACGGTTGAATCTGCACAGACGGCGGCGGCGCTGGCGTCAGGGTCTGGAAAATAGACGTAAAGTCAATCGGCGTGACGGTGGGGAAGGCCGTGCCGCCAAATGGCGTGGGCGTGGCCGGCAATGGACCGCCCGTACCTGTGCCTGTTCCGGGGAAAAAGGGCACGGAAGTCGGCGTTTCTGTGGGTGTGGGCGTGGGGGTAACAACCTCCTCAATACACACCAAATCATACGTATGTAACGGCGATTCATCATAGGGCGGCGGGTTTACCGGACCAACCACCACCGACAAAAATCCGGTATACGGGGCGCGAATGCTCAATTTGCTTCCCCGATCGCCTGGCGCTTTGTCGTCGTTGCCCAGGTTCGGGTAAAAATCGTTGGCGTTCTGATCAAGGAAGATCATGTTTGTATCGGCGTAAGGCGAAAGATTGAGCGTTTCACAGGTGTATTGCATCCCGGCCTTCATCCATAAGCGGAAGAAATCGGTGTCTTGCGAACTACCTAAAGTCGGCACAAAACTGAGGTTATAAACCAGGCCAACCCCGATGGTACAGGCATATTGCAGCGTGCTGTTATATTCACAAGCATCCGCTCCGGCGATGGGCGTTTGGGAGGGCGTGGCCGTTGGCTGGGCAATTTCCTGTACATCCAGGCAGTATGTTTTGCCGGTTGGATCTGAGGGGTCGCGGTTTTCTACGTAGGCGAAGTAGAATCCTTCCGCCCCGGCGGCGATTTCTACCATAGAGCGCCGGGTGGTCACGTCGATGTCATCATTAACGCCCATCAAATTACCCTGGGTGTCGTAGATTTTTAGCAACGTATCAATGCCTACCAGCAGGTCTCTTGTTTGAATTCGGTAGCGTGACCCGGCTTTGCCATAGAAGCGATAATAATCCACGTCACCGGTGGGCCAGAATGTGGCGTTGCAGGTGGAAACCCCCACGCCAATGGCCCGGGCTTCGCGCAGGGTGTTGTTCGGTTCGTAAGCGTCTAGCAAGATAACCCCGCCAGGAGTGGCTGTGGCCTGGGCGGGCAGATCGTTGTCGATGATGTTGACTTTGATTCGAGATGGATTGCCTAAGGTGGCGTTGACGGGATTGAGCAGTTCAATGTAGAAAAATTCTATCGGCTCGTCAACGTTGTCGTCGATAATAGTGATGGCAATGGTTCTTGTGGCCACGTTGGTGGGAAATTCTAGAACGCCGCTGACATTGGTGTAATCGCTGCCGTCGCCGGTGGCTGTGCCGAAGTATGAATTGTAGTTGACGCGCACCGTGTCCGTGGCGGTGATCAGGCTGCGGGAAACAGAAACCTGGACGGTTCCCGCGTTTTCGTCGAAATCAACAGAAGCGGCGCTAAAAAATACGGTGGGTAAGGTTTGGGCGGAAGCAACAGGGATGGAGGGTTGGGAGAGCTGGATCATGAGTAAGACTGCCAGGAATAACACAGTCAGTCCACCAGTTATTAATGCCCGATTGACACGACGCCATTGGGATTGATCCATAAATACCTCGCTAAAAGATTGTAGAAATTATAAGGAGTGTATAGGTCATTAGCAAATTTACCAAGAAAACAAAAAAGCGCTCCTTAACGTGGGGCGCTTTTAGGATACGGCCGTTCACTTTCATTCCTGGTGACGGTTAGATTTTACCAATGGGATTCTCCAACACTTCATCAACCAGGCCATACTCTTTCGCCTGGAGAGCCGTCATATACAAATCACGATCCGTGTCTTCGGCAATTTTCTCGACGGTCTGGCCGGTATGGCGGCTCAGAACTTCATTCAGCGTGGTGCGTAAACGCAAAATTTCTTGCGCCTGAATGGCGATGTCCGAGGCCTGTCCCTGCGCGCCGCCCAAAGGCTGGTGCATGTGGATGGTTGTGTGGGGCAGCGCATAGCGCATCCCTTTGGTGCCGGCCGTTAACAAGATCGTGCCAAAGCTTGCCGTAAACCCGACGGCTACCGTAGAAACCGGGCATTCCACCTGCTGCATGGTGTCGTAAATGGCCATGCCGGCGTAAACCTGTCCGCCTGGGCTGTTGATATACATGCGAATTGGTTTTGTCGGGTCTTCGCGGGCCAGGTACAACAACTGCGCGACTGTCAGGTTGGCAATTTGATCGTTAATCGGCGTGCCCAGGATGATGATGCGCTCCTTAAGCAGCAGCGAGAAAATATCAAACGCACGTTCCCCACGCCCGGTTGTTTCGATGACCATAGGAACCAGTGAGGTTGGTATATTCATTTGACGTTCTCCTTCACTTGGCATCCGTTTCTCCAATCTGGCGTGACGGGAAAAATGATGCGCGGATGATAAAATGTTCTTGCGATAGTCGCGCAGTCTACTAACGTTTTATAAGATTTGTATTATTCTTCTTCGTCGTCGGCTGCGGCATCATCAATCTCTAATGAAGCCAGATCGGGCGCTTCGCCGGCCAGAACCGCTTTGATGCGGTCGTAGGCTTTATCCATCAACACTTCGCTGCTGATCATCTCGAAAGCATACCCTTGTTGGTAATACTCTCGCATGCTGTTTCTTAGCTCGTCGTTGTCGCCAAACCCTTCCAGGCGTTCTTCGACGCGCGCGTCGATGTCTTCGGCGGTGACGCGCAGTTTTTCATCGAAGATGAATTGGCGCAGAACCAATTGGCGTTGTAATCGCTCAACGGCCGTTTCCCGAAATTCACTGCGCAACGATTCTTCGTTCTGTCCCTGAATCTGCAGGTAATCGTTCCATTCCCAACCAGACCGGACAATCTGGCTCTTCAGCGATTCGACCATGGAGTCCAGTTCCATTTCGACGGCTACGGGCGGGAAAACGATGTGCGCGTCTTGCAGCAGATCGTCGATCATGCTCTCGATCAACTCGTTTTTCGCGGTATTTTCCGCTTGCGTCTGCAAATTCTCGCTCACGGCCGCTTTCAGTTCGTCGATGGTTTCGTAGGAACCCTCAAGTTTTGCCAGTTCGTCGTCCAGTTCAGGTAGTGTACGCTTCTTCACGTCGAGCACAGACACGGTGAAGGTCGCTTCACGGCCAGCCAGGTCCACATCATCAAAATCGGGCGGGAAGGTGAAGTTAAAGCTTTTCTCATCGCCCACAGACATGCCCACGATATTTTCCACAAACGGCGTGCCGGGGAAAATCATGGTGTCGTCCATGAGAAGCTCGGTCTGCTCTTCATCAAAGAGGATATCGTCTTCGGATTCGGCGGCAGGCTGGTCGGTTACGGCCGTTTCCTCATCCCCTTCTTCTTCTTTTACAGCCGGCAGCAAGCGTCCCAACCCCGACAACGTCACCAGATCGCCGGCTGCCACCGGCCGCTCGACAACTTCGACGCTCTGATGCCGCACCCGGACCTGCTCCAACGCTTCGGCCACGGCTTCATCCGTCACCTCAGCTTCGGCCACGTCGCGGCGCAGTTCACGATACTGCCCCAGCGTCACCGCAGGTTCTAACGGCACAGTAAATTTATAAACCAGGGGATTAGACTCCACCTCATTTAAACTGGGCTGTCCATAGGGCTCAAGGTCATTTTGTTCCATCATTTCTTCAAAAACGGCCTGCACCAAATCTTCAATCGTTTCCGCGCGCAGCGTTTCTTCCCCAATGCGGCGCACAATCACTTGATAAGGCGCTTTGCCTTTGCGAAAACCAGGAATGTAAGCATCTTTGGACAGTTTACGCGCGGTATTCCGCATCGCTTTTTGTACGCGCTCTTCCGCAACTTCTACCGTAACGACAAGCTGTCGTTGATCGTCTTCTTCTGTATGAATCGTCAGGGTCACCGGTGTACCTCTCTCAATAAATTTCGTTAACAAAAAAAAGCGCGTTGCCTGGGCAACGCTGCAAATTTGAAAATGGGGATGGAGGGACTCGAACCCACACGCCTTGCGGCACATGATTCTAAGTCATGCGCGTCTGCCAGTTCCGCCACATCCCCGGCGAACGGTGATTATACCACTGGTAAACGCTTTGCCAAACAAGCTTTTGATCTGCGCCACGGCGTCGTTTCCCCCATTACCCATTCCACAATTCACCAATTCAACCATTAACCATTAGCCACGGCCGTTTCCACCTACCACCTGGCTAAATTTGATGAACTGTGGACAGAACGGCCGTTTTCGCTCGGTTTCCCATTCGTAAACGATTAACTACTGGCTACAATTTGCCTCGCCCTCAAAATCATAGGGACCATACAAAGGATTAACACCCCTTGGAAAAACGGGGCCAAATGATGGCACTCCTAACTGAAGGATAGTCCCCGTGGATTTGTCATATTGTGTGTAGTAATTGCCCAAAAAGCCAATGATTTCAGTACCGCCCACTGGGAAAATCTGTTCAAATTTAATCTCGTCAGGGATAAACTCATGCGTGATCGTACCGTCTTGAGGGTTTATCCAAACAATCTTGCCACTCAGTAATCCTTGACTAATTTCTTTTGACCACAATTCAACGTAAGCAGAGTAGCTTTCACTGTCATTTCCCCACCACGGTGACTGTCTGATGACAAAATCACCCAATTCAGCCTGATGCAAATTCTGTCCATCCCTTTCTACACTCCATAAAGAGCTATATCCGGGCGGTAAAGGCCAACCTCTATTGTTAAAGGTACTGAAGCTTAGCCAGTGACCATCTGGAGACCAACGAATGGCTTGAATGTGATCTATCGGTCCAGAAAAATGAGTCACCTGTACCAGATCGCTGCCATCAGGCGCAGAATGGTACAATTGGGGAATCCCTGCTGAATCATGATCAGTAAACGCAAGTCGGTCACCGCTTGGTGACCATACTGGCTCAAGCGTCCAACTGTTATGGGTCAGAGAAATTGGTGTGCTGTCTCCCTGAGCATTTTTAATAACCCATGTATCGTTAAATCCGAAATAAAAGCCTTCCTCATCCTCTCCAAATCCTAAAAGAAAGGCAATCCATTCCTGTGTAGAAGATATAGTCCACCCATAAAGCGCCTCTTCATCAATCATAGAAGGAATTGGTTGTGAAACAGGTTTGGATACATTTCCAGCTAGATCAATAGTAACGTATTGCACAGTCCCTGAACTTTGTGTTGCTACAAACAAATTGCACCCAGTTTGCGACCAATCAAACCCAACGATGGCTCCCCCCACTTGCTCAGGAGTATATTCGCGGCTAATACCTGTAGTAGTATCAAAAACAAGTATAACAGTATGTCCAGTCTCGGAATTTTCGGCATCAAAGGCAATAAGAGGTCCTTTCAATAAAGAAGGAGTCGGAGAAGGCAAATGAGTAGCAATAGATGAAGGTCTTATCGGAGTTGATGCTCTAGAATTGGTTGGTGTAGCATCAACTATATCAGGTGTCTCAACACCTTCGGGAGTTATAGATTGAGCAATATCTAGATCAGGTGCAATGCTAGGCTCTGTTGGAAAGGGTGTTGTCGTGACTTTAGGAAATGGCACCACCTCTATCGATGGGCCATTATCTGGTTTTAGCGGAGTGCAACATACTATGAAAATTGCCCAAAATAAGAATATCAATCTGAAGAATTTTCGATTAAAAGAGTTGATCATGCCCGTGCTCCGGTGAGGTCTTCCGCCCGCTGCTGTGGCCGGCGTCCTCGCCGCGCCACACCCCGCCTGCCATTCCCCAACCCGCCAGCCCCCTGCTCCGGCGCGGTCTTCCGCCCGCTGCTGTGGCCGGCGTCCCCGCCGC
>JAKQCM010000188.1 GCA_029559155.1 Chloroflexota bacterium
GGTAATCGAGAGACGTGTCATGCTGAGGTCCTCCGAAGCATCCCATTTGCTTGAAATGACCGAGTGATAGGGATTCTTCGCTCCGAAGACTCCGCTCAGAATGACCAGTTCATTACCTGATTGTTTTCTTAAAGACCAATAGCATCTGGCGGAACGGCCGCAAAGTTGAGTATGCAATCGCCCTATACCTCTACAAATTGAGAATGTGGCGGGCGATGACCAAACGCTGGATTTCGCTGGTCCCTTCGCCGATGGTCATCAGGCGGGTGTCGCGGTAAATGCGTTCGACTTCAAATTCGCGGCTGTAGCCATACCCCCCGTGTACCTGGATAGCGTTGCGGCAGACCCGCTCGCTGACCTCGGTGGCAAATAGTTTGGTCATTGCCGCTTCCTTGGTATACGGCCGTCCCTCTCCCTTCAGCCACGCCGCCCAATAGACCATCAACCGGGCCGCCTGAATTTCGGTGGCCGCGTCGGCCAACATCCACTGCACTGCCTGATGATGGGCAATCGGTTGGCCGAATGTCTGGCGTTCGTGGGCATATTTGACGGCCGCTTCATATGCCGCTTGCGCCAGCCCGACAGCCAGCGCGCCAATGCTTACCCGGCCGCCGTCTAGCGTGGCCAGGGTTTGCTGCAAGCCGCGCCCTTCCGTGCCCAACACGTTGGCCAACGGCACGCGCACTTCCTCGAAACTGACGGCATGGGTGGGCGAGCCGTTTAGTCCCATTTTCTTTTCTGCCGGGGCGATGGAGACGCCGGGCGCATTGGTGGGAACCAAAATGTGGCTGAGACTCCGGCTGCCGCCGGCCGGATCGGTGCGGCACAGCACCACCATCAGGTCGGCAATGGAGGCGTTGGTCATCCACATTTTGCTGCCGTCGATGATCCAGGAGTCGCCTTCTTTGACGGCCGTTGTGCGCACCCCGCCCTGCAAATCCGACCCCGCGCCCGGTTCGGTGAGTGACAGGCAGGCCAGTTTGCCTTTGCCGGTTGCCAGATCGGGCAGCCAGGCTTGTTTTTGGGCTTCTGTGCCATAGCGCACAATTGGTCCCAGGGCCAGTCCGTTGTGGGCCGAGACGGCCAGGGCGGTAGAGCCGCAGCCCCAGGCCAGCTCTTCGATGGCGATGGCGGCGCTGATGGCGTCGACGGCCGCGCCGCCGTACGCTTCCGGCACTTCCAGCCCCAACAAACCGAGCGGCCCCATTTTACGCACGGCCGTCCAGTTAAATTCACCCGTCTCATCAGTGTGCCGCGCCATTGGTTTAACCTCTTTGGCGACAAATTCGTGGACGACGTGGCGAAACTCGCGCTGTTCTTCACTCAGTTGGAAATTCATGGTCTCATTCCTCTTTAGAAATTGATGATTTACCGGTGGGGAAAACCGGCTGTGGCCAATGTTACAAGCAGTAGTTGGCTCAAGCCATCGGGCAGGCGGGTCGGGTCGATGAATTCGTCCAGGCGGTGGGCGTTGCCCGATTCCGTGAGGCCCAGGACAACGGCCGTAAACCCTTTGCTCAGGGGCACGTTGGCGTCTGTACTGCCCATCATAAAGGTAATGCCCTGGCTGCCGACGTAGTGGAGCGCGTCGACGGCCGTTTTTACCAATGCCGTATGGCGCGAAATCTGCCCGGGCGGGCGGCTGCCGATAGCCGTCATGGTGACGTGGATGCCCTCATCCCGCCGCAGCTGATTGGTTTGATGCACGATGTCGGTCACGCTGTCTACAAGGTGTTGCAAGGCGGATGGGTCTTCGGAGCGCAAATCGAGCTGCAGGGCGGCTGATTGGGCGATGGTGTTGATGCTGGTGCCGCCTTCGATGATGCCGACATTGTAGGTGGTGCGCGGCGAGGCCGGCACCGGCAGCTTGTCGATGGCGCTGATAAGGTGGCCGAGAACATGGATGGCGCTGGCAGCACCGAAACTTCCCCACGAATGGCCGCCCGGTCCGCTGACTTCCAGGCGGAAGCGGCGCACGCCGATAGCTTGATGGGAAATCTGGCCAAAAAGCCCGCCCTCCACAATGACGTATTTGGCCGATTGGCCAAACGCTTCGACGACGGCGCGAATGCCGCGCAGGTCGCCTAGCCCTTCTTCGCAGACGTTGGCCACCAACCAGACATCGTTGGTGAGTTTTATCTGGTTTTCGATGAGGCTTTTTGCCAGCAATAACAGGCCGGCCACGCCGGTTGAATTGTCGCCAATGCCCGGACCGGAGAGGAGACGGCCGTTTTCCCGAATGCGCAGATCTGTCTCCAGCGGAAACACGGTGTCCAGGTGGGCTGTGATGATTAGAGGCGTGCGGCGGTGTTGGCCGGGGAAACGGCCGTACACATTGTGCAAATCATCCTGGCGCACATCCTGCAGCCCCAAAGCCCGCATTTGGCTTTCTACAAAGGCCGCGCGGTCCGCTTCGGCAAACGTGGGCGCGGGGATTTGTTGGATGGCCTCAATCAGCTTGATATTTTCGACCTGGCGTGTACGAAATTGGGTCATTGCGCTCTGGACACAGGGCTCCAGAGCAATTTGTTCGATGTGGTTCATGGGAATAGACCGTGATAGTTTGTATAGGAGACTAGAGATTGGAGACTGTTCATCTTTTTCACATTCAGTCGCCAGTCTCCAGTTTCTACTTGCTAGCTTTGTGGGATGTCATTTACGAAAGGGCGCGGATCAGCAAAATGCCCACCACCGACAGGATGACGCCAAGGTGGAGGAATAAATTGCTGTCTACCAACCACCCGCTGCCCGGGCCGGGAAAAATTTGCAGCAGCAAATTTAGCAAGACCAACACGATGCCAATCATCGGCAGTAAACCAGGGCGGGTGGCAAAAAAATCGTTCAATTTTTCGACCAGGTTGTTCATTGATGGACTCCTTCAGCGGTTACAGTTTGATGGGAACAGACGGGCCGCGGCCTGTGTGGACCCCCGAAAACGAGCTGGTTCAGGCGTTTGTTAGCAGATAGGGTTCGAAGTAGGGGATGAGACGGGCAGGTAAACGGCCGTATACCACCACGCCATCGCCCGCATGTTCTTCGCTGTCCACCTGACCGCGTTCGTAAAACAACGAGAGCAAATCGCCCCGTTTGTAAGGCAGGCGAATTTGCAGTGGTTTCATCGATTGGACCATGACGGCTTCAACGGCCGTTAACAACGCTTCCATCCCTTGCCCCGTCGCCGCCGACACCACCACTGCCGGCCCCTCAATGTCCAACTCCCGAATCGGATCGCGCCCCGCCGGCAGCAAATCCGCCTTATTGAGCGCCGTCACCATCGGCATTTGGTCCACTTCCAGTTCCGCCAAAATATCTTCCACCGCGTCAATTTGAGCGATGGCGTTGGGGTGCGTGGCGTCCACAATGTGCAGCAGCAAGTCCGCCTCGGCAATTTCTTCCAAAGTTGCCCGAAAAGCAGCCACAATCTCCGTCGGCAGTTTTTGGATGAAACCGACCGTGTCGGTGAACAGCACCTCGCGTCCGCCGGGCATCTTCACTTTGCGCGTTGTCGGGTCCAGAGTGGCAAACAACATATCCGCCGACAGCACCCCGGCGTCGCTCAGACGGTTCAGCAGCGTCGATTTACCGGCATTGGTATAGCCAACAATCGCCACGACTTGCAGTTCGGTTTGCTGCCGTTTGGTGCGGTGCCGTTCCCGATGGGCGCGGACATCCTCCAAATCCTTTTTAATGGCGCTAATACGATGGCCAATTTCCCGCCGGTCGGTTTCCAGCTGGGTTTCGCCAGGGCCGCGCACGCCTACACCGCCGGTCGAGCCGCCGGCGCGGCCGCCAGCCTGTCGCGCCAGATGGGTCCATAAGCGTGTCAGGCGCGGCACGCGGTACTCAAGCTGCGCCAGTTCGACTTGCAGCTTGCCTTCGTGGGTATTGGCGTGCAGCGCAAAAATATCCAAAATCAGCGCCGTGCGGTCGATGATTTTGATGTCTTCGCCGAAAATTTTCTCCAATTCTCGTTGGTGGCGCGGCGACAATTCGTCATCAAAAATGATGACATCTACCTTTAATTCCTCCACCAAAATTTTGATTTCTTCGATTTTGCCTGGCCCGATGTAGGTGGCGGCATACGGCCGTTCTAAAGCCTGCGTGGTTTTGCCCAGCACATCGATCCCGGCCGTTTCAGCCAGGCGCGTCAATTCTTCCAAACTATCATCAACGGGAATGAGCGAGCGCGCGCCTTTGAGTTCTACGCCCACTAAAAAGGCGCGTTCTTGCGGCGCGACGGTTTCAAATGTATGTGTCTTGGTGGAAATAAGTCCCTCCTTGGGCTGTCTCGGTTTAGTGGACGGTTGGTTTGTGCAGCCAGATGGGCAGTTCGATGTGAAAAGTGGAGCCGGGCATGGTTTCTTCGTTGCAGCCGCTGCTTTCGGCCCAAATGCGGCCGCCGTGCGCTTCCACAATGCCTCTGGCAATGGGCAGTCCTAGACCCGGACCGCCGCCCTTGAATTTTGTTTTGCTGGATGAATGCAAGCTAGCGTCCATGGTACTGGTGAATTTGTCGAATATCATTTCCAGGGCTTCCGGGTTGATGCCGATGCCGGTGTCTTGGATTTGCACGTCCACGTAACCGGCGATGTGTTCATCGGCTTCGGCCTGGCGGGTGAGGGCGCTGGAAACCGTTACTTTGCCGCCGTCTGGCGTGAATTTCAGGGCGTTGAATAAGACTTTGTTGAAGGCGTTGGTCAGTTTTTCCTGGTCGGCAAAGATTCGCAGTTCCTGGCCCAGGGGCATGATGATCAGATCGATCTGGCGGGCATGGTAATGTTTATCCAGGCTGTCGGCGACCATCAAAATGATGCGCTCCAGATAAAACTGGGTGTAATTTAGTTCCACCGATTGCAGATCGATGAGGGAGACATCGATCATGTCGTTGATGATTTCGTACATGCGGCGGAAGCCGTTGTTGAGGCCATCGACATAAAGCCGCAAGCGGGAGTCGGGTTCGGTTTCTACGCGCAGGATGTTGGCGTACCCTTCCAGGAGCGTGAGGGGCGTTTTGAGTTCGTGGGCGGCGACGGCGATGAAGTTGGATTTACTTTTTTCAAAATCTTCCATTTGCTGGCGCAGTTGTTGGGTGTGTTCCAGCAGTTCGGCGTGGTCGATGTCGCTGGCGAGTTGGGTGGCTTCGATGAGGGCGTAGGTGAGAATGTCGTCCAGGGTGCGCCAGGCGGCCAGGGCGTCTACGGCCGTAAACCGCTTCTCCAGCCCTTTGCCTATTTCTTCTTTCAGGACTTGCAGCACGATCAGCCAATCGTTGGCGGCGCGGGCATCGTAGCCGATGCTGGTGAGCGCCCAAAATTGCACCGAAGAGAGCTGGACTTCGCGGGTGTGCCCGACATTGTCGGCCAGGAGGTGGATGAAGCCGATGACATCTTCAACGTCAGGCAGCAAATTTGGAGCGCGGTATAGGGTCGCGCTGGTCAGGCTATTTACTTGCTGCGGCAACCATTGTTTCAGTTCATCGATCATAGACGGTTGTTTAATCGTTTGCTGGCTGGGTGACGGCCGTTAACCCCGCTTCTGCCTTTTCCCGATCATAAATCAATCCATTCGCCCGTGCTGCCCGGCGCAAAGCCGTGAGCGCTCGCTCGCTGTACCAGCGGTAACGGTCGCTTTTGCCCATGGTTTGTTGGGGCGGCGGCAGCAAGCCAAAGTTGGCTTTCATGGGTTGAAAATCTTTTGCTTCAGCGTGAGTGACATAGTGGCAAAGTGCGCCAAGCATCGTCGATGTGGGAAGGATAACGGGATGCTGGCCGTTTAGCAAGCGGGCAGCGTTTAGTCCGGCCAACAGCCCGGTGCCGATGTTGCCCACATAGCCTTCAACGCCCGTAATTTGCCCGGCGAAAAAGAGGTCGGCGCGGCTGCGAAATTGCAAGGTGGGCTGCAAAAGCTGCGGCGCGTTGATGTAGGTGTTGCGGTGCATCATGCCGTAGCGCATAAACTCGGCGTTTTCCAGGCCGGGGATGAGGCGCAGGACGCGCTTTTGCTCGCCCCAGCGCAAGTTGGTCTGGAAACCGACGATGTTGTAGAGCGACCCGGCCAGATTGTCCTGGCGGAGTTGAACGACGGCATACGGCCGTTTTCCCGTTCGTGGATCAATCAGCCCTACCGGCCGCATGGGACCAAAAGCCAGGGCCTTTTCGCCGCGCCGGGCCATGGCTTCGATGGGCATGCAGCCCTCGAAAAATTTGGCGTCTTCCTGTTCAAATTCTTTCAGGGTGATGGTTTCGGCGGCCAACAGCGCCTGGGTAAAGGCGTCGTATTCGGCGCGGGTCATGGGGCAGTTGATGTAATCGCCGTCCAGCTGCTCGCCTTCGTCGTAGCGCGATTGGCGAAAGGCGATGGTCAGATCGATGGTTTCGTGATTGACGATGGGGGAAAGGGCGTCGTAAAAGTAGAGGTGGTTTTGGCCGGAAAGGGCGCCAATGTCCCGGGCCAGGGCGTCGGCGGTGAGGGGACCGCTGGCAATGATGGCGGGTTGGTCGGGCACGGCCGTTACTTCTTCAGGCACCAATTCGATATTGGGGTGGTTGGCGATGCGCTGGGTGACCAGCTCGCTGAACTGCTCTCGATCCACAGCCAGAGAGGAACCGGCGGGAACGGCCGTTTGCTCCGCGCACTCCAGCACCATCGATCCCAGGCCGCGCAGTTCGGCCTTCAGCAAGCCTGGCGCCTTATGGGTTAAATTGGAGCCAAGCGAATTGCTGCATACCAATTCGGCCAGCCGGTCGGTCACATGGGCGGGGGTGGTTTTGTGCGGGCGCATCTCGTAAAGACGCACATGCAGCCCTTGTTCCGCTGCCTGCCACGCCGCTTCCGTGCCTGCCAATCCACCGCCGACGACAATTAGTTGTTTGCTCATGCGCTAATTTTAGCACATCCCCCTGGGCTTACGTATATCGGATGGTTCCATCCAGTACAGAGTTGTCAGGAATAAATTTGCGATGGCCAGATTCGTTGATCAGGTGGACGGCTCCTTTGCACACTACGTCTTTGCCAAACCGGAAGTCTCCCTGCAATACGAAACTGCGGGCATTTACCAGCGATGGCGGACCAAAGGGGAATCGTTCGTCCAGATCGCTGATGAATTTGTAATGGGCGGGATCCAGGTCTACCAAAATGTCCGGGTACACGCGCTCAGGGTTGGGAACGACATTAAATTCGCTGGTGAGCACATAGGAATCGGAACGCACGAGCAGCAGATCGTCCGTTTTTTTGACTGGCGCAAAACGGGACCGGGGCACGCGCACAGCCTGCGAACCAGAAAATACGGCAATGGCCGATCCCATGGCCGTTTCCAGTTGGTAAACCGGCGTGGAGTCTGGATCGCGTGGGTCCACGGTTTTGCTGTTACAAATCAAGGGTAGGCCCAATTTGTTGCTGCGCGTGAGCATGAGCTGGCGCAGGGAGGGCAGGTGGACCCACAGGTTGTTGGTGTTGAAGTACCGATGGCGGCTGATGTCTTGGAAGGTGGTCTTGTCTTCTGGCGGGCATTGGGCCGATTCGCGCAGCAGCAGTTGCCCGTCGCGGCGCTGCGCCAGGTGGCCGCCCTTCTTGTCCATCTCGGTACGGTCAGAAACTTCCATGAGGAAGGGGATGTTGTTTTTGACCATGTAGCCCAAAATGCGCAGATCGATCACTGCGCCCAGATTGTCGGCGTTGGAGACGAACGCATATTCAATGCCCTGCGAGAGGAGCGCGCTGAGGGTTCCACGGGTGACCAGGGCGGTGTAAATATCGCCATGCCCCGGCGGACACCACTCCAGGTCAGGGTCATCGGGCCAGACTGCCGGAGTCAGGTCGGATTGGGTGATTTTGGGTTCTTTGTGCTGCAAGAAGCTGAGCGGCAGGGTGCGGCGGTTGAGGTCGTTGTAGTATTGGAGGGCGCGCAGCGAATCGCTTTCGGTGGAGAAGCTGTTCATCAAGATCAGGGGGGTGCTGGATTTGATGGATTGGCGGGCGATAATGTCCAGAAAGGTGAGGTCGTCTTTGACGGGCAGCAGGGATTTTGCCTGGTCCAGCCCCATACTGGTTCCCAGACCGCCGTTGAGTTTGATGACGGCCGTTTTCCCCAACATCTGCTTGCCCAACAACGCCTGTTTTGGTGGGAAATTCTCAACATCCGGCAGCTTTTGCACCGGCTCGATGTCCGTTTCAGGAATTAACCCGGTATATCCATCGGCTAGCTGGGCATAATATTCGGCGAAGGTCTCAATAAACACTCTCGGCTGCCGCGCCGCCTGCATCCGCTCCGCAAAGGGAGAAAAATCAGCCATGCAAAAGTCTCCTGGGGTATTCTGGTTAGATTGGTCCAATCGCTAAGATTGAACCAATCTACGCGTTACTTAAAGTATGCCTATCTGACTGTGGTCGGCGACCGTGAGCTTGAGAGCTTTGGGTTTGATGGGCGAACGGCTGATCACCACGTTGCGGCCGATCAGGCTCTCCTGGATGCGTGTGCCGATGTCTTTGATCTGGCTGTTTTCTAGCACCATCGAATGCTCGATTTCGCTGTTTTCAATCAGGCAATCATGGCCGATGCTGGTGAAAGGGCCGACGTAGCTGTTTACAATGCGCGTGTTTTCGCCGATGATCGACGGGCCGCGCACCACGCTGTTGATGATTTCCGCGCCGCGCTGCACCGTCACCCGCCGCCCAACCTGGCTGTCGCGGTCCACGTAGCCTTCCACTTCATAGTCGATCTCTTCCAAAACGAGGTCGTTGGCTTCCAGCATGTCGCCGGGCGCGCCGGTGTCGATCCACCAGCCGCGATGGATGTATGGGTGAACGACGAATTGATTGTCTACCAGCCATTGGATGGCGTCGGTGATTTCCAGTTCGCCGCGCCAGGAGGGAGAGATGGCGTTGACGGCCCGGAATATGTTGGGATCGAACATATAAATGCCCACCAGGGCCAGGTCACTGGGGGGATTTTTGGGTTTTTCGATGAGGCGGATGATACGGCCGTTATCCCCCAACTCAGCCACGCCGTACTGTTCAGGATGCTCAATGCGCGTCAGCACAATCTGGCTGTTCCATTGGCCGTTGGCAAATTGGGCAATAAGCGGACTGATGCCGCCTTCAATGACGTTATCGCCCAAAAACATGACAAACCGATCATCGCCCAAAAAATCCTGGGAGATTTTGACCGCGTGGGCCAGACCCAGAGGTTGATCTTGTTCGATGTAGGTGATGTTGACATCCCAACGGCCGCCGCGCCCAACAGCTTCTTTGATTTTGGCGGCCGTATCGCCGACGACAATGCCGATTTCAGTAATGCCGGCGTCACGGATGGTTTCGATCACGCGAAACAGGACCGGTTTGTTGGCGACGGGGATGAGTTGTTTGGCATTGGAATAGGTTAATGGGTATAAGCGAGAGCCTTTACCTCCGCTCAGTATTAATCCTTTCATGGCAGCTCCTTGTGGGTTACAAATTGCAGTTTTGTTTTTAATAGCCGGAGGCTAATTGTCAATGCTTGCCGGTGAATTGTCAACTTTGAAGATGGTGATGGTTCCCTGGCGGTAGATAGGACGCAGGTAAACGGCCGTTTCCGGCTGAAACCCACCCAACATTCGTTCACGCGGGCCGTACCAGACATACTGCGCCTGTGTCTCGTTTAAATAGGCCTGCCGCCATTCGTCGCTGGCAGCGGCGCTGTAAAATTGAGCGACGACGGCCGTTTTCGCTGCAAAATCAATCGTTTCTGCCCAGTGGCCCAGCACCACCGGGTTGCCCGCCTGCCCGGCCACGTAGTTGCCGGTCTCATAATCGCCCAAGACAACGGCCGTGCGCGAGGTGTTGTCGCGCAGCCACTGCACGGCCGTTACTTCATCCGTGGGCCGGAACAACGGATCCGGCTGCTGGATGATGGCCGAAGTGCTCACGCTGGCGAAGACGTACAAATTGGATAGGCTGATAACCAGCAGGAACAGAGCGATGAAGAAGCGCGTCAGGCCCGGTTCCGAATACCTGTCGTGGGCGAGGATGGCGCGTAACGGCCGTGTGCGCAACAGCCACGGCAGCGCCACTTCCACCAATCCGGCTGCCGCCAAAATCGACAGCGGCACATGCACTCCTTGCACAAAACGGCGCTGCGAATTCAGTGGCGCATAGACCAACAGCACCGTCGCCGCCACCCAGGTCCACAAAAACAGCCAGCGCGCCGACAGTTTCGCGCCGCTGCGCCATTGGCGAAAGGCGTGCATCCCGGCCAACAGCAGCAGCGGGCCGTATGCCAGCAGCAGATGCGGCCACGGCGGCGAGACTGTGGCCTCGCGCTGTGCGTCCCAGCCGCGCAGCACGTCGTTGGTGAGCAGCGTGTAGCCGTAATACAGATTTAACAGGCCGGGCAAAACCAGCGCCGCGACCAGCAAAAACCCTTCGCGCCAGAGGATTCGCCGCGCCTGAATACTCATAAACAGCCAGTATAGGCCGCCGGTCAGCACAATCAAATACACGAGCAGGGGGTGCAAAATGCTCAGGCTCAGGTTGACGACGGAAGCAAGGGCAGCAAAGGCCCAACCGCGCGGGTTGTCTTGATGGGCGAAGGCTTGCAGCAGCGCCCAAAAGCTGGCCAACAGCAGGGCGGTGCTGAGGATGATGTGCGGAAAGGTGAGGCTGGTGAAAAACAGGTGAGCTTCCGGCATTTTGAAATCGACGGGGAACGTATCGAGCCAGTACGGCTGGTTGAGCAGGAACAGCAGCCAGCCTAACCCGGCCCCAAAAACGGCCGTCAGAAACCCGGTCAGCCTGATGCGCCGATCGGCGACAAAAAAAGCGGTGAAGCCGTACACGGCCGTCGTGAGCAGCAGCACGGAAACGGCCCGCGCCAGGTGCCAAACGGTTACAATCGTCAGCCCGGTCCAGCGCGCCACATGCCCCAGGAAAAAATAAAAGCCGCCCAAAAAGGTCGGCTGATGGGGTTCGGCGGTGAAGACGATGGTGTAGAGCCAACGGCCGTCGTAGCCTTGCAGCATTTTGGCGAAGTAGGTCTGGCTGTCTTCGGGATTCATCAGTGTGCCGGTGAAGACGGTTCCGGGTTGGGCGGTGAGGGTGGCGAGAAGGTAGGGAACGGCCGTGACCCCTACCAGCACCAATCCCACCAACAGCGCCATCCCCCACTCTTTACGGCTGACTGGGGGTGGATTTTCGGGAAAGCTGGTGGGGGATGGGGAGCGCATGGGGTTTCGTGATTGGAGATTGGAGACTAGAGACTGGAGACTGTTTTAGTCTCCAGTCTCCAGTTATTCATAATAGCTGTCGAGGCTGCTATCTTTGGGCGCGTTGGTCAGGGCCACGCCGATGATGCGCACTTTGGCTTTTTCCAGCAGCTCTTTGGCCCGTTCGGCATGGTCGCGGCGGGATTTTCCGGCGCTGATGACCAGCAGCACGCCATCAACCTTGGCCCCCAACACGGCCGCGTCGGTAACGGCAATGACCGGTGGGGCATCGAACAGCACCACGTCGTAGGCCGCGGTGAGCGCTTCGATGAGTTGATCGATTTTGCGCGAGCCGAGCAAATCGGCCGGATTGGGCGGCTTGGGACCGCTGGCCAGCAGCCAGAGGTTGTCGACGCTGGTGGTTTGCAGCGGTGGTTTGGCGTCGTCGTTGAGGATCATGCTGGTGAGGCCGGTGTCGTTGCTGAGGTTGAAGAAGGTGTGGAGCGACGGCCGTCGCAGATCACAATCCACCAGCACGGTACGGCGGCCGCTTTGAGCCATCGTCACGGCCAGGTTGGCTACCGCCACGCTCTTCTCATCACCCGAAGCAGGTGAGGTAACCACCAGACTGCGCAGCGGATTGTCCAGGCTGTAAAAAGATAAATTGGTTCGCAGCGTACGATACGCTTCACTTACCGGCGAACGAGGATCAGTTAGGGTTATTAAGTTCATAAATCACACTATGTTAGCTGTTGGCTGTTGGCTGTTAGCCAGAAGTAAGACCACTTATAGCTTACAGCATACAGCTACTATTGACTGGGAATACTGCCAATGACCGGGATGTCCAGATACCGTTCCACATCTTCGGCGCGGCGCATGATGCCCGATTCGTACCATTCCAGAGCAAACACGACCAGCACGCCAATTAGCGCGCCAAAAACAAAACCGGCGGCCGTGTTGATTTTGGTATTGGGTTTGGAAAGCCCCGCTTGCGGATCATCTAAAAATTCGATGGTGATGCGGTCTTCTTTTTGTAGTTTGTCGTTGTTGGCGTTTTGCCATTGGATGAGCAGATTGCCCCAGGCGGTAGCGATGTCGTTGGCCAGATTGGGGTCGGTGTTTTCCACCGTCATCTGGATGACAAAGCTGGCGTTGTCGGAGGCGACTTTCATGTCGCCCAGCAAGGTTTCGGCGGTCATGTCGAGCTGCAGTTCGTTGATGACGGCCTGGGCGCGGTAGCGGCTGTAGAGCCATTGTTCGTAACTGCGCAGCAGCTCTTTGGCGGCTTGCGCCTGCCCAAAGTCGGTGCGCGAGGGTAGCACAAGCATTTTGAGATTGGATTCGTATAGTTCGGTTTGCATTTTGCTGAAGCCGAAGGCGGCAACGGCCGTTAACACCGCCATCACCACAATCACCCAGCCTCGCTGGCGCAAAATGCGCCCATAATCACGTAATTCCACGGTTTGTCTCCTCTACTACTTTTTAGGGATTTCGCCGAGCACCGGCAGGCCGATGGCTTCGATTTCCCGGCGCTCGCGCAGGGTTGGGTCCAGGTATTCGGCCAACATGGCCAGCCCAAACCCGGCGGCGAGGGCGATGGCAACGCGCAGGGGCAAATCTAGCTGGCTGCGGATGCCGGTGGGAATCTGGTTGATGTTGATGGGGTCTAGCTGGACGAGAACGGCCGTTTCCCCACCCAACTGCGGCAGCGCCGCTGCATTTTGTTCTGTCAGCACGGTAATCACCGCTTCCATCATGGCCGCCAGCGCCGACGAATCGCCGTAAGTCAGCGACACAAGCAGCATACTGCGGGCGTTGTCGGTGGCCAGCGCGCCCTGGATGGCCGGGGCCGGAACGGCGAGGCCGGATTCGGCCATCTGCTGGCTCACAGCGGCGGCAAATTCGCCGCCCGCTACCCAATCAGACAGGCCGTTGACGATGTATTCCGACGAGAGCCAATTGTAATAGCGCTGTTCATCGGCGGTGGCTGCGCCCTCGCCGGGCTGTTGGGCCACCAGAAAGCGCATCCCAACGTTGTAAACCGGCGGCGGCGATTGGTAAGTGGCTAATTCCACTGCCAGCACAATGGCCGCAGGGATGAGCAGCAGCCATACACGGCGTTTTAAGATGGACCAGTATCGTTTCAACTCCACAATTTAACTTCCTTTCGTCTGAGGCCAACGGTTGATTGGGGGATGGCGTTCGGTCATTTTTTGCTCGACGAAGGTTTGCATTTTTTGCTTGAAGACTGAGGTATCGAATTGTTGGGCGTGTTGGCGGATGAGACGGCCGTCTACATGCAGGTCATCCATCGCTTCTACGGCCGTCATAATGGCTTTGGCCGATTGTTCGGTAAACAGCCAGCCGGTTTCGCCGTGGCGCACCGTTTCCAGCGACCCGCCGCCGGCGTAGGCGATGACCGGCCGCCCGGCCGCCATGGCCTGAATAGGCGCAATGCCAAAATCTTCCTCGCCGGGAAAAAGGAAAGCGCGGCAGCGGGCAAACAAGTCCGGCAGTTCATCGTCGGGTACGTAGCCCAGGAAGGTGATGGTTGGTCCGGCGAGCGCTTCCAGTCGTTCGCGGTCTCTGCCTGTGCCGGCAATGCGTAACGGCCGTGCCAATTTGTTAAACGCCTCAATCAATAAATCCAACCGTCGATACGGAACCAGCCGGCCGACGAATAAATAATAATCTTCCACGCAGTCCGACGGTTCAAAGCGCTGAACGTCGACCGGCGGGTGGATAATAACCGAATCCCGGTGGTAAATCTTGGCGATTCGCCGACGGACTTCTTCTGATATGGCAATGAAATAATCGACGCGATCCGCGGCCAGCCGGTCCCACATGCGCAAATTGGTCAGAAATGGCGTCAGCAAACTACGGGTTACAGACCCCAGGTTTTCTTGTTCCGCGTATTGATGATAGCGCCAAACGTAGCGTGTGGGCGTCAGGCAGTAGCAAATGTGCAGCGTTTCTGGCCCGGTGAGAATGCCGTGGCAAAATCCGCTTTTGTTGCTGATCACCAGGTCGTAATCGCGAAAATCGAAATGCTCAAACGCAAAGGGATAGAGCGGAAAATAAAGCTGCTGGTTTTTGCGGGCGAAGGGGAGCCGGTCGATAAAACTGGTGCGAATATCCCAATTTTGCCAGTGGGCTGGCATTTTTTTACGTCGATAGAGCGACGTGTAAATGGGGCGCCCCGGGTACAGGTCTACCAGCGTTTCCAGGACGTCTTCCGCCCCGCCGATTTGATTCATCCAGTCGTGGACAAGGGCGGTTTTCATTAAAGTCCCAGGCGTTCCATCCGGGCTGCCAGTTCGGCTTCCACTTCCAGGCTTTGCATGGCGTCGTCTAACTGCCGATCCAGGCTGCTGGCCTGCACTTCCCAGGCGGCGTCGGCGTGGTCTAAACGGCGGCGAATGTTTTCGGCTGCCTGCGAAACTTCCGAATCGCTGTCGTTGATCAGGTTGTCGAGCGATTGCATGGCTTTGGTGGAGAGTTCTTTAGACTGCGCCAATTGTAATAGGAAGGCCAGTTCTTCGCGTTCTTGTTTGGCGATGGCCAGCCGCCCTTCCAGTTTTACTTCGACATCTTTCAGGGTTTCGGCGGCCGTTACCTGTTTGGCCAATGAGCTGTCATAGGTCTGAATCAGATCCATCACCGAGCTGAATTGTTTTTGGGTGACCATGGCTTCGGTGCGTTTGCCGGTGCGCAGAAATTCGTCCACCATCAGGTCCAGGCCGGCTGCTTTGTCGGCCAGGGCTTCGCGGCGGCGCTTGGTGGTTTTTACCTGGGCAAACATGGGCGTGATGGATCGTTTGAATTCTTCCACCTCGCGTTCGGCCTGGCGGATGTAGTCGTCGTAGACGGCCAGGTCGCTTTTTTGCAGCGCTTTGTCGGCGGCCTCGTGCAGGGAGGCGCGAAATAGGGTTCGTAGTTTTTGTAATAAGGAAGCCATGGCGGGGATTATACTCAAAACACGAGAGGCAGACACAATAAAACGGCCGTTCCCGGAGGAACGGCCGTTTCTGCAGCTCTGGCGTCAGGAGATTGAGGCAGGCATCCGGCTTGCCAGTGCCAGAGGTGACAGCAATGTAAGGGGACAGCCGCTTGTTAGCTGGCGTCTTTGATAACGATTTCTTCTTCGTCGAAGGGATTGGCTTTGGCGGCGACGCTGCTTTCTTGTGGCATGACAATCGCCATCACGGCATAAATCAGCAAACCCCAACCATGCAAGAGAGTCATCAGCACAAAAACCAACCGCACAATGACCGGATCGATATTCAGATAATCGGCAATACCGGCGGCGACGCCAAAGAGCATACGGCTTTCTTGTTTACGGGTTAATCGTTTTTCACTCATCTTTCAGACCTCCACAAATTATGTTCAGGTATCAATTTCATCAACCAATACGAGGGGTGTTTTAAAAGGTTGCACGGCCGTTTCCCGGGCTTATTTCTTGCTTTGGGGCCGGGCATCCCGGTTTTTCCAGAGCAGCCAAAGACCCAGGCCAATGATCAACACCGGCCAAAACTGCCCTAATCCGCCCAATCCATTAAAAAATGCGCCAAAAATGGCAAACAAAACCACGCTGATGAGGAACAAAATGCCGCTTTCTCGCACGCCCTGCCGAAAATTACCGCTGAGCGTTTGCATGAGCAAAATGCCTACCCCCACAAGCCCCGGATAGATGCTCCAGACATAAGCCCAACTGGCCCAATCTCCGGAAGCGTTTTGGTAATACAACAACAGCCCTGTGCCCCCGATGATGCTGGCCGGTATGGCCAACGGCGGCGTGCCCAGCAGCGCGCCGACCAAAAACAATCCACCGACAAAGATAATGATCAGCGGCCACTGCTGCCCAATATCGAACCAGCTCACCAGCGCAGGGAAAAATTGCACCAAGAGAAAAAAGACCCCGGCCAGGATGAGAATGGCTCCACCAATAATCGAACTTTTCTTTTCCACCTTATACCTCCTCGGAACTTTGTCCACAAATTTTGTTCGTTGCGGCGCGCCTTCCCCATGTGCATCGCCACAGACTGTGTTTCTATACGTACAGACCGGCAATCGGTCGCGTTGGCGGGAGGAAGGTGTGGGCCACGGCCGTTTCCCATTCCCCACCTTGCGCTTGTTTCAGTCGATCTGTCGCCTGCGCTTATTTGTGCTAAACTCTGGATTATGAAACTAAATACCAAGCTATCGTTGTTTGCTTTGTCCCTGCTTTTATTAGCGCCCACAAAGCAAACTTTTGCTTTAGACAACATTCGTATTGGCTGGCAAGATAGTGAAACAGATACGGCCGTTGCCATGGCCCAACGCGTCAATACCCATCGTCAGGAGCTCGGGCTGCCAGCTTATGCAGTCAACGAGGCCTTGACCCGCGCTGCCCAAGAAGTCGCCGACCATATGGCGGCTACCGAATTTACCAGTCATTATGATGGTAATGGGGCCAACCCATCACAGCGCGCTTTGCAAGCAGGGTATGAAGACCACGTTACGGAAATTATTTATGGCGGTTTTGGCGGCAGCGACGCAGCCTGGCAGTGGTGGTCGGAAAACGACCTGCATTATGGCCTGATCATCAGCGAGGATTACCACGAATTTGGCGTAGGCATGGCAGTGGGCCAGGAAAGCGGTCGCACGTATTGGGCGATTATGTTTGGCACCGGGCTGCCGCTGAAGGAGGCGGTTTCGACTGTGACGCCCTCTGTCCCCCCTGCGGAAACCAAGCTAACCGGCACAACCGCCACGGCCGTTCCCTCCCCCGTTCCCACCGCCAGCGAAGCCCCGACACTCCTTCCGGATACCACCGACAGCACGGTTGCTCTGACCATGCTTGAAGAAGAGCCGAACACCGAAACCAACGGCGTGCCCGATGCGGCCAACACGCTGACAACTCCTTCCGAGCCTGCACACACCCAAGATGATGAAGACAGCACCTGGCTCATTATCGCCGCCGCCCTGACAATTATCGCCGGCGTGGTCTTTTTCTATTTCCCACGCGCTCGCTCGGCGCGTTCGTCTTAGGAAGCGTTGTATGACTGAGATTTTGTTAACGGCCGTATTCCCCACCCCCTTGCTCGACAAAATTCGCGCGGTGTCCGCCGACATTACCCTGGAACAAATCAATCTGGTCAACGGCCGTTGGCCAGATGACAAACTCACTCACGCCGAAATCATCTATGCCCGCAGCGCCGTCCCGCGCCCGGAACAGGCCCCCAACCTGCGCTGGATTCAGACCCATTATGCCGGCGTGGAGCATTTGACGGAAACGGCCGTGTGGGACAGCGACATCCTCCTCACCACCGCCAGCGGCATCCACGCCCCCAACATGGCCCAATACGCCCTCACCCAAATTCTGGTCTGGGCGCATCGCGTCCCGGCCTGGTTCCGCCAGCAAGCCAGCGGCCAATGGCCCAACGATCGCTGGCCCAAATTTGTGCCCGACGAACTGCACGGCCGTACCCTGGGCATCGTCGGGTATGGCAGCATCGGGCGCGAACTGGCCCGCCAGGCCAAAGCGCTGGGCATGAAAGTCCTGGTCACCAAGCGCGACGCGCGTCATCCGGAAGACCAGGGCTATACGCTGCCCGGCACTGGCGACCCCACCGGCATCATCCCCGACCGCATCTATCCCACCGAAGCCACCCGCTCCATGATCGGCGAGTGTGATTATGTGGTCAACACCCTGCCCCTCACCGACAAAACGCACCACTTTTTCAATGAAGAGATGTTCCGCGCCATGAAACCCACTGCCTTCCTGGTAAACGTAGGGCGCGGCGGCACCATCGACGAAAAAGATTTGGTCCGCGCCCTGAAAAAAGGCTGGATCGCCGGCGCAGGTCTGGATGTGTTTGAAACAGAACCCCTGCCCGAAGACAGCCCGCTCTGGCGCCTGGAAAATGTCATCCTGACCCCCCACGTTTCCGGCTTCACCGCTGAATATGATGACCGGGCCGTCGATTTGTTTACCGAAAACCTGCGCCGTTACCTGGGCGGCACACGTCTGCTCAACCTTGTGAGCCGCGACGTTGGTTATTAACCCTCAGACAGCGATTCTCTAAACGCCTATGTACCATCGCATCGTCATTAAACTTGGCACCAGCGTTCTTACCGGCGGTACGCCGCGCCTGGATTGGCCCCACATGGTCGATCTGGCGCGCCAGTGCGCGGCCCTGCAAGCTCAGGGCAAAGACATCATCATATGTTCCTCCGGGGCCGTGGCCGCCGGGCGCCAACGGCTGGGCTTCCCCCAACTTCCGGCCACGCTGCCCAGCAAGCAGTTGTTTGCCGCCGTTGGCCAGAGCTGGCTGATGTGGAATTGGGAGCGTTTTTTTGAAATTTATGACATTCACGTGGGGCAGATGCTCCTGACCCGCGCCGATACGGAAAACCGCCGCCGATTTTTGAACGCCCGCGACACGCTCCAGGCGCTTTTGTCTTATCGCGTTGTGCCCATCATCAACGAAAACGACGCCGTGGCTACGGAAGAAATCCGTGTCGGCGACAACGACAATCTCTCGGCGCTGGTGGCGATTTTGGCCGAGGCGGATTTGCTTATTTTGCTCACCGACCAGCCGGGGTTGTTTACGGCCGATCCGCGCACCCAACCCGACGCTGAATTGATCCCCGAAGTGCGCACCATTGATGAAACGCTGCGCAAATTAGCCAGCGGCAGCGGCACTTCTTTGGGTACGGGCGGCATGGTCACCAAGCTGCAGGCGGCCGACGCCGCCCGCCGCGCCGGAACCGATGTGGTCATTGCCGCCGGAGCCGCGCCGGATGTGATTGTGCGCATCGCCGCCGGTGAACGGGTGGGCACGCGCTTTCCGGCGCTGGAGACGCCGCTGGAAAACCGCAAACGGTGGATTTTTGCCGGGCCTAAGCCTTCGGGCGTGTTGGTGGTGGATGATGGGGCGGCGCGGGCGCTGCGGGGCAACGGCCGTTCCCTTCTGCCCGCCGGTATTATCCAGGTCAAAGGCGCGTTTGAGCGCGCCGACACCGTGAGCATCCAATCGGCCGGGGGGCAGGAACTGGCGCGCGGCATTGCCCGCTACACCAGCGACGATTTGGCGCGCATCCAGGGCTGCCAGTCACAGGAAATTGAAGAGCGGCTGGGGTACACCTACGGCCCGGTGGCCGTGCATCGTAATGATTTGATCCTGGTGTAGAGGTAGAGTGTAGAGATAGCGATAGAGATAGAGATAGAGATAGAGTGTAGCGATAGAGATAGAGATAGAGTGTAGCGATAGAGAAGGAGATTGGAGAAAGGGTGTATTCCGCACTCCGCACTCCGCACTCCTGAAGGAGGAACTATGACCGATTTGACTGGGATGGGAAAAGCAGCGAAGGCCGCCAGCCGCATGCTGGCTACGCTGCCGACGGCGCGTAAAAACGAGGCTTTGCTGGCCATTGCCGCTGAAATTGAGGCGCAAACGGCCGTAATCCTGGCGCAAAATGGGCTGGATATTGCCGACGGCCGTGCGCGCGGTCTGTCTGAGGCGCTCTTAGACCGCCTGCTGCTGACCGAAAAGCGCATCGCTGACCTGGCCGCCGACACACGCAGCGTAGCCTCATTGCCCGATCCGGTAGGCGCGGATATCGACGGCCGTATGCTGCCCAATGGCATGCGCTTGATTCGCCGCCGCATCCCCATCGGCGTGTTGGGCGTCATCTACGAAGCGCGGCCTAACGTCACCATCGACATTGCCACCCTGGGACTGAAAACGGGCAACGCCACCATCTTGCGCGGCGGCAGCGAAACCCTGCGCAGCAATCTGGCCCTGGTGCAGGTGATTCAGGCCGCTCTGGAAAAGGTCAATTTACCGGCCGCCGCCGTGCAGTATATCGACAATCCTGACCGGGCCTTGGTTGGGGAACTGCTGACGCTGGACAAATACGTGGATATGATCATTCCGCGCGGCGGGGCCGGGCTGCACCGGCTGTGCAAAGAGCAGAGCAGCATCCCGGTGATCACCGGCGGCATTGGCATTTGCCACATTTACGTGGACGAAAGCGCCGATTTGCTGAAAGCCATCGACATCATCGAAAACAGCAAGGTGCAGCGGCCCAGCGTGTGTAACGCCCTGGATACGCTGCTGGTGCATCCGGCGGTGGCCGGGCGGCTGCTGCCGCCGCTGGCGGCGCGGCTGGCGCAGAGCGGCGTGGAACTGCGGGCCACGCCTGAGGCGTATCACATCATCACCGATAACGGGCACGGGGTCAACATCGCCCCGGCCGGGCCGGATGATTTTGACCAGGAATGGCTGGCGCTGATTTTGGGCGTGCATATTGTGGCCAATGTGGAAGAAGCGATCACCTTTATTCAGGCGCATACCACCGAACACACGGAAAGCATTCTCACCAACAATTGGGCCACCGCCAACCGTTTTGTCGATGCGCTCAGTTCGTCGGCGGTGTTTGTGAATGCCAGCACGCGCTTTAACGACGGTGGGCAGTTTGGTCTGGGGGCCGAGGTGGCTGTCAGCACGCAAAAGCTGCACGCGCGCGGCCCGATGGGGCTGGAAGAGTTAACGACTTATAAGTGGATTGGGTATGGGGATGGGCAAATACGGCCGTGATTCGTGAAGCGTGATGCGTAATTCGTTGATTCACGCATCACGCTTCATTGCCCGCCGATGAGGCGCGCGGCGCGTGTCTCGCTGGTTAGCAGGGGAGTGTCAGCCAGGGTGGATTCCAGGCGAATTTGCCAGGTCAGGTCGGCGCTTAGGCCGGCGAGATCGGCGGGTTGGATTTGCCAGTAGTAGCCGTTGTCGCCCAGGTTTGGTTCGCTGAGCGCGCCTAATTTTTGCTCCACGCCGTTGGCTGTCAGGTAGATGGCAAAGGTTGTGTCGTCGCGCAGGGGGTAAGGCCAGGTCCAGTAGAGCGACAGCGGCGCGGCGGCGCTGAAGACGCTGCCATCCGGCGGGCCTAGCAGGGTGATGGCCGCGTCTGGCGGCAATGTGGGCAGTGGCGTTGGGCTGGGCAGCGGGGTGGCGGTGGGTGTGGCTGATGGCGGGGGCAGGGTGGCTAAGGCGGCCGACGGGGTGTTGGCGGCCACGGCCGTTGCCCCTTCACTGCTGCCCCCGGTGTTTGTCTCTGGCGTTGGCCGGGTGGGCAGCAGATTGATCATGCCCAGGCACAGCAGCAGCAGCCCCAGCGGCATGATCGTGTAAATAATCCGTTTTACTTTCCTCAGTGTTAGCTTCCTGCTCGATTGTTGCGCCACAGATTACGGCCGTCCTTCTTCCAAGATGCGCGGGATTTTAGCACAGAACAGCGGTAAGACCCGAAGGGTTTCCAAAACCCTTCGGGTCTTTGTATCAGGGTAGGGGGTAGCAGTTGCCGCTGCCGGGCTGGATAGAGTGGTCGGCGTTGGCTACCAGGGCGCACATTTGTGTGGCGGCGGCGGGGCGGTCGTTGGCGGTGTATTGGGTGAAGGGGCGCGGCCCGCCGTACAAAATCCAGGGACCGCTGCCGGGCATACCGGCGTTGGCTTCGGAGACTGTATTAAAGAAAAAATGGACGTGCATCCCAGGCAAGGTTTCGGTGTAGCCGTTGGTTTCGTAGGCGACGACATAGTGGTTGCTGGCGTCCAGGGTGATGTTGGTGATGCGCACGCTGAAAGCGGCGGCCGTGGGCGGCACGGCCGTGGGCGGCGGGACGAGAGTCGCTGTGGGCGGCACGGCCGTAGGCGGCGTATCCGTTGGCGGCGCATCTGTTGGGGTGGGCGGCGCTTTGGTGGCGGTGGGCGGCACGGCCGTTTCGGTGACCGCTTCTGTGGGGGTGGCAGTGAGCAGGATGGTCGGCGCGACGGCGGCGATTTCTGTAGCCGTGGGTGGGGATGTCGGCGAAACCTGGGCGACGGCCGTTGGCGTGGGTGTGCCATCACTGCCAGCGCCACTGCCGCGCATCTGCGACATGCCAAAGACAACAGCAGCCACGATCAGAAACAGGCCCAGCGCGCCCAGCCCCAGATAAAGCGGCGCGCGATTTTTGTTTTTGCCGGTGGCGGCGGGCGGCGTAAGCGGCTGGGCGGCCCCCATGCCGGTGCGGACCGGTTGATAGGCGGGCGGAACGGCGGCAGCCGGTTTTTCACGGACCGGAGCCGGCATGGATTCTAAGACGGTGGCTCCTTCGGCTTTGGTGGGCGTTTCGATGACGGTGGTTCCGGCGAACATGGCTGGCTCTTCGATGACGGTGGCGGCGATGGCCGGGGCGGCGGGCGCGTCTTTGAAGCGCTGCAGGGCGGCGAGCATGTCGGCGGCCGATTGGTAGCGCTGGCTGCGGTCTTTGGCCAGGGCTTTTTCGATGACGGCCGTTAGCCCGGCAGGCACATCGGGGCGAATCTGGCGCAGGTCGGGCACGGGGTCGTTGACGTGCATCATCATGAGGGTCATGGCCGATTCGGACTCGAACGGCCGTCGCCCGCCGACCATCTCAAACAAGGCCACGCCCAGGGAGTAGAGGTCGGTACGGCCGTCTAGCTGCTCGCCCTTGATTTGCTCCGGCGACATGTATTGGGCCGTGCCGACCGTCGCGCCGGTGACGGTGAAGGCGGTGCCGCCGGCTATTTTGACGATGCCGAAGTCGGTGAGGATGGCGTCGCCGTAGACGTTGAGCATGATGTTGGCCGGTTTGATGTCGCGGTGGACGAGGCCACGGCCGTGGGCGTAGGCGAGAGCGTCGGCCATGCTGGCGGCGATTTTGCCGATTTCGTCGTAGCTCAGGCGGCGGTTGGCTTCGTTCAGGCGGCGCAAGCGATCCTGGAGGGTTTCGCCGGGCACAAATTCGAAGACGATGTAGTAGGTTTCGCCGTCGGCGGCATAATCAAAAACCTGGACGATGTTGGGGTGGCGCAGTTGGGCAACGGCCGTGGCTTCTTCCTCAAAGCGGCGCACGAATTGGGGGTCGGTGGCCAGGTGGGGGTGGATGAGTTTGATGGCGACGACGCGCTTGAGGTTGGGGTCGGTGGCTTTGTAGACGGTTGCCATGCCGCCGATGCCCAGGCGTTCTTCGATTTGATACCTGCCGCCCAAGGTGCGGCCGCTCCAGGTTGAGGGGTCAGTCATAATTTGCTCCTTTGGGTGCTGCGTACTGCGTGCTGCGTGCTGAAAATCGCTTGTGGTTAGGTTAACCTGCTCTAGAGGGATGGCGCGTGTGATGGTTTTGCGGGTTTAGAGCAGGCAATTGTTACCCAATGTGCGTAATGATGCCAGAGGTTTGGGCGTTTTGCAGTAAATCAGTTTGCAGGTGGGGGGAACGGCCGTAGTAAAACGTGGGAACTTGGTCGCGGCATGAAATTGGCTAATTGACCGGCAAATCTCAGAGGTTTACCGCGGAGAACGCAGAGGGCGCGGAGGTTTTCTCTGGTACAAACTTCGCGTTCTCTGCGGGCAGATAAGTTTTGTCAGTCAATCAGCCTGGATTAGACCAGTCTCATGGTTTGCCGCACGATTCGGGTGGATGGCGGCGCGGTTTGTCGCGTATACTGGCAGCATGATAAACGAAACCTTTTCCCAAGA
This sequence comes from Chloroflexota bacterium, assembly GCA_029559155.1. Taxonomy (GTDB): domain Bacteria; phylum Chloroflexota; class Anaerolineae; order Promineifilales; family Promineifilaceae; genus Leptovillus. The sequence continues at coordinate 23,705 of JAKQCM010000188.1, forward strand.
AGCAGTCGACTACCAGCGGATCGAAGCGGCCATCCGCTACCTGGAAGAAAATTTCCAGCGCCAGCCGACTCTGGACGAAATCGCCGCCAGCGTGCATCTGAGCAAACACCACTTCGAGCGCCTGTTTAAGCAGTGGGCCGGGGTGACGCCGATGCAGTTTATGCAATATCTGACGCTGGAATATGCCAAAGAGCGCCTGGCCGAATCGCGCAGCCTGCTGGAAACGACGCTGGACGCCGGGCTGTCCAGCCCCGGCCGCCTCCACGATTTGTTTGTGAACTTCACGGCCGTTACCCCCGGCGTTTACAAGCAGGGCGGCGCGGGTCTGGTCATCCAGTACGGTTTCCACCCCACGCCGTTTGGCACGGCCGTGTTAGCCGCCACCCCGCGCGGCATCTGCGCCTTGCGTTTTGTGGGCGATGAGGGGGAAACGGCCGTGCTCTCTCAACTTCAAGCCGAATGGCCCAACGCCGCCTGGGAAGACGCGCCGGAATTAACCGGGCCGCTGGTGGCCCAGATTTTTGCCGCAGAGAGAGGGGAGGGGGAACGGCCGTTTCATCTCTACCTCAAAGGCACCAACTTCCAGGTGCAGGTCTGGCAGGCGCTGCTGTCGCTGCCGCCCGGCGCGCTTGTCAGCTACCAGGACGTGGCCCGGCTGCTGGGCAATCCGACGGCCACCCGCGCCGTCGCCAGCGCCATCGCCCGCAACCCGGTCGGTTACCTCATCCCCTGCCACCGGGTCATCAGCGGCAACGGTAAACTGCACAACTACCGCTGGGGCGCAGCGCGCAAAAAGGCCATCATCGGCCGGGAAGCCGCCGCGCTAACCGCCCACCCCTGACACCATCGTAGGGGCGCGACAGGCGGGCAATACACTTGCCCATCCCCAAGGCGCCTTCCCCGCCTGTCTCGCCCTGTAACCCCCGTTTAACGCGCCACAACTCCCGTTTAACGCGCCACAGTCTCCGTTTAACACGCCACACAGACCCCAAGGGTTTGCAAACCCTTGGGGTCTCAGGGCTATCGCATAGTCGGTTTACGGCCCGTATCGCCCGGCGCTGAAGCCGCCGGGCTGCCAAACAACGCCCCGTAAACGGGGCTTTTCCCTCTATTAGCCGGCTTCAACCGGCGTTGTGTGGTTGC
>JAKQCM010000193.1 GCA_029559155.1 Chloroflexota bacterium
GATACCAACACATCATCGCCAGCGACTGCCTGTCCCACGGCATGTTGAATCGTGGCGCAGGGGCTGAGAGGATCGGTGCAGTTGGTGTTGTCGACTGCCCCGCTGGCGGCTACGTAGCGAGTTCCAGGGGCAGCCAGGATGGTTATACGCCCCTGCGATGCGCCAAAATTAAGCGGGTTGGCGGTTGATCGCGCCACGACGCCCGGATTGGCCACATCTCCAGCCGTAGCTGTGCCCAAAATAGTTACCCGCAGCAGCGCTGTAAAGCGTTCTGTAGGCGCCAGAGTGACCACAGTATTGGTGAGAATCGCCTTGGTGTTCAGGTCCAGCAGCACAGCGTTGGCGTGGCGCGGCCCAGAGTTGGGAATAACCTCAAACTGCTGCGTCTCGTTGCCGATGTTTTGCACGGTCTGGGTATAAGTCAATACCGCCCCCGGAGCGGCTGCCGTGACAATGTCCGGATAGACAATGACGCCAGTTGTAGGGCCGGTGCTGGTACGGAAGGTCGCCGTATCGGACGTGCGATCGATGGGCAGAGAGCCGGATTCGCAGATGATTTCGCTGTCTTCGATAAGACCAACGGTTGCCGAAGTTGGCACGGTTACTGTCAGGACACGGGTGATGGTTGCGCCCAGGTCATAATCATCCCAACCCAACGTAACATTTTGGACATTACCGCCTTCCAACGTAGACCAGCCTTGCGTCTGGCTGGCCAGGGTGATGGTGATGGTGTCGGTGTAACCATTGGACAGGTAAGGGCTGAAGCCATCGCGCAGCAAATCTTTATAAGATGGGAAGCCGACATTGACGATCTGCAAGCTGTAGGTCACAACGCCGCCGGGGGCGATGGAGGAAGAACCGCTTTGCGGCTCAATCTGGCAGCCAAAGTCTTTACGATATTCGGCCGCGCCCACGTCACTGCGCAGCCCATGCGGCGGCTGCAAATCGGGAATGTTGTCGGCAAAGCCATCCGGGCGGAAGAAAAGCGCAAAATCGTAATCAATCGGGTTGCCATCTGGCGGCACCGGTTTGGGGAAGGTTGGGTCGGCGGCGTCGATATTGCGTGAATTGACGCTGAGGATGCGGATGCCCAACAAGCCAGGGTCGCCCACGATGGGGTGTTCGCTGGTAAGTCCGGCGGAGTAGTCGCCGGGTACATTGTTGTAAAAGTTGTTGTAGTCGAGTGTGCCTGATGGCGAACTGAGGCCGGCCGGGCTGACAACGGCCGTATTGCTATACACAATGCTGTTATTCAGCAGGAAGCCGGTCCCGGTGTTGTAGACGCCGCCGCCGCTGTTGGCATCGTTGTTGCGGATGGTGTTGTGGTAGATGCGGAATGAGCCACCGGAATTGAAGACGCCGCCGCCGTTGTTTGCGGCCGTGTTCGTATAAAACGTCGTGTTTACCAATCGAGAGTCTACGGCCGTGTTATATATCCCACCGCCGTCATTCCCCGCGCTGTTGCCAAAAATATCAGCGTTACGCAGATCAAACGAGCCGCTACTGTAAAGCCCTGCGCCATTGTTTGTGGCCACGTTCCCATCATAAAAAACATAATTCGGGTAAAGCTTGCCATCTACGGGGTTGGTAATCAGACCGCGCGCCGGGACTGCAATGCCCGCCGTCAGAGCCGTCAGATCGGCATGAGATGACGCCCCGCCGTAATATCCGCCGCCGTTAAACGCCGTACTCTGAGCAATATCACTTACTGAAATAGAAACAGTACCGGAACCGGCATTGTAAATGCCGCCGCCGTTGTCGCTGGCCGGGTCGGTGTTAAACGCATTGCCGCGCACAAAAGCCAACTGCTCAAAAATAGGCGATGCGTTGTTGGCCACGTAAATCACCCGTCCCCCATCCATCGCGTTGATGATCGTCGTTACTTGCAATAAATCCGGGTTTTTGCGGTCGCCATTGTTTTTATCAAACGTCTCACGCGGTAGCGAGCCGATAAAGTGCAGGTTTTCAGAGACGTAGCCCACCTGCTCCACGCCGTTTACCGTCTGCACCCCACGACATTCGCCACGGCCGATTAACACCTCATAGATATTGCTGCTTTCGGCGTAATCAATGGCGTCTTGCAAAACGCTAAAGAATTGGTCGCCAACTTTGATGAGGCAGGCGTTGATTTCGTCCGCGCCCATGTCGGGGGCGTTGTTGGTTGGGCGCATGTCGCCGTCATAGTCGCGGTCGATCAGGTGCAGCGGGTTTTGCGCCACATCCGACACGGCCGGATCGCCCTGATCCTCGCCGGGCGAGCCGTTTTCCAGGTGGTAATCTGGCAGCAAAGGATCAACGTAAACGGGAAATTGGCTGATGCTGCCCGCGCCGGGGATTACATTGACATAATTTTCTGGAATGTTACCGAAGGCGTTATTATACGCCGCCGCCGGCGCGCCGCCGCCTACAGACAGACCGCTGCCAAGATTGGTATCCAGAATGTTATTGCGGATGTCGGGATTTCCGGCGGCTGAATAGATGCCGCCGCCATCAGCAGAGGCTATGTTATGGACGAAGGTATTGTGCCAGATACGGCCGTTACTATCCTCGTTGTACAACCCGCCGCCTTTGTCCGCGCTGTTGTCGTAGATAAAGTTGTTGCGCACATCCATTGCGCCGCTCGCGCCGCCGGCCAGATACACCGCGCCGCCGTTGGCCGACGCCGCATTGCCATGCAGCTTGTTGCCATCCAGAGAAAGCGTGCCGTCATTGTGGTAAACCGCGCCGCCATCAAAAGCCGAATTCCCGGAAAATTCCGCTTGCTGGACAACCGCAAACGCATTGTTGTACAGCCCGCCGCCGGAAGCAGCCGTGTTGTTTTTCAGGCTGGTTGCGCCCAGGGTTAAACCGGCCCCGTTATAGATCGCGCCGCCCAGCGCGCTGTTGTTCGCCATGAATTGGGTATTGGTTAGCACCGTCTGACCGGCGTTCAGGAGCGCCCCGCCGCGATTGCCATCACCGGCGGCTGTGCTGTCGCCGTTGGTCAGGGTGATATTGGTGAGGGTGACAACGGCCGTTGCGCCCACATACACCACGCGCCCCCGACTCAAAGCATCCAGGGTGGCGGAAATTGGCTCTTTGTAGGCCCAGCCGCCATCCAGCGTCAACGATTTGGTAATGGCCACCGTTTGCGTCACCAACAAGCCATCGACGACACGGCCCTGAACATTCTGGCAAACGCCGTTTATCAGCACGGTATCGCCATTTTGCGCCATGTCTACGGCCGTTTGCACACTGCCATACACCGTCGTTTCCGCGCCGGCGATGGCCGCGTAACAGCCGCCGACCTCATCCGCGCCCAGATCATAGGCCTGATGCGACGGCCGTATATCTTTTTCATAGTCCGTTGGCAGCGGCACATCCGGCACATACACATCCACTACCGGCGACTCGATGGTCAGCGTGAAGGAATCGGTTACCAGCAGGTTGAAGCCCGGATCGACGTCCAGATTGCCCACCCCGCCATTTAAGATGGCGCCGCCAAAGTCCACATTATTTTGGAAGAAGTCGTTGTGGTCCAAAACCGGCGCCGAGCCGGGCGCGCCAAATGCGCCGCCCACTGTGCCGGTGGTGTGCTGCATGACGATGTTGCCGCGCACTTCTGGCGCGTCGGCGGCCACATAAATCGCGCCGCCTGTGCCTGTGGCGGTATTATTGACGATTGTATTGTGGCGGAACAAGTTGTCGCCGCCGTTGTTGTACAGCGCGCCGCCGGAAACGGCCGTATTGCGATACATAAAATTGTTTTGCACCGTCGCCGTAATGCCCGACGAATTGTCCAGATAGAGCGCTGCGCCGGAAACGGCCGTGTTGTGGTATAGACGATTGCCCGCTTCAATCACGGCCGGGCTGTCGAACACAAACACCGCGCCGCCGTTCGTGGCCGTATTGCTGTAAAAACGGTTATGGGCCAGCGTGGGGATGGCGTTTTCAATGCATACGCCCGCGCCATTGCCAATCGGGCCGCTCACACTGCCGCGAATAATGTCAAACCCATCTACAGTAGGCGTTGCGCCCTGGCCAATGTACATCACGCGCCCAGCTTCCCGCGCATCTAACGTCGAATAACCGTTACGCGCTGTGAAGGTGTCATTCCAGCCGCCCTGCAAATTGACCGTCTTGGTAATGACCAGGAGCGTGCCCGCAGCGCCGCCACAGACGGCGCTGCCGCTTTCCCCGCCGCCGGTTTGCGTGCCCCGGCAGTTGCCGGAAACCATAATCGTCGCGCCGACGGGCGCATTGTTGACCGCTTCCTGAATGCTGCCATACACAACGCCGTTCACGCTGACCAGACAACCTACCAATTCATCGGCGCCGATATCCGGAGCCTGGTTGGATGGCCGAATGTCGCCCTCGAAATCGGCGGTGATGGGCGAATCGGGGTCCCCTTTATCCACAACCGGCGCTTCATCGCCGATGTGGAAGTCGCCGTTGGCCGGGTCCAGCAGCCCAGGCGGGACGGCCGATACAATAGAGTGGGTTCCGGTGACTGTGCCGACAACGGCCGTGCCCACCTGCCCCTGGTAATAGTTATAATCTACATCCGGGGCGCCGCCGTTGGCAAAAATGGCCGCGCCATCCGGCGCCTGATTGCCCTGGAAAATCACGCTGCGCACCACCGGACCGCCCTGATCCGTGTAGAGGCCGCCGCCTGCCAACACGGCCGTGTTGCTAATCACCGTTAGATGCAAATAAGCCGAGCCAGAGTCGTTGTCATACAAACCACCACCGCTGACGGCCGCCTGATTTTGGGCCAGGATGGTGTTGGCCACGGTGATTGTGCCGGTAAAGTTGAACAGACCGCCGCCAACATCAGCCGAGTTATTATGAATCCAGGCCCCGTCCACCACCAGGCTGCCACCCAGGTTCAGAATGCCGCCGCCGGCAGAGGCCGTGCTGCTCATAATCTCTGTTAACGCAACTTGCGGACCGCCGGGCTGCGCCCCGGCCAACTCGCGCGACCGGATGATCGGCGCGCCAAAGGCATTGAAAAAGCCGCCGCCCAAATCGGCCGCGCTGCTCATAATCACTACGCCGCTGAGTACCGGGCTGCTGTCCAGGTTATACATGCCGCCGCCAGCGTCTTCGCCGGCCGGGCCGCCGCCCAAAGCGGCGGCGTTGCCGTTGGCCACAGTCAAAGCCTCGATTATTGGGGCAGCCTCGCCGCTAAAGTAGAAGCCACGGCCGTTGCCTTCCGGGTCCACAATAGTCGGTTCCACAAAATCCTGCGCCGAAAAATCGCCATTCCAACCGCCCTGAATTGTCAACGTTTGCGTCAGGTGTACGGTTTGGCTGAGCACATCGCCGCCCACGTTGATGGTATGCACGCCGCGGCAGGTTCCGGCAACCAGGATTAAATCGCTGGGATCGGTAACGTCAACCGCGTCTTGAATGCTGCCATAAATCACGTCGCCGCGTTTGGCGCGACAACCGGCCAGCTCATCCCAGCCCATGTCGAAGCCCTGGTCAGAAGGTCGGAAATCGCCTTCGAAGTCTATAGAAAGGGTGCTGTTGGGGTCGCCGGTGTCGATAGCCGGTGAACCGAGCGCCAGGCGGTAATCGGCGTCCATAAAGCGCGGGTCGGCGGCAATGCTGTTCGCTCCGGTGGGGATGTTGCTTTCGTTTGCGCCGCCGTTTTGCCAGATATCGCTGTAGTCGATGCTGGATGGCCCGGCATTTACGAAGAGCGCGCCGCCGTCCACGGCCGTATTGCTCACCAAGATTGTGTTGGTGATGGCTAAGGTCGCCCCGTTGTTGTACAGCCCGCCGCCGCTGCCGCCAGCATCGTTTGCTACAAGGGTGTTGTTGCCAAACAACATCCGGCCGCTTTGCAAACGGACAGCGCCGCCATCGCGCACGGCCGTGTTGTTTACAAACAGGTTATTCTGCGCCGCCACCACGCCACCGGCCATATACACTGCGCCGCCGCCGCGACCGGCCGTCGCGCCGCTGGCCGTATTGGTGAGAAAACGGGTTTGCAGCAAGGAGACGGCGCCGCCAGCCATGTAAACAGCGCCGCCATCGGTTTGGGCCGTGTTATTGGTAAATTCGCTGCGAAGGACCGTAACGGCCGTGTTCGTATTGGCGTATAACGCGCCGCCCTGCGCCGCCTGATTGCCATCAAAAATAACGCGATCAAACGTCGGCTGCGACAAACTGCCCACCAGCACCGCGCCGCCGGAACCGCCGCTCACGCCGCCGCGCAAGGTCAATGTATCAATGGTCGGGCGCACCGTAGAGCCAGAGGCAATGTTAAGCAGGCGCGTACTCCCCGCCTGAATCACCGTCAGCGTGGGGTCTGGTTCCGCGCCCTGCCCATCGGCATTAAACGCCAGCCAGCCGCCGCTGAGGCGAATGGTATCGTTGATGAAAATTTCTGATTCGTTGAAGGTTCCGGGGGCGATGTGTACTTCGTCGTTAAAAGACGCCTGCCCAACCGCCCAGGCCACAGTAGCGCAAGGTCCAGGGTTGCCCTGACTGGGATTGGCGGTGGGCTGGGTGCAGTTGTTGTTAACATTGGTGCCGCCGGGTTTTACATAGCGCGTGCCAACCGTGGCCTTGGCAGTGATGGTGTTCACCAGCGTGGCCGAAATGGTTGGGTCAAATTTAGAATGCGCTTCGAGCGTGATCAGGTCGAAAATGCCGGCCTGAGCGTAAGGGGGAATTGTCACCCGCACGCGGACAACCTGCCGGGTGCCAACGCCCAGTGTCAGGGTGAGCGGATCTGTGGGGACCAATTCAGCCCAGCCATAGGGATCATTAACGATGGAGATGATGAAGGATTCGGCGGCATCGCCGGTGTTGGTGAGGATGTGGGTCAGGGTGATGACGGCGCCGGGCAGTTCGGTACGCGAGATGGCCGAGGTAAAGAGCAGGCCAGGCAGAGGTTTCACCGTCGCGCGGACGGTAGCCCGGTCGAAGGTTGTGGCCGGGCTAATTTGCGAGGTGACGGTGATCTGCGTCTGGCCGACATCGTAGGCCAGGGCGGTGGGCGGGATGGTGACGCCGGTAGCCACGTTGGTCGATTCGCCGGGAGCCAGGGCTACCGGCGTGGGGCAAGCAACGGCCCACAGATCATTCGCGCAGGTAAAGTCATAGGTGTCGTTGAGGGTGCCATCGTTGCGGACAGTGTGGGTGAAGACGGCCGTTGTCCCGCGATCCACATACACATCCTGCGCAGCCGGCAAAATGCTGACCTGCCGAAAATCCGGGTAATACTCATCTGCGCCTACTTCGTGACGGGGCGGCGCGCCATTGTTGGGATTGGGGCGCACCTGTCCGTCGATATCCGGCGTAACCCAGGCAGGCGTGGCCGGACTGCCGGCGTTTAGCAGGGGGCTGCTGCCGCTAAGATGCAAATTATATGCCGCCAAATTCACGAAATTGGGGTTGCTGCCGATAGGATTGGTGAAGGAAATTGTGGCGTCGAGAATATCGTCGAAGATGTTGTTGTAGCTGCCAGTGATGCTGCCTGCGGGAGCCGTATCATCGTTATTGATGCCATCGACGCCGCCGCCAGCGTTAAACGCCACAATGGTGTTGTGAATTTGTATCTGGCCTGGCCCTTCCAGGTGAATGCCGGCGCCGTTGTCGTTGGCGATGTTGCCGACAACGGTATTGTTCCATAGGACCGCGTTGGCGGCCGACCAGATTCCGCCGCCGACAGACTTGCCGGCCACGGAGTTTACGGCCGTATTCCGGTAAATCATGTTGTTATGCAGTAGGAACCGGGCGGAACCAAATGCGCCGATGCCGCCGCCAATCTCAGCGCTGTTCTGGAAGATGCTGTTGGCGACCATCTCGGCCTTGGCGTTGGTGAACAAGAAAACGCCGCCGCCAAAGCCGGTGGCAGAGGGGGAAACGGCCGTATTGCTGTAAATCGCATTAAACTGGATGGTAGAAGTAATAGACGTCCCATTGTTGTGGATATAAATCCCGGCGCCATTAGGATTGGACTGGTTCAGGTAAATGTCGTTATAGAGGATGGTAGACGCGCCACCGTCGTAGATGCCGCCGCCGCCCAACCCACCAGTGGCCGTGTTGTTGTGGATGAAATTATGACGAATGAGCGGACGGCCGTTCCCATCGGGGATGTAAATGCCGGCGCCGTTGGTGGCACGGCCGTTTTGGATGTGGAAGTTTTCGATGGTCGGGCTAATGTTTTTGCTGATGGTGATGACGCGGCTGCTGTTCCCACCATCCAGCGTCGTGGTGTTAAATGGGTCCGCGTCTGCGCTCCACGTACCTGAGCCTGGGTTATACAGGTAGCCGCCCGTGATGGTGATCGACTGGGTTACAGACAACACGGCCGTACCCGGGGCGCTGGAATACGAGCCGCTGGCCACTCGAATCTCGTCCCCGTTCACAGCCAGCCCGGCGGCCCGGGCCAAAGAGCAAGGATCAATGCTGGTGCAGGCGTTGGCGTTTGTGCCGGTGTCGGTGACGTAATAGGTAACGGCCGTTGGCGCAGCCATCACCAACGAAGAACCGGCCCCCAAAAACCACAACAACGCCAGCAACACCACCAAAGTGCCCAGCGACGCCAGGCCCATATAGCCCAACCGTCTGGTAGTTTGCCGTTGGCGGGGATTTGTAAATTTAACTTCGGGAACGAGAGTTTGAGCGTGACCTGTATAAGCCATGGGAACTACACCTTTTTATGGTACTGATTGGTAAAAAACCGGCAAAATTCAATGCGCCAGGCTGATTCAAAAGCAGATTGGCCCACCGACAAGCAAACAAAAAGAAAAATCCAAACAGCCGGCAGCGGTGAATAGAAACCTGAACACACAAGGATGACCGATACTTGACTGCAGATTCAGAGCGTTTTCAGTCTGAGCTGGCCAACCGGAAATCAGTCAGCCAGCCCAGACCCGAGTTATCCGCCAATGATCTGGACCTTGCAGCCGGAGCCGCCGGAGATGGCGTAAGGGCCGGCCAGGTTGCCCATGCCGGAGGCGCTGGTACTGCCAGAGAGTGTGTTAACAACCGCGCCGTCTACCAAAATCTGGATGCTAACAGTGCCGGATTCCAGCACGGCGCCATCCTGCAAGCCCACAAAGGAAATGTCGCTAATGGTACCGCTGCACCCGCCGGTCCCTTGGGTAATATCCGCTTCGTAACCGGTGACGATGGCCTCTGTACCCTGACCGGTAACCACCTGCCCATTCAGACCGCCGATCACCTTCGCATAAACTACCATGATCGACGAACCTAAAACGGTCAATATACCGATGATCACGATGGCTACCAACACCAGGAGCAAGGCATATTCGACAAGTCCCTGCCCTTCTTCGCGCTGAGGAATTTTCATGATACGACTCCAATTAATAAACTACAGAATAAATGTATGATTGATAAACGGCCGTCAAAAAACCCACCACTTCGCGGCTTGCTTACAGTATAAGGGTAAGCACGATAAAGCAGCACACAAAAGCAGTTAGGACTTTTGTACCATCAGGCAAGGTCATAGAGAGTATGGGAAAACAGCCTGGCTGACGCGACCAAAAATAAGCGCTCTTTTGTTTCATGAAATCGCCAATCTCATGTTTCCGGCAGCTGGTTGACTAGTATTTCAAAGAAGATTATACAGGGAACGGCCGTTTTAGAAAATAAAAAACCACGTCCCCCGAACCAGACTCCTATCAAGTCTAGGTCCAGAAACGTGGCTGGTTACTGATTTCTGAAGGGAACCGTAATCGCCGGTTAGAACTGGAAACCGCCCCGGTAGGGAATCACCTTGTAGCTGAATTCCGTCACGAATGGAGCCAATTCCTCGTTGATCGCTGCCCAGTTTTCACTCGCCAACAGGCGATTCAACGTGTCCTGGTCTTCACAAACAAAACCAATCAGACGGTTCGGCGCATCGCCATAGGCCGTATGCCAGGCGTCGCTCATTTGCATACCCATCGATTGCAGCATAGGCACATACCGGCCCATGATAAACTGATAATACTCCTGCATCACTTCGGGCTTTACTTCGTAACTCAGTAATAGTTTATAGCCTAAGGGTTTACCATTCATAGCTTACTCCAGTTCCCTAGTAATATTAGCGGATGGCAGGGTAAAGGCAAACGTACTGCCTTCCCCAAATGTGCTTTGGAACCAGATTTCCCCGCCTTGCGCCTCGACCATTTTTTTCACAATAGACAGCCCTAATCCCCAGCCAACTTGCTCGCGGACGGCCGCATCTTCGGCGCGGAAAAATTGATTAAAAAGCTGGGCCTGGTTTTCTTCGGAGATGCCGATACCCGTATCACACACGGCCACCTGGACAAATGCCGCCTGTGGCTGAACTTGAATCAGGATGTCGCCATGAGGTGGCGTGTATTTGTTGGCGTTGCTGACCAGATTGGTGAGTACCTGGCTGACACGGCGCGAATCGGCGGAAACGGCCGTGTCCCCCTCGCCTATCTCCACCCGCAGCGTTTGCGATTTTGTCGCTGCCTGCTCCTGAAAACTCTCCACCACTTCCATCACCACATCCCGCACATCAAACGCGCCCACCTCAAACTGCATCCGGCCGCTCTCAATCCGGTTAATATCCGACAAATCCCGAATCAGCACGCTCATCCGATCCAGATTGCGTTTAATCACGCCCAAAAACTGTTTTTGCTGCTCATTCAATTCACCCGACATCCCGCTCATAATCAAATCGGTATACCCCTTAATCGAGGTCATTGGCAGGCGTAACTCGTGCGTCACCACCGAAATAAAATCACTTTTGGCCTTGTTAGCCGCGTGGATGTCTTCATACAAACGGGCATTTTTAATGGCGACGGCAGCCCGGTCTGCCAGACGCTCGACAAAAGCAATATCCTCGTCGCTGATAGCCTGCGGCGTGCGGCTCTCGAGTGTAATGAGACCGGTGATCAGGCCATCCCGTTTGATAGGTACGGCAAGCTGCACGGCGGCGGCACGGCCGTCTAACGACTCAGCCTCGCTTACCTGCTCCAAATACACCGACCGCTCTTCCTGCAGCACCTGCGCCAACACCGGGTGGTCCGCTGGCGCCATGCGCGGCGGCTCCCCGCCGGCGCTCGTATTCACCGACAAACGCAGCGCCGGCCCCGTTTCCGTTTCCACCAACAGGCCAATCGACCCCGAATCGGCCGTCGTCAGGGCAATCGCCCACGTCAACGCCGAACTCAACACCTGATTCAGCTCCAAAGATTTGTTCAGCTGCTGGTCGATCTGCTGAAAAACCGTCAATTCTTCCACGCGGCGGGCCAGGGCATGGTCTGTTTGCGTGAACAAACGAGCGTTATCAATGGCAATGGCTGCCTGATTGGCAAACGTGCCCAACAGTTCCAAATCAGCCTCTTTAAATACCCCGCTGTACAACCGGTTATCCACATACACCGCGCCGATAATCCGCGCCCGCGCCCGCAGCGGCACGCACATAATCGACCGCAATTGGTAGCCAATCACGCTTTGCTGATCGGAAAAACGCTCGTCTTCCTGGGCATTGCTGGTCAGGATGGGGTCGCCGGTTGTGGCCGCCCGCTGCAAAACCGTGCGGCTAATTTGCATCGACTCGCCTTCAATGGTTTCGCGGTCTACATTGCGCGCCGCTTCTGTGCGCAGTCGCCCGGTCAGGTCATCAAAAAGCATCAAAAAGCCGCGCTCGGCTCCTGTGAGCAAAATGATGGCGTCCATGACCTGATTCAAGACTTCGCTCAGGTCCAGGCTGGCGCCAAGTTGAGAGCTTACCTGATACAAAGCCGCCAAACGGGCTTGTTCGATATTGTTGGTGGGTTCATTCATAAGATTTCGTTACTTGTTTTGCTGATAATACGCACATTCGGCTTGTAAGACGCACACGGCGCATTGGGGATTACGCGCCAGGCAGGTTTCACGGCCGTGTCGAATCAAGTTCAGGTGCAGTGGATAAAATGTTTCCGGCGCGCCCATCGCTTCCAGAATATCGTGGGCTTTATCGGCCGTCACCTTCGGTCCAATCAACCCCAGCCGCCCGGTAATGCGATGCACATGCGTATCCACCGGAAAAGCCGGCCGATTAAAAGCAAAAAGCAGGATGATAGCGGCCGTTTTTCGTCCCACGCCTTTGATGGCTGTCAACCAATCACGGGCGTCAGTCAGCGGCATATCGGCCAAAAAATCCAGGCTGATGGCTCCCCTGGCATCGTAGACATACCGCAAAGCAGCCTGGATTCGCGGCCCTTTCTGGTTCGCCAAACCTGCGGGGCGTATCGTGGCAATAACATCTGCTTCCGGGGCATTCATCACGCCTGCCCAATCGGGATACTTCGCTTTGAGCGCATAAAAGCCCTTATCGCGGTTTACATCCGAGGTGGATTGCGAAAGAATGGTGGAAACCAGTTCGTCTACTGGCGGGAGGTGCTGCCGCCACTGCGGTTGACCATATTTCTCGGCCAGTTTTTTGTAGACGGCCGTATACTTTTGCTCAAGCGCCTGCGTCGATGTCATGATCAGACCCTGCCTCATTGTAATCTGAGTTGGGATTATACCACGCATAAAATACGTGAAATTATGACCTTTGGGGCAGGCAGCATACGGGGTGATTGGCGCGGCTCTTTGGATTTGCAGCGTGATGCGTGATGCGTGAAGATTGGGTCACGCCTCACGCCTCTCCCTTCACCACAAGCTGCCGGGTGGCCAGGCGGTCTTGTAAGGCGGCGCGGACTTCTTGCCGTTCGGCGGTGGTGAAATCGAGAATGTCGAACACGGCCGTATCCAAAGCCATTCTATCCGTTTGCGCCAATTCCTCGTCGGTCATCAGCAGCGGGCGCTGCGCCAACCGGTTAAACACGGCCGTCAACTCATCCACCTGTGCCGATGTCAGATAACGCGGGTCCGGCAGCAAAATCTGGCCCAATTCATAGGCCGCCAGCCACAACACTCCCGCGCCAAAATTTAGCCGCCCTTGCAGCTCGCACTGCAAAGCAAACCAGGCGCTGTTAAGCAGCGCCGCCACAGCGGCCAGCGGCACATCCGGCGGCAGCGTCACCTGGTAAAGCTGCTGGTCTACCAGCAGGTCTTCTTCCAGCATGGCGGCCATGTGTCGCCGCCACACGCCTTTGGGCAGCACCAATTGCGCCGATGGCTGGGCGGCCAGGTTGTACCAGGGTTGGCGCACAGCGCACGTCGAGCGTTGGTGGAAGCCCTGACTTTCGCCCCAGGCCAGATAATCAGCCACGGCCGTTCCCGTCAAACCTACCCCCGGCGGAATCCACAACACGTCGTGGCGGCAGTTGGCTGCGCCCAGGCGCAGGCTGTCCAGGCCGCGCAGCGATTTTAGCAGCGGGCGGCGAAATTCCGGTTCCAGTCCCCACTTGCCTACCGTGGCCTGATCTAGATAGAAAAACTGATTCGCGCCCGTGGTAAAGCCTCGCTGCACCTCGGCCCAATCGCGCAGGCAAGCTAATTTTGGCTCTTCGCGCCGCCGCCGATACACTTCCGGCGCGCGCAGCGCCAGACCCTATTTGGCTGCCGGGCGCAAATCGGCCTGAGCCACAACGCGCACGGCCGTGTCTGGCGTGATGCGGCTTTCGTTGGGCAGCAGGCGGGGGATGAGCTGTTCCAGGGCTGTCAGGCGACGGTAGTCGTTGGCGGCGTAAGGGATGAGGGCGCGCAACGGCCGTTTCAGACGCACCAGCCGCACCATGTTGGCCGCCCGCCGATTGGGACCGCTGCACTTTTCCAGTACCACCAGGCAGGTGTTGATTTTGGCGTCGTCGAACCAATGTTCAACGCCCGATTCGATAATGGCCAGGATTTTGAAATGGTCCAGAAGAAATTGTTTTAGCTTTTCGCCATAGGCCACATCCAGCCAACCATTGGGCACCACAAACCCAAACCGGCCGCCTTCGCGCAAAAACTGCGCTCCGTGCAAAAAAAAGTAGGCATGCAGCCCGGAGCGCCCCCCCAGGCTGTCCCAAAGTTGGCCGGGCATTAACAGGCGCTTTTCCGCCGCTTCCGGCGCAGAGGGCGGCAGGCCATCGAACAAATCCAACTGACGGCCGTCCTCTTCTCGCAAGTGGCCAATCCATTCGGCGCGGGTGTAGGGCGGGTTGCCGATCAACACATCAAAAGAACCGGGCAGGCCATCCGCTGGTCCGCCGGGTTGTAATGTGAAGAAGTTGCGGGTGAGGATGTGGGCTTGCGGCAAGGTGGTCTGGGCGCGCACGGCCGTTTCCGGATCCAACTCGACGCCCCACAGCGCATCCGGCGGCGCATTTGGGCCATCACCCAGCCAGCCCAGCCACTTCGCCGCGCGGGCAAGAAAGGCTCCTTCGCCACAACTGGGGTCCAACAGGCGGTCAGACGGCCGTCTGAGGCAGAACCCAAGCAGCAAATCCGCCACGTCCGTTGGTGTTTCATACTGGCCCAAAGTGTGTTGTTTATCCGGCATGTGCTGTTTCCCTTCCCACAAGATCGCACTATAATCGCCGCGACATTCTGCCCGCCGCAGCACCCAGCACATTGTAACACAGGAAGCGGGGCTTTTTTTGAGGTTTCTTATGGTTATGACAATTTCCACCACCACCCAGCGCCGCTATATTTTAGGCAAACAAGGTCTTTGGCCCGGGCGCCGCTGGCACGGCTTAGAAGGCACAGCCCAGGCGATTCACGCCACAGAAGCCGTACAGATCGACCCGGTATCGGTGGTGGCTTGCAGCCATGATATTGTCTTATGGGGACGGGTAAGCGAATACCAACCAGAGTATCTACAAAAGCAAGCGTATGAAGAACGCCGCTTTTTCGATTATGGCGGCTGGTTGAGAATGTATCCGATGGCCGAACTGCCTTACTGGCGGCCGCGCATGTTGCGCTATAAAGCCTATCAGCGCTGGCAAGATTTTGCCGCCACGCAGGTAGAACTGGTAGAAAACGTCCGGCAAGTCATCCGCGACCGTGGTCCCTTGCGCAGCCGCGATCTGGCCGGCGAAGCGGTAACCCATTACCGCGCCGGCAAAGATACGGGCGTCGCCCTCTACTACCTCTGGCTAACCGGGGAATTGATGACTCACGGCCGTCAGGGCAAAGAACGGGTGTATGATTTTCTGGAAAACATCGCCCCAACCGAATGGCAGCATTCGGCCACGGAAGAGGAATCGGCGAATTTTTTCCTGCGTAAGGACATTGCCAATTGGGGCCTCATCACAATGGCGGATTTTCGCCGGATGTTGAAGGATGCGTGGGCACGGCCGTTAGCTCCCAAAGAAGCCCAACACACCCTGGCCAGGATGCTGGCCGCCGGAGAGTTGGCCGAAGTGCGCATAGAAGGCCAGAAAGACCCGGCCTACTTTTTAGGCGAGGATATGGGCATCATGGCGGAATTGGCCGACGGCCGTGTCCCCGTCGCCTGGCAAACCGAATCCCCCACTACCACCGACGAAGTCATCTTCCTTTCCCCGCTGGAATTTGTCAGTGCGCGCGGCCGCGCGGCCAAGTTATTTGGCTTCGATTACATCTGGGAGATTTACAAACCGGCGGAACAACGCCAATATGGTCCTTACACCATGCCCATTTTGTACGGCGACCGTCTCGTTGGGCGTATGGATTCCAAATTCGACCGGGCGCAGCAGACCTATGTCATCAACGGCTTGTGGCTGGAAGATTGGTTCCACCCCGATTCGGCGTTTGCCGCCGCCTTTGCCCAAGGGCTGCAGCGCTTTGCCGACTTTTTGGGGGCGGCGCGCATGGATACGGCCGTGCTCGCGCCGGCTGAGCTGCGGGCTGCGGTAGAAAGTTTGTAACCATCAGACCCCAAGGGTTTGCTCCTGGGAATTTGGACGAGCTGGGTATTAAACCCTTGGGGTCTTGCCGAAGAAACCTGAAAAACTACAAAAATTAGCGCAATACCTTCCCGAACATGACCACGCTCTCGCACAAAAACTTCTTACAAACGCTGCCAAACGCAGTAGTGCCGCATTTACCGCCCAACCTGCAAGGCATTAAGTCGCGGCAGCCGTGGGGCTGGCTGGTGCAGTTTTATTACAACGAGCCGCGCCTGCATTACGAAGTGTCCAAAGCTGTGCGCCACCAGGGGTGGGAACTGGGGTTTCACTGCGAAGCGAACGACAAAAACATGAACCGCCTGCTGCTCAATGGGTTCCGCCGCCACTTGTTTGAGATTAAAGATACCCTGGGCGAAAGCATCGAGGCGGAAATGTGGGATCGGGGCTGGACCAAAATCTACGAAGTCTACCCGGAAGCGGATCTGACAACCGCTTATCAGGCTGCGCTTGGACAGCGCATGGCCCAAATCATCACCTGCCTGCATCCCATTTTTGTTGATCTGCGCAATACGATCGCCAGCGTTCACCGTTAGGCGGCCAACCGCATTATGCGGCCAACCGCATTATGCGGCCAACCGCGCCACCCAATCGGCCAGTTCCACGGCCGTTAGAAAGCCCTGCGCCGCACCAGTTTCACCAATTTTGTAGGAAGCGAACACCACAGCCTGCCGAATGGCGGCGTATGGGTCGCCGGTCTGGCTGTAGTGGTGGACAAAGGCGGAAAAGAGCGCGTCCCCGGCCCCGATGGTGTTGACGACAGGGCGAGTGACAACGGCCGTTACCCGCCCCATAAACCCGTCTTCCTTCACCGCCAGCAGCGCCCCTTCCGCCCCCAAACCAATAACGATAACGGCCGTGCCAAACCGTTCTTGCAGTCGCCGCGCCCATTCCTCTGGCGCACATGGCAGCTTCTCATTACTCATAAACAAAACGTGGGCAGCCGCCATAAAATCGCGATTATACGCATCATCCAGATCATAAATTGTGTGCACATCTGTGGCGATGGGAACGCCTGCCCGTTGGGCGCGAGCCAGAAACGGGCGATTAAAATTGATGTTGCATAAAACCGCCAGATCACACTCCGCCAGGGCGCTGTCAAACCGCTCCGCCGGATAAACCTGCTCCTGAATATCCTTCAGGTCCACGTGGATTTGCCGCCGCCCGGATGGCTCGTATAGGATAACGGATTGAGCTGTTTGCGCTAATTGCGACAGCACATGGACAGGGGAAATACGCGCTTCCAGCAAAGCCTGGGCCACGCCCCGGCCCAACAAATCGCGGCCAACCAAAGACAAAAAGCAAACCGTATCGCCCAAGACGGTGAGCGCTTTGGCCACGTTGTACCCCACGCCAGAAACGGTGCTGTTAACGCCCCAAAAAGGGTAGCGCACCGGTTCATACGTCACGGGGAAGGCATCTACTTTTAAGGTTGTTTCGATATTAATCAGGCCAGAAACTAAAATTTTTTGCATGTCGGGATTCCCTTTGTTAAGTCGAGGATGAAACTTCCACCCAGTCAAGGCGAAGGCAAATGCCATGATCATGCGGGACAGATAAACGAGTGCCCACTGCCCCTATGACCCCAGAGTCATGGATTGCCGATCTTCTTCAAATTCATGTATACTCCTTGCAGAGGAGCATTCTACCTCGCCCTAAGTCGTAGTGGTAACTTACATACATGTTTATCTACCCATCTGTTCGTAGTTTGTGATGAATTCGATTGCCACCTGGGCAGGAGAGTTATGCCTTTTTCACTGGGCAACGGTTGGGAGGAACAATTGATCACTGAAGGCAGCCGGGTAAAACTTGTTAATCTAAGCTCGTTCCACGAATTACTTAAACAATCTTTTAACGGGACAGAGTTTCATACGCTTTGCGCCGAATTAGACGTAGATTATGAAGATCTGTTAGCCAATGAGCGGGCCGGCAAGATGCGGGAGCTTATTTTTTACCTGTCGCGTCGAGGGCGGTTAGCCGCTTTAATTGTACGCCTGCAAGAACTTCGTCCGGCTGTTGATTGGTTAGCCATGATTGAGATTGTGGATGTCCGGCAGCCAACGGCCGTACACACCAAAATCCCCTTCACCAACCGCGAAAACGAGCTGCAACTCATTCAAACGCTTCTTGGACCAGCCTACTTCATTCTGGACGCGCCGGCCGGATTCGGCAAAACCGCTCTCCTCAAACAACTTTACGCCCATTTTACGGAAAACGATTGGCTGTGCGCGTATACGGCCGTAGACGAACACAGCACATTACCCGACCTGGTAAAAGCCCTCGCCGACGAACTCAACATCACCCACTTGCTGGCAAAAAAACCGGGCACGGAATTCCTATCTCAGAGCCGAGACACGCGCCCCTGGGGCATGCGCTTTGGCGTCGCCCTGCAAAAACATTGGGACGATCTGGAAAAACAAGGGCTTGTCTTGCTCATCGATCTGGACCAACATGCGCCCACAGCCATCGCCAAAGGATTGATCGACGAATTTATCCCTCAGGTTTATTCCTGTTTGCGAGCGTTAAAAACATTCACGCGCAAACAAAACCGTTTTCGCATTGTGCTGGCCGGGCGCGCCTTAGCGCCGCCACCCAAAACCATCGTGCCGATTCCGCTGCGCATCATTGAAATGCACCCGTTTTCTTATGCCACCCTGCGCGACGCCACTCGCCAGTTTTTGCCACAGTTGGCCGAGGATGCCATTGACCAGTTGGCGGCGCATATTTTCCACCTGACCGGCGGCCATCCGGGCAGCGCCAGCGCCGCGCTGGAAATTTTCCAACAGCAAGGCGGCACACCAGATTTTTTTATGCAGTTTTTGGGTGAATCGATCTGGCGTGATGTGGTACGGCCGTTTGTCGAAGAAATCCAAGAAGACCTGGGGCACAGAAGCGAAATCCTGACAGAATTAGGGCTGCTGCGTTACAGCAACTACACCGTCTTGGACCAGATCGTTCGGGCGCGCCGCCTGAATTATGCGGGCACAGCTCACGAATTAGCCGATGACCTGACCATCAATTATTTGCTGAATAGAAACGGCCGTTTCCTCACCGACGACCTCACCCGACGCCTATTCGCCATCCAAAAACAATGGCAGCACAAAACCACCTATACCCAGCTGTGCCTGGAAGCCCAATCCATCTGCGCCAACGAACTACGCGAAGAAAGCATCCAATCACCAGAAATTTGGACCATCGAATACCTCTTCCAGTTTCTTCAGCAGCACGCCATTGTGCAAGACCCTGCGCGCCGCCCAGAAATCCGTGAAGAATTCTTCCAACACCAGGTTCCCGCCGCCCTCAAACTCTTCATGGAAGCGCGCAGCGTCAAACACCGGCTCGAAGAATACCAGGCCCTCAACCAACAGATCGACGCCGACTGGGAATTCCGTTTCGCCGTTAACTACTATTTACGCGACCATCAATACGCCGACAACAACGCCTACACTCGCCTGCAGCGGCAGATCAACCATTATTTTGCCTAGTGGGCCAATTTCAATTGAGACGAACCAGGCATACAGGTTTTTGCCAGAGTCAACCAGCAAAAATACCAAGTAACTATCCGGGTTTGCTTGGCAAAACCCTAAAGGTTCTCTACTTTATAGGGACACTTGCGTCGAGTTCAAAACCCATAAAGTCTGTATGGTTACAAAACCGAATGCCAATCGGCCAGACAAAATCGAACTAGAACTTTCAACCATGGTCGACAAACGGATCATTTCGCGGGTAAATTCGATGAGTATCGTAAGCCAATAACGACATCGCAGGAGGATGACCATGTTCCATCGTATGCCTTTTATCGGGCGACACACAGAACTCAATCAGATCGACGGAGTAATCCAACAATGGGGCACACGCCAGGTCATTTGCTTGCATGGTCCCGGCGGTATCGGCAAAACCCGATTGCTAGAAGAAATTTGCTTGCAGCATAAACCCAACCAATCCCTGCTGACTGCCCCCATCATCGACTTCGATGATCTGGCCCTGTTTCTGCCGGAAAACATTGAGCGCCAAATCGCCGAACGACTCTCGCCGGATATATTCGAACCCTATCTCCGCAGCCTATTAGACTGGCGCAAAATGGAAGAAGCCGGCGTGAGCGCTGATGCCCTGGAACAACAACAACAGCGCGTGCGACAAATCTTTGTCGCCAGCTTCAACCAGGTTACCGAAAAACAACGGGTGGTTCTCTTGTTTGATACAACCGACCATATCGAGAACAGCGAAGCCTGGGGACATTTGCAGAACATCATTTCCCAAGCGCGAAACGCCGTATTTTTGCTGGCTGGCCGGAACGGGGATGCGCTTTATGAAGCGCTGAAAAACCAGCTTCATGACGATATTCACCTGAGTATTCTGGAAGCCCTCGATCCGGATTCAGGCGCAGCGTATCTGGAAAAAAAGCAAGAACTGTTGTTGATCAATCTCGACGAAGCGCTTTGCCAGAAGTTGCTGCTGCTTTCTCAGGGTAAGCCCATTTTGATTGATCTGGCGGTGGAATGGCTATCGCGCGCCTTGCCGCAGCCATGGCTAAAAGAACCTGCTCTGGCGGAGTTGAGCGCGCTTTCCACGGATGAATTGTATACGCAGCAAGCGTTGTTCGAAGTACAGCTTGTGAGCCATCTTGGGAAAATCCGTACGCAAATGGATCGCCTGACGTTGGTGATGTCGCGCATTTATCCGCTGGATGCCGCGATGATCGCTGTTCTGCTGAAGTTATCGCCGGAAACGGCCGTTACCTTGTTCGAAGAAGCCCAAACCTATGTCTATATCAAATCGTTGCCCGACGGCCGTATCACCCTCCACGACGAAATGCGGCGCATGGTCAACGAGCACATCTGGCCCGAACACGATCCGAACCGCGAACGCCGCCGCCACGACAGCCAGGCGGCCGCCGGGTATCTCCAGCAAGAAGTGCAAAACCTGACCGAGCGATTAAACCACCTGATGGACCAAGCAACGGCCGTTTTCCCCTCCCAATCCCCCCAAACAGAACTCAACACCTTTATCATCCGCGAAAAGCTAGAGCGCAACATCTGGCTGCTCAAAAGCCAGCAGCTCTACCACATCTTGTTCACCGACCTGGGCGCAGGCATCCAAACCTTTGCCCAGATGTTCGACGAAGCCACCGCCGCCTACAACCTCCTGTTCCGCGAAACCTTATTGGCCCAGGTACTCGAATATCAGGCCTACTTCTTGCCGCAGCAAAAATACATCATCAATTGGCGGCGAATTGCCTATCTGTTCGACCGGGGCGATTACCAGGAGGCCGAAAGTCTGGTCATCGATCTGCTGGCCGAAGACCTGGAGCCGGCTCAACGCATCACCGTCCTCATCCAACTGGCCAACCTGGAAGTGCGCCTGGGCAACCTGGCCGGCAGCATTAACCATTTTGATGAGGCCGCCCGCTTGAGCCAGCAACACAACTTACCAGACCGCCACATGCTGGCCATAAACGGCCGTGGCTGGGCCCACCGCAACCAGGGCGATTTTACCCAGGCCATCACCGATTACCTGCTCGCCTACCAGATCAGCTTGCAGCTCCACGACCAACGCGAAACAGCCCGCATTCTCAACAACATGGGCTATGTCAACGCCTTCAAAGGCAACCGCCAGGCCGCTTTGGACAACTGCAACGGCGCGCTGCGCCTCTGGAAACAAATCGACGATAAACGCCAGATTGCCGCCACCTACAGCACGCTTGGCGAAATTTACCGCCGCTATTCCCAATGGACCGAAGCCTACAATTATTACACCAAAGCGCTGGTCATCTTTGAAGATGAAGACGTGCGCGAATGGATCAGCACCGTTCGCGCCGGGCGGGCAGCCATTTACCTGCACCAGGGCCAGATAGACAAAGCCATTGCCGATCTGGCATACGCCGCCCAAAATGGCCCCTCCAATTTACAGCCCCGCGTCTTGCACACCCAGGCGCAAATCTACATGACTTTGGGCGAGATGGGAAAATCACGTAAATTTTTTCTCCAGTGTCAGGAGTTAAGTTATAAAATAGGCGCATACGAATATGCGCTTCGCAGTTTTGCCGACTTACTAGACCTGGCCTGGGAATTTGGGGAATATCCAAGATGGCAAGAGTTTAAAGAGCAAATGGAAGAAATGTATTCCGGGCGAAAAGGAGAAGAAGCGTATCGTTTGCGTGGTTCTTCGTTAAGAAAAATTGGCGATCTGGCGCTGGCAGACGGCCGTTACGACATAGCCAACGAAGCGTATCGTGAAGGTTTCCCCCTGATCGCTTTATATGAAGTCCACGAAACGTATAACCTGAGCGCCCAACTGCGAATTACCAATGAACGCATCCACCAAAGCGGCAAACCCGAATACATTCAACAACTGGGATATGATCTGGCCCAATTCTGGCAGCAAAAACCAGAACTCATCGCCAGATCACCAGAAGCGCTCATCAGTTTTTATACCTGGCAGCAAGAAAAGAGCTTATGAATAAACCCACGAACGTCCTATCGGAGCCGCCCATCTTTTTACACGACGTTGTAATCGCTAAATCTGGCGAGGGTCAATGTGACTGCGCCTGTGTCGCTACTGTGCCGCTAACACAAACGCCAACGGCCGTTCCTCCCCACACGCCCTACACCCTGACCCAATCCTTCGCCACAATTCCCGTCAACGAACAGTACCAGGCCATCGTCAGCAGCCGTATCACCGGCGTGGTCATCAACGACAGCGCCCTGGCCTTGGCCCGCCACTTCACCCAAGCCCGCCCTCTGGCCGACATTCCCGCCGACTGGCGCCGCGACTGGGGCCAAACGGCCGTGCAAAACACCCTCGACCAATTCATCGCCCACAACCTGCTCGTACCCGCCACCGCTCCGCAAGAACCACTTGAAGAAGCCGCAACCACCCTATCTGCCTGGCTGCACATTACCGACCGCTGCAACTTGCGCTGCGACTACTGCTACCTGCCCCACAAACGGGAAGACCTTTCCTGGGAAAACGGCCGTGCCGCCCTCGAAGGCACATTTCGCTCCGCCGTTACCCACGGCTACCAAACCGTCAAAATCAAATACGCCGGCGGTGAACCGCTCCTGCGCTTCCCATTCGTCGCCGAACTGCACCACTACGCCCAAACCCTGGCCCAACAACACGGGCTGGCTCTTGACGGCGTCATCCTCAGCAACGGAACCCGCCTGACCGCCGACATCATCACCGCCATACAAGCCTTGGGGCTGCGGTTGATGATCTCCCTGGATGGTTTAGATGAAGCCCACGACAGCCAGCGCGTTTACGCCAACGGCCGTGGCTCCTTTGCCGAGGTCGCCCGCAGCATCGACCTGGCCCTCAACCTCGGCCTGATCCCCGACATTTCCATCACCGTCAGCGGCCGCAGCGCCGCCGGATTGGCTGACCTGTTGACCTGGATTTTGCAGCGCAGCCTGCCCTTCAGCCTCAACTTTTACCGCGAGAACGACCTTTCGGCCAGCCGCGCCAGCCTGCGCCTGGAAGAAGAGCAAATCATTGCCGGCATGGAAGCCGCCTTCGCCGCCATCGAAGCCGACCTGCCGCAGCGCAGCTTGCTGGCCTCGCTGGTAGACCGCGCCAATTTGTCCACGCCCCATCAACGCACCTGCGGCGTCGGCCACAGCTATCTGGTTTTTGATCACCAGGGGCGCGTCAGCAAATGCCAGATGCACCAGGAACAAACTGTCGCCACCGTTCAGGCCGAAGACCCCCTGGCTCTCATTCGCGCCGACCAGATCGGCATCCAAAACCTGCCCGCCGCCGAAAAGGAAGGCTGCCGCGACTGTCAATGGCAAACCTGGTGCGCCGGCGGCTGCCCCCTGGCCACGTACCGCGCCACCGGCCGTTACGACATCCAATCACCCAACTGCACTATCTACAAAACCCTCTACCCGCAGGCCGTTCGCCTGGAAGGGTTGCGCGTGTTACAACAATGCTCGTAAGACTCTACCAAAGGAACTGCGTAATTTAAGCCAATCGGCCCAACCAGACCCATTTTGCGGACGCCGAACATCGTTGACGCCGCCACATCACGGAGACCATCATGCATATCGCTCCTTTTTCTATCGAGCAATTTTTTGCCGTTTATGAATTCACCACCCCCTACCTTTTATGCTCGTCCGATTGCGAGAGTATGACAGTGGGCGACCTGCTGGCGTTGGCGGAACGGCCGTTCCCCTCCCTGCACGATCTTCACCTGGGCTACACCGAAAGCCAGGGCAGCCCGGCCCTGCGCGCCCAAATCGCCGCCCAATATCCCCCGCTCCACGCCGACGATGTGGTGGTCCTGACCGCGCCCGAAGAAGGCATCTTCCTGGCCATGTACACACTGCTGGAACCGGGCGATCATGTAGTGGCGCTCACCCCGGCGTATGATTCGCTGCTAAATCTGGCCGCGCATGTCAGCGGTAATGTAGATAAGTGGGAGGTGGAGGCGGGCGACGGCCGTTGGCAGCTTAACCTCAATCGTCTGGAAGCACTCGTCACCGACCAGACACGGTTGATCATCGTCAATTTCCCCCATAACCCCACCGGCCTCCTGCCAACACCGGCAGAATTTCAGGCCATCATCGCCATCGCCCGGCAGCACAACGCCTGGCTTTTTTGCGACGAGATGTATCGCGGCCTGGAACTCGCCGGTCGGGAGACGCTGCCTTCCGCGGCCACGCTGTACGAGCGAGCCATTGTGCTTTCCGGCCTGTCCAAAGTTCACGGCCTGCCCGGATTGCGCGCCGGCTGGCTGCTCATCCGCGATGCCAGGCTGCGCGAAAGAGTCATCAACTGGAAACATTACACCACCATCTGCCCACCTGCCCCCAGCGAATTTTTGGCTCAGGTCGCTCTGGATGCGCAAGAAAAGTTGATTGCCCGTAATCGAGCCATCATTGCCGCAAACCTGGCGGAAGCGGCGGCGTTTTTTGGCCGCTGGCCGCAGTTGTTTGTTTGGCGGCCACCGCAGGCCGGTTCGGTGGCTCTGGTGGGCCTGCATGTGCCCTCGGCGACGGATTACTGCCACCAATTGGCGGCGGATGCGGGGGTTTTATTGCTGCCCAGCAGTTGTCTGGGATATGGGGATGGGCATGTGAGGTTAGGATTAGGCCGCCAGAATTTTGCCGCCAACCTGGCCCGCTATGAAGCGCACCTCGTGAAATAAAGAACTCAAGGCGCAGCCGATTTGAATATTCGCGGGGTTTGGCGGTATCATACGAGTTAAATCCAAACTCAATCTAGCTTTACGGCCGTTTCCCCATCACCCTCTTACACCGGCCCCATCTGGCTACAAACGTACTACGTGAACCAATTACATTCCATCAATGATTTGCGAAGTTGGCTGGCTAACTGTCAGATCGACACCGATTTTTGGGGTGAAGGCAACGCTAAAAACGTCGATAATCTCTGGGAAGAATACGCCGGCGGCGAAATTCACTTCAAGGACAATCCACCGCGCCGAGAGGTGGCGGTTGTGCAGATTTTTATTTGCCGCAACCGACAACTTCTCATTGAGGCGGAACAGGAATTAGAAAACGGCCGTCGCCGTTTCCGCAACCAGCCGCCCTCGGAGAAAATCAAACCGGGCGAAACCTATCTTCAGGCCGCCACCCGCTGCCTGCAAGAAGAGCTGGGCCTGCCGCTGAGCGCCATTTCCTTCTTGCCGGGCACTTACCTCTGCCGCCAGGAAACCACCGATTCGCTTTCCTATCCCGGCCTGCTGACGGAATACACCTTTCACTCCATCCGGGCACAGGTAGAAGGGCTGCCGGACGAGGAGTTTTGGGTGGAGAATACGGCCGTGCAGTCCGGCGACCCGGTGGTGCGCCATTTGTGGGTCTGGCGTTACGGCCGTTCCATCTGCCAGTCGTAACACCAGACCACGGGGGCTAGACGGCCGTTACTCGCGCTCGTAGCCTAAATTGGGAGCCAGCCACTTTTCGGCCGTTTCTACGTCCCAGCCCTTTCGCGCCGCATAATCAGCTACCTGATCCCTGTCAATGCGGCCCAGACCAAAGTAGCGCGCTTCCGGGTGGGCAAAGTAGTAACCGCTCACCGAAGCCGCCGGCCGCATGGCAAAACTCTCCGTCAGGCTCATGTCCACGTTATCCGGCGCAGCCAGCACGCGGAACAGCTCGCCCTTCTCGGTGTGGTCCGGGCAGGACGGGTAACCCGGCGCGGGCCGGATGCCCCGATACGCTTCGGCGATCAACGCCTCGTTGTCCAGCATTTCGTCGGGAGCATAACCCCACAGCTCGCGGCGGATACGGCCGTGCATCTGTTCGGCCAACGCTTCCGCCAGCCGGTCGGCCAGCGCTTTCAGCAGGATGGCGTGGTAGTCGTCGTGGGCGGCCTCAAACTCGCGCACCTTTTCGGCCACGCCCAACCCGGCCGTCACCGCGAAGAAGCCCAGATAATCGTCCAGCCCCGTCTCCTGCGGCGCGATAAAATCGGCCAGAGCGTAGTTCGGCCGCCCCGGCGGCTTCTCCATCTGCTGCCGCAGCGTATGCACCACCGTCAAAATCTCTGCGTCTTTGCCCCTTTGCCCCTTTGCGTTAAAAACCAAAATGTCATCGTCCACGCTGTTGGCCGGGAACACCCCCACCACTGCCTTGGCCGTCAACCACTTCTCCTGCACGATGCAATCCAGCATCGCCAACGCATCCTGGTAAAGCTGCGTGGCCGTCTCGCCGACCACTTCATCTTCTAAAATGCGCGGGAATTTGCCCGCCAGCTCCCAGGCGGTGAAGAACGGCGACCAGTCAATGTATTCGCGCAGTCCGGCCAAATCCACGTCCTCAAACACCTTCACGCCGGTAAACGATGGGGCAGGCGGGCAATAACTGGCCCAATCGGCCTGGAATTTGTGGGCGCGGGCTTCGGCCAACGGCCGTAACCGCTGCTTGTCCCGTCTGTTCCCGTGCTTTTCGCGCAACGTGGCGTATTCCGCCTTAATCTCGGCCACGTAGCCATTGCCCTCGCCCAGCAGTTGGGTGGCCACGCCCACGGCGCGGGATGCGTCGACCACGTGGATGACCGGGCCGCGTTTGTAGTTCGGTTCGATTTTAACGGCCGTGTGAATCTTCGACGTCGTCGCCCCGCCAATCAGCAGCGGCAGGTCGAACCCTTGCCGCTCCATCTCCGCAGCCACGTGGCGCATCTCCTCCAGCGACGGCGTAATCAGCCCGCTCAGGCCGATGATGTCCACGTTTTGCTCGCGGGCGGTCTGCAAAATCTTCTCCGCGGGCACCATCACGCCTAAATCGATCACGTCGTAGCCGTTGCATTGCAGCACCACCCCAACGATGTTCTTGCCGATGTCGTGGACGTCGACCTTCACCGTCGCCATCAGGATTTTACCGTTGGACTGGTCGATCAGGCCCAGTTCTTCTTTCTCGGCTTCCAGGTACGGCACCAGGTAGGCCACGGCCTTTTTCATCACGCGGGCGCTCTTGACCACCTGCGGCAGGAACATTTTGCCCGCACCGAACAGGTCGCCGACGCGGTTCATGCCGTCCATCAGCGGCCCTTCGATGACGTGTAACGGCCGTGCCGCCTGTGCCCGCGCCGCCTCCGTATCTTCCACAATGTAAGCGTCAATCCCCTTCACCAGCGCGTAAGACAGCCGCTCATTCACCGGCAGCTCGCGCCAGGCCAGATCCTCCTGCCGCTCCTTGCCGCCGCCGCGCACCGATTCCGCCAGGGCCACCAGCCGCTCCGTGGCGTCCTGGCGGCGGTTGAACAGCACGTCCTCGATGGCCGTCAGCAGCGGGCCGGGGATTTCTTCGTAGATGGCCAACTGCCCGGCGTTAACGATGCCCATGTCCATGCCCGCCTGGATGGCGTGGTACAAAAAGGCGGCGTGCATCGCCTCGCGTACGGCGTCGTTGCCGCGGAAGGAGAAAGAGAGATTGCTTACCCCGCCGCTGACCCGCGCGTAGGGCAGATTTTCCTTGATCCAGCGCGTGGCCTCAATGTAGGCCAGCGCGTACTCGTTGTGCTCTTCGATGCCGGTAGCCACGGCAAAGATGTTGGGGTCAAAGATGATGTCTTCGGGCGGGAAGCCCACCTCTTCGGTGAGGATACGGTAAGCGCGGGCGCAAATTTGCGTTTTGCGCGCGAAGGTGTCGGCCTGCCCCTGCTCGTCGAAGGCCATCACAATCACCGCCGCGCCATAGCGCCGCGCCAGCTTCGCATGGCGGATGAATTCGGCTTCGCCTTCCTTCATGCTGATGGAGTTGACGATGGATTTGCCCTGTACGCACTTCAACCCGGCCTCAATCACCGACCATTTGGACGAGTCGATCATAATCGGCACGCGGGCGATGTCCGGCTCGGCGGCGATGAGGTTGAGGAAGCGGGTCATGGCCGCTTCAGAATCCAACATGCCTTCGTCCATGTTCACGTCGATGATTTGCGCGCCGTTTTCCACCTGTTCGCGGGCCACGCTGAGGGCCTCGTCGTACTTATTTTCGCGGATGAGCCGGGCGAATTTGCGCGAGCCGGTGACGTTGGTGCGCTCGCCGACGTTGACGAAGTTGAGGTCGGGGGTGAAGGTGAAGGCGTCCATACCGGCCAGATTCAGGCGCGATTCGAGAGTGGGAATCTGGCGCGGCGGCAGCCCTTCTACCCCTTTGGCAAAGGCGCGGATGTAGGTGGGCGTGGTGCCGCAGCAGCCGCCGACGATGTTGAGGTAACCTTCTTCGGCCAGTTCGCGCAGCACGGGAGCCATGTCTTCTACTTCTTCGCTAAAGCCGCCGAAGCCGTCGGGCAGCCCGGCGTTGGGATAGAGGCTGACGTAGGTGTCGGCCAGATTGGCGATGGTGGTGATATACGGCCGTAACGTTTCCGGCCCAAACGAGCAGTTCATGCCCACAATCAATGGGTTCGCGTGGCGGATAGAGTACCAGAACGCCTCCATCGTTTGCCCGGAGAGCGTGCGCCCGCTGGCGTCTGTGATGGTGCCGGAAATCATTAACGGCCGTTCCTCTCCAGTCTCCGCAAAGAGCGATTGAATGCCGAAGATGGCCGCTTTAGCGTTCAGCGTATCAAAAATGGTCTCGATGAGCAGCACGTCCGCCCCGCCGTCCATCAGCCCGCGCGCCGCTTCTTGGTAAGCCGCGGCCACCTGGTCGAAGGTGACGGCGCGGTAGCCGGGGTCGGCCACGTCGGGGGAGAGGGAGAGCATTTTGTTGGCCGGGCCGAGGGAGCCGAGGACGAAGCGCGGAGTGCGGAGTGCGGAGTGCGGAGTGAATTCGGCGATGGCTTCGCGGGCGAGGCGGGCGGCTTCGTAGTTCATCTCGTAGACGAGGTGTTCCATGTGGAATTCGGCCTGGGAGATGGCCGTGCCGTTGAAGGTGTTGGTGGTGATCAGGTCCGCGCCTGCTTCCAGGTAGGCGGTATGGACGGCTTTGATGATTTCCGGGTGAGTCAGGTTGAGGACTTCGTGATTGTTTTTGATGTCGTAGGGGAAGTCGGCGAAACGCTCCATGCGGTAGCCGGCTTCGTCGAGCTGGTAGGTTTGCAGCAGGGAGCCGGTGGCCCCGTCGGTGACGAGGATGCGTTCTTGCAGTTGTTGTTTAAGCAGTTCTGTTCGATTCATGTTTATTTTCCTGGTATCTTTTCAGGTTCCTCTGGAAAGACCCTAAGGGGTCGGGTTCCAAATGGTCTAACTTCTAAAGAGCAAACCCTTTGGGTCTTTGATTTGTAAAGCTTCTTAAGGAGTGTAGCGCATGCGGGCTACACGCCAACTTACGGGTGGCGCAAAACCGACACCTACCCCGGTTTGTACCACATTTAATCTTTGCCCAACAGTTCCAGAGCGTAAAGTTCGGCCACGGCCGTTTCCAACCCCTGCAGTGGTTCATCGCGCCCCAGCACCACCAACATATCGCCGGTTTCCAGCCTGGTTGTGGAAGCTGTGCCCAGACGGATGCGCGGACGGCCGTCGCGCCCTTCTCGCTCCACCAAGCCAATCACGTTCAAATCGAATTGCTTACGAAAATCCAGATCGATCAACGTTTGCCCCGCCCAGGCCGCCGGCATCCGCACCCGGCGCACACTCACGCCCGGCAAAATCTGGCGGCTGTCATACGTTTCGCGCTGCGTGCGGTAAATGCTGTTATCGTGGGCCAGCAGTTCGGCCACCACCAACACCACCAACGCCGGAACCATGTAAACCGAGCCAAACACCTCCACGGTAAATAAAATCGCCGCCAACGGCACATTCACCAGCGAAACCAGGCTGGCGGTCATTGCCGGCACAATGAGCATCATCGGCTCGTAGTGGAACCAATCGGCAAATGCCGAGGCGACCATCGTGCCAAAAAAGAGCGAGGGAACCAGCAGCCCGGCCGACCCGCCCGAAGTGATGGTCGTCAGGGTGGCGATCATTTTTGCGCCGAGGGCAATCAGCGCCACGGCGATAGTTAACTCGCCGGCCAGAGCCGCGTCGATGGCCGATTCGCCCGGCCCCAGGACCAACTCCAACCCGTGCTCGGTCAGGCCGAAGCGCCGGGTACCCCAGGCTACGGTAATGGCGATAACGGCCGTTAACATCGCCCCCACCACATGCCGCACATACGTCCCCGGCAGCCGGTGATGAAACGCATGATCAAACCGGCCGCGCAGCAGCCGGAAAAAGATACTCAAAAACGAAATGACCAACGCCATCAACGCCAACACGCCAAAATATCGCATGTCCGACGGCGGCACATAATGCGTTTCCACCTCAAAAATAGCCGTATGCCCCGCCGAAAACACATCGGTCAGAAAAAAAGCGACCAGCGCCGAAATTAGCGAAAACATCAACTTTTCCACAATCGGCCGTCGCCGGTACATGACCTCGGTGGCAAAAAAGGCTGCCGCAAACGGCGCGCCCAACAGCACTGCCACCGCCGCGGCAATGCCGCTCAACTGCGCCGTCTGCAAATGATCGGGGTTGCCCGGCTGCCACCACTGCCAGATACGCTGCAAGACGGTGACATGGGAAGCCGCCTCCGCGCCTAATTTTCGCGGCTTAAACAAACTGGCCGACAGGCTCTCGCCAATCAACGCCACACTGGCTTCCAACCCACCGCTGCCGCCGCTGCCCAACGTAACCAGCGTGGCGGCAAATTTGCGTACAGCCAGACTAAACGTAGGCATCTGCCAGCGCACATCGACACCTTCCTGACCAGTCAGGGCATTTTCCAGAGTCGGCTCAGAGGTGTAATACAAGGAAATGGCGCGTTCCAATCCATCCCCCTCAACATCGTTAAGTTGGTGAATCTGTCCTTCACTGTCGCGGTAAAAAATGGTCTGGGCGTGGTAACGAGAAATGGCCGCCACGATCAATGCTCCCAGACCCAGCGGCACAAACACCAGCAGCAGCGAGGGGCCAGCTTCCAGCCAGTGAATGGTGGTATGAAACAGCCAATGAACGCTCGTCTTCAACAAAAAGATGAACGCCCACACAAATACCCCGATCACAATCGACTGGACCACCAGCCGCCGCTCTTCCTCATTAAAATAAGAAGCCACGGCGCGCAAAGTGCCCCAAAAATCTTCAAATATCCCGCGCAAAAAGTGTATGAAGGGTTTCATAACGTGGTTGTTACTGGTCAGATTTCTCCGGGAAGACCCTAAGGTTTGTTTACCCAAGGGTCTAGCTTCTCCAGAGCAAACCCTTAAGGTCTTTATGGTTTCAAGTGGTTTAGGAGCGGTCCGCTATGCGCCGGCCGACGATTCTGGCTCATACCAGGCTACAGTACGCGCCTGTTTCCGCAGATAGGCGGCGCGAACCCGTTCGATGTCCTCCAGGGTCACCGCATTTAATCGGTCCAGAACGGTTTCAAACCACCGGTAGTCGCCGGTGACAACTTCGGCCATGCCCAAAAGCTGCGCCTGTCCGGTGATGCTTTCGCCGGCCATGACAAATTCAGCTTTGGCCCGCTTCAACGCTTTGTCCAATTCCGCCTGGGTAATGGGTTCGGCCGCGAGCCGGTCGATTTCGGCGTCTAGAGCGGCTTCGACTTCGGCCAGGGTACGGCCGTTATTGACCACCGCGCTGATGGGGTACAGGTAGGGATCGATGGTCGGCGTAAGACCGCCATACGCCGCCACGGCCAGATCGGTATCGACAAGGGCTTTGTAGAGGCGCGAGGTTTTGTTGGAGCTGCCTTCGCCAAACATGCCCAGGCTGCTGCCGCCGGCAAAGGCAGCGTTAAGCAGGGTCAGTGCGAAGTAATCGGGGTGGGTTGCGCCGGGCACGCGGTAGGCCACGGTGAGCATGGGCGCATCGCCAGGGCCGTTGACAATCACACGCCGCTCGCCGCGCTGTGGCGGTTCTTGCCGCGTGATGGGCGCAGCGGGCTTGCCGGCGGGAATGTGGCCGAATAATTGGTTGAGGCGGGGGAGCATAACGGCCGTGTCAAAATCCCCCACGACCACAACCACCGCATTCCCCGGCGCGTAATACCGCCGGTAATGGTCGCGCAGGTCGGCGCGGGACATCGTTTGCAAATCGGCCGGGTCGCCAATCACTTCATGATGATATGGGTGTACCCGAAACGCAGCCGAGGTCAGCTCTTCGTTCAACAGAAAACGCGGATCATTTTCGTACATCCCCCGCTCCGACAAGATGACCATGCGCTCCGCTTCCACTTCCCGGCGCGACATCGTGGTGTTTTTCATGCGGTCGGCTTCCAAATCCAGCGCCAGATCGATGCGGTCCGCGGGCATGGTTTCATAATACGCAGTGAAATCCAGCCAGGTGAAAGCATTCCAATGCCCACCTTCGCGGGAAACCAGGCGGTCGAGGGTACCATTGGGATATTTGGGCGTGCCCTTGAACATCATATGTTCGACCCAATGCGACACGCCGGTGCGGCCGGGGATTTCATTGCGGCTGCCCACACGATACCAGATCATAAAACTGGTGACCGGCGCGTGGTGCATTTCTTTGAGAATAAGGGTTAAGCCGTTTTCTAGCGTTGTTTTGGTTGTTTGAAAAGTCATAGGAATTGAGGCTAACACAGATGTTAATTGGCCTGGACTTCTTGCCAGGTGACGGCGCTGTTGCGGCCGGGCACACTGCCCAGGTTTTCGGGAACAACGCCGGTAATATGCCGCACGATGTGGCTGACATGCTGGTGGGTGGTGGAAATGAAGTAAGTAAATTTGGATTGTGTGCCGCCGGCGGCCGTTCCGGCCACATACAGGCCGGGCACATTGGTTTCCATGGTTTGCGGATTAAAAACGGGCGCGCATTCCGGGCCTGTCAGGTGGACGCCGGCTCGCTCGAACAGGCTCATGTCGGCGACGAAGCCGGTGGCCAGCAGGACAAAATCGACGGGAACCTGGGTGAAACGGCCGTTTCCCGTCTCGCCATCCTCCGTCCCTTCCAGCACCACATGGCTGGGCGTAATTTCCACCGGCAAGGTCGCCGGATAAAACCGCATCTCGCCCTTCTCCAACCGATCACGTAAATCCATGCCCAGATGTGGCTTGATGCGCTCAAAATCGAACGCCGGACGGCGATAACTCAGAGACACTTGCGCGCCGCCCCGCCAACTGCGCAGCGCCGACTCGATGGCCGAGTTACGCCCGCCCACCACCAACAGCCGGGTGCGAAAATAAGGGTGCGGCCCCGGAAAATAATGGCTGACATGCAGCAGATGTTCGCCCGGAATGTCCAGCAGGCGCGGGCCGGCCATGCCGCCAGTCGCTAAAACGACCTGTTGGCAATGATACTGCCTCTCGCCGGTTAACGGCCGTGTCCGCAGCACAAAACGGCCGTCCGCCTGCTTTTCAATCGCCGATACCGGCTCATACACTTGCAAATTCAGGTCAAACATCTCCACCAACATCCGCAAATAAGCCAGATACTCCTCGCCGCTGATTGGCTGCTGGCTGCGGGAGTGTACAGGCACACCGGCCAGAGCGACGTGTTCCGGTGTGCTGTAAAAATAAGTGTCTGGCGGCCACGCGCTGAAGGCGTCGCCAATTTGTCTGGCTTCAAACAGCGTATAATCCACTCCGGCGCGCTGCAAAGCGATGGCCAGTTCAATGCCGATGGGACCGCCGCCAACGATGGCGACCTGGGTATAAGGGATGGTTTGGTTTATGTTCGATATGTCCATTTGCGATTTGTGATTTGCGATTTACGATTTGCGATTTACGATTTGTTATTTGTGATTTGCGATTTGCGATTTGCGATTTGCGATTTGTGATTTGCGGCACGATATTACCATGACGCGCGATGGGTTGAAAATAAGGAGTATGGAATATGCAGAAAAGGTTCATAACTTTAGCAGCAATGATGGGGATGGGGATCACGACGTGTATGATAAATTTGTCTATTTGCCAGTAGGGATTAGGCAGGGTAACGGCCGTGACGCAACACAAAAAGGCGTTGGTCATTGCTAACCAACGCCTTTTGGGAAAACCTAAGGGTTTAGGAACTAGATAATCTGGTTTCTCAAGAGCAAACCCTTAGGGTCTAAATAGATGCTTATGCGTTTACTTTGATTGAGATTTGCTTCGGCTTCACTTCTTCAGCCTTGGGCACATTCAAGGACAACACGCCATTTTGATAGGTGGCTTCGATGGCTTCGGCGTTCACATCAACCGGGAAGCGCAGGCTGCGGCTAAAGCTGCCATAGCGACGCTCGCGCAGATGATAATGGGCGTCCTCGACGTTCTCGTCGGCGGCAATTTCGCCTTTGATTGTCAGGACATTGTCTTCCAGCGTCACATTCAAATTGTCGGGGTTGATGCCGGGAACGGACGCCTTCACCGTGTACCCATCTTCATTTTCGATAACGTCTAGAGCCAACCCCCAGGTTTGGGGCATATCCCAGGCACCAGTCTGGGCGTTAAACAAGCGGTCAAATTCGTTAAACAAGCTGCGTGTCGGATTCCAACGTACTAAAGTGGTCATGATTTTGTTACCTCCAAATTGTTCTAAACGATTACCGGTTCAACGGTAAGGTTGATATGTTTTGTTTGTGATGCTGTTATTTTGTGACGGCCGTGTAAGAACAACATATGACCAAAGTTGGAGAAACATCATCGTGGCGTAAGAAATAAATTAACAGTACTGCAGTTATCAATCCATCGTACTACAGACAATTAATCAGGCCACTTGTAGAATATGGATAGTTACAGTGTATTGGTTTTTTATAGACTCTAACAGGAAGGAGTGTACCCAATGACTTTTATTCTACTCTTCGCCGCTTCGTCTTTCATCGCCTCCATTTTTACCATTTCCGCCTGTATGCTTTCGGCCCGACACAGCCACCTAGAATCTCCAGCCAAAGTGTACGTTGAATAAATAAGTTGAGCGCATTCCTGCATACGCCGCACATCGTCTAACCCCACCTGTTAGACTCTGTTTTGAAAAATTTGTATCGTAAAAGAAAACGGCCGTCTCCCCCGAGACGGCCGTTTTCTTTTCATTTCCACACATCACCCACAAAGGGCTAATCAGTCGACATAGCCGGTCTGGCCCCGTCAGTGGCATCACCCACCTTAAACAAACCATCATACGCGATGAAGGCAATGGCCACATAAGCCATCGTTTTCGGGATCATCAACATGCCAATCATCGGCATTTGCCGCACAAATAAAATAACGGGCAAATAAAAAGCGTAAGACACCAGGATCATCACCCCCACCCAAACAAACGACCGATCTTGCGCCGCCCGGGCATCCCGCAAAATCAGATAAGCCACCCCCAAGCCCTGAATCATCAACGGCACGTTGCGAATGAGAGACCAGGTTTGTGGCGGCACTGTGCTGTTCCAGTCGTTGCCTGGGAACAGCATGATGATGAGCCGGAACACACCGGCCGCCCACAACAACCCGCCAAACCAACCATACGCCTTACCATATCGCTTCTGCCAGATCAGCAACACCAACATATAAAACAGGGTGACGGTGTACGCCGTGGCCAAAGCGCCCAGGCCCACAAGCCCAATTTCACGGCCAAACAAGGA
>JAKQCM010000195.1 GCA_029559155.1 Chloroflexota bacterium
CTTTTTGGTCAATGGAAACGGCCGGGCTTAGCCCTTCGATCTGGTCTACATCTGGTTTTTCCAGTTGGCCGAGGAATTGGCGAGCATAGGCGGAGAGAGATTCGACGTAGCGCCGTTGGCCTTCGGCAAAGATGGTGTCGAAGGCCAGGGAAGATTTACCGGAGCCAGAGATGCCGGTCAGGACGACGAGTTTATCGCGTGGAATCTCCACGGTGACGTTTTTGAGGTTATGTTCGCGCGCGCCGCGCACGATAATTTTATCGAGTGACATAGGTTGATTATCCGATGGTTTGATAATTTTGAAGCCGGTTGTGAAGGCTGCGGATGATTGTATGCATGGTTTTGCGCCGGCAATTTGCCTGAGTTGAGCCGATCCGCAATTCTAGCATGGTAAATGGGGAGGAACCATTAGCGTTTCATAGGTTTTGGCGGAGGGGGAAAGGAGGGTGAGGAAGGTGGGGGACACGGCCGTTTGCCGCCACGCGCCCTTAATTGTTGGTATCGCCCTCATTGTGAAAGTAGACAGGGTGGCCCAACAGCTTATGGTAGGCGTATTCGGCCAGAACTTTCAAGCTTGCCAGCACCGGCACAATCACGATAGCGCCCAACACGCCTGTCAGGGCCAGCGCCGAGATCAGCGCAATCACCACCACCCCAGGATGCAGCTTCAGAGCGTGTCCCATATATTGCGGCCGCAGCCACAAGTTGTCGATTTGTTGGATGCCTGCATACACCGCAACCAGCAGAATGATAAGCCCAACAGGCGACAGAGGCAGCCATCCTCGGCGGAACAACCAGATAATGAGCGCAGTGCTGATCAGCAGCAGAACGCCGATGATGGCAAAGATAACAAGCTGAACGCGCAAAGAAATCCGCCAGACGGTGTTGAGTTCCTCGGTTAATTGCGCGGCTTCTTCCTGGTAGGCCGACGGCAGCAGGCTGATTAGATTCGGGGCGATCCGGTAACCGTCGCGCATAAAATAAAAAAGACTGACCAGAACAACCAGGCTCCACAATAGATTGTCGGCGATGCCGTTGAACCAGCCTCCAGACAGGCGTGGCGCGGCGGCCAGCGCATTGTTGGTAGAACGCTGCAGGTAGCTGATGAAAAACTCAGGGTGGATTTCAAAACCGAAAACGTCAAACGGCCGTTCCAACAACACACTAATTTCCCCAATAGCCACCCGTAGTTCCTGTGTCCACCCCGATACCTGGCCCCACACAAGCGCCCCGGCCAGTGACAAAATCCCCACAATGAGTAACGTTATGCCGAGATAAACCAGCGTTGTGGCCAACCCCCGTTTGCCCGACCAGCGCCGCGCCAGGCGGTTGACCAATGGATTGAGCAAATAGGCCAAAATGGCTGCTACCAGCAGAGCGCGCCACACAGGCGCGGTGAAAACCAGCAGAGCAATGCCGCTAATGGTGACTAAAATGAAGAGGAACCCCTGCATGGGGGTTATTGATTTTTTCATCATTTCTAACCAGGTTTCCTGTCAAGACCCAAAGGTTTGGCGATTTGGGGGGTGAATGATTTGGCATCGAACCTTCAGGGTCTACACAGATGGTTTGGTGTTAACGGCCGTTCCGCCTTAGCCACCACTTCTCCAACTCAATCGCCCAAAAGGCCAGGCTGCCTAACAATACGCAAATCACCAGTTCCAGTAGCGACAGCGGATCGACGTTGAAGAAACTTTCCAGACCTGGCAAATATACTACCACCAGTTGCAGGGCAATGACCACTACCGTCAGCCACAACAAGGTCGGGTTGCTGCGCCAGCCCAGTGTAAAGAACGATTCCCGGCTGGAGCGCGAGGCCAACGCCTGCCCCACCTGCAAAAAGGCCAGCGTCGTGAACAACATGGTCTGCCAGGTTTCATCGGCGGCGTGCGCCGGATCGTAAGCGGCGTAAGCTACCCCCAGCGCCACCAGCCCGATGAAAACGCCCACCCAGATGATGTGACGGCCCAGCCCTTCGTTAAACAGGCTGGCCTGCGGCTGGCGCGGCGGCCGCTGCATGATGCCCTTTTCCGCCGGTTCCACGCCCAGCCCCAACCCCAACAGGCCATCAGTGAGCAGGTTCAGCCACAGCAACTGCAGCGGTTGCAGGGCCACGGCGATGCCAAAGAAAGGCGTCGCCAGCATCACCAGCACTTTGCCCAGGTTGCCGGCGATGGAAAACTTGACAAAGCGGCGGATGTTGTCGAAGATGACCCGCCCTTCTTCCACGGCGGCGACGATGGTGGCGAAGTTGTCGTCTAGAAGCACCATCTCGGAGGCTTCTTTGGAAACGTCGGTGCCGGTGATGCCCATCGCCACGCCGATGTCGGCTTTGCGCAGGGCGGGTGAGTCGTTGACGCCGTCGCCGGTCATGGCCACGATTTGCCCCTGCTTTTGCAGGGCTTCGACGATGCGCAGCTTGTGTTCCGGCGAAACACGGGCATAGATGGACACTTCGTTGACGATTTGGGCCAATTCGTCCGGGTTCATCTGGTCGAGATTGACGCCGGTTTTAACCCGGCCGTCTTCGCTAATCCCCAGATCGTGGGCAATAAACCGCGCCGTCAGCGGATGGTCGCCGGTGATCATGATGGGGCGCATGCCGGCGGCCTTGGCGGTGGCCACGGCCGTTTTCACTTCCGGCCGCGGCGGATCAATCATGCCCACCAGCCCAATGAACACCAGATTTTGCTCCAATGGCTCGTCCGGGCTGTCCAGCCATTGCAGCCCCAGCCCCAATACGCGCATCCCTTTTTGGGCCATGTCGGAGTTGGCGACGTCGATGCGCGTGCGCCAGGTTTCGTCCAGCGGGACCGGCTTGTCGCCGTCCCATACCCGGTCGGTGATGGCCAGCAGGCCGTCTACCGCCCCTTTGGTGAAGGCGATGTAGGGGGCGTCCGTGCCGGGCAGGGCGCGCACGGCCGTGGGCAAACTCGCCACGTTTGCCGCCAATTCATGCACCGTGGTCATGCGTTTGCGGTCGGAATCGAAGGGCAGTTCGGCCACGCGCGGCAGCACCGCTTCCAACCCGGTGCGCGTCACGCCCGCTTGCTGCGCGGCCACCAGCAGCGCCCCTTCGGTCGGGTCGCCCATGACGGTGTAGCGCCCGGTTTCCGGGTCCGGGTTGACGGAGGCGTCGTTGCACAGCGCCCCGGCTGCCAGCGTCAGGCCGATGGCCGAGGGGCGGCTGGCGAAGAGTTCATCGGGGTTGTCGGCCAGCTTGAGGTAGGATGCCGACTGTTCGCCGGTTCCCGCCAGTTCCAGAAAATGACCGGCCACGTCGATCACGGTTACAGTCATCCGGTTGACGGTGAGCGTGCCGGTTTTGTCGGAGCAGATGACGGTGACGGAGCCGAGTGTTTCCACGGCGGGCAGCTTGCGGATGAGGGCGCTGCGCCGCAGCATGCGCTGCGCGCCCAGCGCCAGGGTGATGGTGACCACGGCGGGCAAGCCTTCGGGCACGACGGCGACGGCCACGGACACGGCCGTTAAAAACATTTCTTCCAACGCCTCGCCCGACAACACACCAATCAGCAGCACCAGGGCGGCCACGGCCACGCCGGCCACGGCCAGCATCCGGCCCACACCGTCGAGCTGCTTTTGCAGCGGCGTCTGCCCTTCATCCACGCTCTGGATGAGCGTGGCGATTTTGCCCAGTTCAGTGTCCATGCTGGTGGCCGTGACGACGGCCGTACCCCGGCCATACGTCACGTTGGTGCCCATGTAGAGCATGTTGCGCCGGTCGCCCAGCGGTAGGTCGGGTTTGGCGATGACGGCCGTTTCCTTTTCCACCGCCTCGGATTCGCCCGTCAGGGCTGATTCTTGCACGCGCAGGTTGGCGTTTTCGATGAGACGGCCGTCGGCGGGGATGGCATTGCCCGCTTCCAGCACGAAGATGTCGCCCGGAACCAGTTCCCGCGCGGAAAGTTCGCGCAGTTGCCCATCACGCCGCACGCGCACCACGGGCACAGCCAACTTCTTCAGGGCGGCCATCGCCTGCTCGGCGCGGTACTCCTGCACAAAGCCCAAAATCACAAACAGCACCACGATGGCTCCAATCGCCGCCGCCTCCGTCACCTTGCCCAAGAAGGCGGACGCAACCACAGCCGCGATCAAAATGAGCACCATCGTGCTGCTGACCTGCTCCCACAGGAGGCGCAAAGGGTGTTTGCCGCCCCGTTCAATCAGTTCGTTTGGCCCAAATTGGGCCTGGCGCTGCTGTGCTTCTGTTTCCGATAATCCCTGCGTGCTGCTATTTAAAGTTGCCAGCGTTGACTCGATGGACTCTGTGTGCCACAGCGGCCATGATTGTTTGTTTTGCATCTTCACCTGTTTTGAAATTTCTAGTTGATAGGACTGCATAATATTTACCATGATTTTGATAAAAAGGGAGTGTAAAGGCGCGTAATTAAACAGAGCTTAATGCAGCAGCTTGGGAATAAGACGCGATTTTCGCGAGTGCTGCTTTCGTCCTGGTAAGTGTTCCGAAACCTGTCCGGGCCTGCCTGTCATCACTTGCTATTGAAAAATCTTCCTCGACGGCGTATGATCCACCTGAATTCTACTTACCTGACGATTTTTCACCCACTACTGGGAGGAGGCAAATCCCATGCATACCCAAACAACTTCCACAAATCAAACGCATCGCATTGCGACCCAAACCCTGGACGTACCGCCCCGGCTGCTGCTTGGCCCAGGCCCGTCGAATGCCCACCCGCGCGTCCTGGCAGCGGTGGGGATGCGCCAACTAAGCCATCTGGACCCGGCCTTCATTGGCATTATGAACGAGACGCAGGAGCTTTTGCGTTACGCCTGGCAAACGGACAACGAAATGACCCTGGCCATCAGCGGCACGGGCAGCGCGGCCATGGAAACGGCCGTGGCCAATATCGTCGAGCGCGGTGATGTGATCCTGGTGGCCGTGATGGGCTACTTCGGCGAACGGTTGGTGGAAATGGCCAGCCGCCACGGCGGCGACGTGCGTATCATCGAAAAGCCCTGGGGCGAAGTCTTCGAACAAGGCGAGATTTATGACGCCGTGAAGGAACATCGTCCGGCCGTGCTGATGATGGTTCATGCCGAAACGTCCACCGGCGCTTTGCAGCCGATGGCCGGTATTGGCGCGATCTGCCGCGAGTTCGACTGCCTGCTGCTGACGGACTGTGTGACCAGCCTGGGCGCCGCGCCGATGCTGGTGGACGATTGGCAGGTGGACGTGGCCTACAGCTGCTCGCAAAAGGGGCTGAGCTGCCCGCCCGGCGCGTCCCCGGTGACGTTTGGCCCGCGGGCGATGGAGAAGATTAACGGCCGTCGCCACAAAGTCGACACCTGGTACCTGGACACCACCCTCCTGCGCAGCTATTGGTTAGGCGACGTGCGCGGCTACCACCACACCATGAGCAGCAACATGACCTACGCCCTACGCGAAGGGCTGCGTCTGGTAGCCGAAGAAGGTCTGGAAGCCCGCTGGGCGCGCCACCGCGCCACCGCCGAACTGCTTTGGGACGGCATGGCCGAACTTGGCCTGACCTGCCACGTCGTAAATCCCGAACACCGGATTCCCAGCCTGACCACCGTCAGCGTGCCCGAGGGCGTCGATGCCAGAGCAGTTGCCGGTCGACTGCTGCGCGATTACAACATCGAAGTCGCCGGCGGTTTCAGCAAACTGGCTGGTAAAGTCTGGCGCGTGGGCCTCATGGGCTACAACAGCCGCCCGGAAAACGTCCTCATCCTGCTGGCTGCTCTGAAAGAGCTGCTAGACTGAAAAGAGGGGACTGGAGATTGGAGATTGGCGATTCGCCAAATCTCCAATCTCCAGTCTCCAATCTCCCATTTCTTATGACGCCTCCTCCCGTCTCCCAAGCCCTGACCGATATGGGTATTCCCCACCGCGTTTTCCGGCATCCTGGGCCGGTGAAATCGTTGGAACAGGCCGCCGCCGAGCGCGGCCAACTGCCGGAGCAAATCGTTCGCAGCATTGTCTTCCGCCTTTCGGCCGATGAGTTTGTGATGGCCTTGATGGCCGGACCGCAGCAAATTGATTGGAAAGCGCTGCGCCGTTATCTGGGCGAAAAACGTCTGACGATGGCCAGCGAAGAGGAAGTGCTGCGCGTAACCGGCTATGAGCGCGGTGCGGTCGCTCCGTTTGGCCTGCCGCAGCCCCTGCGCATCCTGGCCGACGAGAACATATTTGCCTACGAGGAAATGTCTATTGGCTCCGGCCAGCGCGGCACGACCATTATTTTAAGCCGCGGCGATTTGCGGCGAGCGTTGGGGGATGTGGAAATGGCGCGTTTGGGGGACGCGGCATGATGGAGGTTAGAGACTGGAAATTAGAGACTGGTTCAATCTCCAATCTCTAATCTCCAGTCTCTAAATTTTCTGCCTAAGGCGTTAGAACGACAGCGCCTTCGTAGCCGCGCCAGGTGGGGACGAGCTGCACCCAGGTATTGCCAATTTTTAGCGGGAATGGATTGCCATCCGGATCGGTGAAGGTGAGTAAATCATAGCGGCCTTCGCGGTGCCAGGTGACCGGGAACTGCTGCCCATCGCGCAGGACGATGCCGCCGCTGCCGCTGCCCCACAACTGAATTTGCACCGACAGAGCCACGCATTGCCCGGCGTCGTTGGCTTGCTCGCAAATTTCCGGGTCTTGGACGTGGTAGGGGGTGATGATGACGACGTTGGCGGTGCTGACTTGTTCGCCAGTGTTGCCGTCGAGAATGGGTTCGCCGTCGCCGTAGCGGTAATAACGGCCGTCTTCCGCATTATACCGCCATTCCACTTCTTCCCAGATGTAATCGATCTTCAAGTTCGTGGCCGGTTGGCCGCCCGCCGGGGCTTCCGTGCTGAAGGCCATCACCTGGTTGAAGTTGGGCGGGGTGTTCAGGCCGCGGTTTTCCAGCTCGTTGTACAACCCTTCGGGATGGACGTAAAGTGTGGCTTCGGTGGGTTTTTGCGGTTCGTCGGTGCGGTAGTAGCCTTCGGTATTGGAGCGCAAAATGCGGCTGCTAAAATCGGAGGAAAACAGGCGCTGGCTGACGCCCACGCTGGAGCCGGAAAACACCAGGGCGGCGTCGTACATGGCCGGCAGTTCCAGGTCGATCAGGCGCGCACTGCGGATTGGGCCAATTTTTTCCGGCATTTTGCTGTAGAAGATAGCCGACAGGCGGGTGATGCTGCCTTCGGACAGATGCTCGTAGACGATGTCGGCGTCATTCAGACCAGATTGTGGCCGGACGTAGCTGGGCGGGGAATTGGGGATTTTGACGACCAACGGCCGTCGCTGCAAATCGGCCGGGTCGGCTACCAATTCGCCGGT
This sequence comes from Chloroflexota bacterium, assembly GCA_029559155.1. GTDB lineage: Bacteria > Chloroflexota > Anaerolineae > Promineifilales > Promineifilaceae > Leptovillus. Next base: position 7,322 of record JAKQCM010000195.1, read on the forward strand.
GAGCGGGTTGCGATTGTCACCGAAATCCTCGGCGGTGAGCAGCGTGACTGCTTCGTCGGCGGGCACGGCCGTGGCTTCTGCCAGGGGCGTGCTGGTGACGGCAGGCGCCAGCGTGGGCGGCGGCGGCAGGGTAGCCGGGCCGGTGGTGGGCGCAGCGGTGGGTTGATCGGGAACGGCCGTTGCCGCCACATCCGTCACTGCCGCTGGAATAGGCGTGGGCAGCGGTTCATTATTATTCCCACACGCCACCAACGCCAGCAGAACCATCAACGATACAAACAACAAACTCCACGGTTTCATACAATTCAATGCCTCTTCCTGAATTTTTCAGACCCCAAAGGTTTTCCGCAACCCTTGGGGTCTGGGTTATTTTTACATGAGCTGGAAATAATCCGCCAATGACTCGTTGAAACCGGCCGGAGTGTACTCGCCGGAAGCCGGGTCCAGCACATAATCGCCCTGGTAGTCGCCTGCGGCAATACGCGCCAGCATCGCCACCAGCCGGTCCACGTCGTCGGTATTGTTATAACAGCCAAAGCTGGCGCGAACCATACCGGGCATATGCGATTTGTCGCCGGAAAGCAGTTGATCGCGCCATGTGGTGGCCGTGGTCTCATCCAAATGCAGCAAATGGACCACATACGGGTGGGCGCAGAAGCAGCCGCTGCGCACGCCGATGCCGCCTTCGTAGCCCAAAATGGCCGCCAGCTTGAAGTGCGAGATGCCTTCCAGGTTGAAGGGGATGACGCCTACTTTTTCGTGGGCGCGGGCCGGGTCGGTCTCGCCGTAGATTTTGAGGCCGGGAACGGTTGGCAGCCGCTCCAGAGCGTAGGCGATGAGTTCCTCTTCGTGGGCGGCGATGGCTTCCATGCCCACGTCCATCAGGACCTGGGCGGCGGCGGCCATGGCCACCGCGCCTACCACGTTGGGGCTGCCCGCTTCGTCGCGGTCCGGCGTGCCGGCCCAATGCACTTCGTCCAGCGTCACCACATCCACCGTACCGCCGCCCACGTAGTCGGGCGCGCCTTGCAGGAAGATGGCTTTGGGGCCGATGAGCGCGCCGGTTCCAAAGGGCGCGTACATTTTGTGGCCGGACAGGACGACAAAATCCAGGTGTTCGGGGTCGTCGTCGGGGCGCATGTCGACGCGGCGGTGGGGGGCGAGCTGGGCGGCGTCGACCAAAATCATGGCCCCGGCGGCGTGGGCTTTGCGGGCCAGGCGGTGAATGGGCTGCAAAAAGCCGCTGACGTTGGAGGCGCCGGTGACGGCGACGAGGGCGACCCGCCCGGCGTTTTCGCGCAGGAGTTGGTCGAAGTGGTCTTCGTCGAAACGGCCGTCGGCCAGCGCCCGCACGTGGCGCACGTTGGCGTGCTGCCGCCAGGGCAAATCGTTGGAGTGGTGTTCCAACTGGGTGGTGATGACCACTGAATCGGGCGTGAATGGGAAGCGGTAGGAGAGTTTGTTCAGCGCTTCGGTGGAATTTTTGCCGAAGATGACGGTGTTGGTGGCCAGATCCGCGCCGACAAAGTGGCCGATAATCTCGTGGGCCTGGTCGTAGGCCACGGTGCTGAGGCGGGACTTGAAACCGGTGCCGCGATGGACGCTGGCGTAGTAGGGCATGAATTGGTTCACGGCGTCCAGCACGGGCTGGAGCGCGGGGGTGCTGGCGGCGTTGTCCAGGTTGACGTAGGGGACGTGACGGCCGTCTAGCAGCGGGATCAGCCGGTCCAGGCCGACAATCTGGCGGCGCAAATCGGCCACGGAGGGGATGGCGAGTAGATCGTTCATGGGTGTTGACTCCTTATTGGATTGGGATGGAGGGGATAGGGGGAAAACAGGGGCAGGGGACTGGCAGGGAAACGGCCGTGCCGGGCGCAAACCCGACACGGGCACATACAGATGCAGGGACAATAATCGGCCAGTTCTGCCATGCCGCCGATTATAACATGCTGTGAGCGGTTGGCCTTAAGAGCCTGTAAAACGATCGCTTGCACTTTGGGAGACTGGAGAGTAGAGATTGGAGATTGGGCGATCGTCCACGCCAATCTCCAATCTCTACTTTCCAATCTCTCGTCCTTAGACTTCAATCACCAACGGCAACACCATCGGCCGGCGCCCAATCTCTCGCGCGGCAAAGGTGCCCAGCGC
>JAKQCM010000197.1 GCA_029559155.1 Chloroflexota bacterium
TCCAGCACGGTGACGCGGTGTCCGGCGTGCAAGAGCAGCGCGCCGGCCGTCAACCCGCCGATGCCCGCGCCAATGATGAGGGTGTGGGGCGCGGCGATCATCGGCGGCGTTTCCAGATGGCCAGGCCGCCGGCGGCAGCCAGCAGACCGGCGGCGCCCACCGCGCCCTGTCGCCGGGCCGGACTCAGCTCCAAATGCCAGCGGGTGATAAGTTGGCGGGCAGTGAAGAGCAGGAACAGGCCGGGTTGGGCGAAGAGCAGGCGGCTAAGCAGGCCGCGACGGCCGTCGTGGTGGCTGTAGGTGATATGTTCATCGACGCGGGTGGTGGTGGGGGAAACGGCCGTAAACGTGTGGGTATGCTGCCAGCTTTGCAGCGGCCCGCTGATTTGCGTGTCGGTGAAGCCGTTGGGACCGACGTTGCTGTGGATGGCTTTCCAGCGCACCGGCAGCGGCCCAAACCAGAGCGTAAATTCGGCGATGGCCCCATCGACCATGGGATCGAAGTGGTGGATTTGGGCGAAAATAGGCGGCGGCGTCAGCGTTTTGAGGGCGCGGGTGTCGTGGTGGAAATCGGAAACGGCCGTGAGTGGCGCGTTGACAGTGAAGGTGTACTCAAATGTGGGCATGGGCTAAGTTATCCTGTAAGCCGTGGCGGTGTTGCCCGCCGGGCAAAAATTGCTGCCAAAGGTTTATGAGAAATAAATTGTAAAGATAATGTCTGGTTTTGTCAATATATTGCACAGAAAATTGCCGGTATGAGCGGCGGTATGAGGGATGGCTTAAGTGTCGTGGTCTTGGCTAAGGAGTGCCGGTAAGATAGCCAAATGCGTGAAAAGCAAAAGCAAGGTGGTGGACGGTTGAAACAGGGTTGTTTGTGGTTGGCGCTGGGAGTGGTTGTCACCGCCAGTTTGCCGTTTTTCTGGCGCACGGCCGTTAAATGGTACTATCAGCGGCACATGTACGCGGTGGAGTCGGCCCCAACGCAGCGGACGGCGATTGTGTTTGGCGCGGCGGTGTATGGCAACGGCCGTCTCAGCCCAATTTTGCGCGACAGAGTGGAAACGGCCGTGCAGCTTTACAAATCAGGTCAGGTAGACAAAATTCTCATGTCCGGCGACAACCAGACGTTGGACTACGACGAGCCGAGCGCGATGGTGGCCTATGCAGTGGCTCAGGGCGTGCCGCCTGAAGACGTGCAGCCCGACTACGGCGGTCGGCGCACCTACGATACCTGTTTTCGGGCGCGGGATATTTTTCAGGTGGAGAAGGCAATTTTGGTGACCCAGGCGTTTCACTTGCCCCGGGCTTTGTTTACGTGTCGGCAGTTGGGGGTAACGGCCGTAGGCGTTACCGCCGATTTACGGCCCTACCGCGGCGCGCGCTGGTATGAACTGCGGGAAACGGGGGCGACATTGGTTGCTTTGTGGGATGTGGTCAGGCAAAACCCACCGCCGGTGTTGGGAGAACCGCTGCCGTTGGAGTAGGGGTGGTTACGGCCGTTACGCCGCATCAAAACGGTCGGGGATTTCTTTCACGGTGGATGGCGCAGAGGTGACAACTTCGCCTGCCACAATCTGGCCTTCGACGATGTCGTTTTTCAGCACGGGGGCGATGTAGCGGCTCATTTTGTGCATACGGAAGCTCAGAAAGAGTAGAAATGCGCCCAGCAGCAGCAGGAAGATGCCAACCAGCCAGACCATGACAACGGCCGTTGCCCGAGTTTGGGTAAACAGCAAAAAGGCAAATGCCAGTTTGAGCAGGGCGATAAACAGGCGCATCCAATCAAGACCGATCTGCTGGCGCAAACGAAGCGTGGCGTAAATGGAATAGACCCCGGAGATGAGCAGCCCCAGAGCAACAAAATAGATAAGAACGACCAGGGCTAACCCGGCAATCAACTCCGCCAGCGCGATAACGGCCGTGCCGGCGACCACCACCAGCAAGCCAGATAACGCTTGCGATCCCCAGCGCACAATATGTTTGCGCTCGACCACCGCAGCGATCAGATCAATCAACCCATCGACAATGATAAACAGACCCAGCAGCTTAACCACGATGTCCGGCGTCTGGGCAGGGTTGAAGAGCGTATATAAACCAAAACCCAAAGCCACAATGCCCTGAATGAGTATCGCCCACCAAAGGCGCGACCAGTTTTTTTGGATGGTTTGTATGTCTTCGGGGTTGAAGGATTGAGTTGTCATCTTTTATTGCCTCAAGTTACTTGTTCCTCCGGCAGCCAGATTGCGCGATGGGGCAAATCAGGCTCGTTTCCAGAGGTAAAATCAATGCGGAGGATTTGCGTCGCCTTTAATCTTGGGTTAACTGGTTGATGGTATTCAACAAATTTTGTAGGGTGATGGGCTTTTTTAGCCAGCCATCGATGGGGATTTTAAGAGCGTTCGCATGGGTGTCTGTGTATGCATAGCCGCTCATAATGACGATTTTCAGGTTGGGATAGATTTGCAGAATGGCGGCGGCTAATTCCTCGCCGCCCATTTCCGGCATGATCAGGTCTGTTAGCAAGAGGTCGATGTGGGTAGGGTTGTTTTGGCAGAGGTCTAAGGCTTCACGGCCGTTGCTGGCCAAGATCACCTGAAAATTGGCGGATTTTAATGTGTCCTGAAAGGCTAAACCGAGGGCTGTGTTATCTTCTACGAGTAGGATTGTTTTCATGATGAATTTTCCTTAAAAGCTGCGGTGAAAAATTGTAGGAGTGGACAATCATTATCCCTGGTGTCTAAAAAAGGCTCCGCACGTTAATTAAACTGCAATCCAGATTATACATCCCAACCTGCGATTTGGGGACGATTTTGTTGGTTGATTGGGGATTGGGGATTCGTTAAAGGGAGAACCAGGCGGCAAACGTGATGCGTGAGGCGTATTCCGTTGCTCATCACGCATCACGCATCATGCCTCACGCATCACACATAGCTCACCCTGGTCAGAAAAGCACGGTTTTCTACAGCCTATTCATGCAAGTCGATGGCCGCATTTGCCAACACAATTTCGTCCCGTTCGGCTACTTTGCACTGGAAAACAATCCGCTGCGCCGATTCTTGCCACATCTCCGTAATCAGCGTTTCGCCGGGAAAAACATGCTTGCTAAAACGAGCCTGCATCGATTTAAAACGAGCCGGATCATACCCGGCAAACTGCTTCAGGACGGCGCGGGCGGCAAATCCATAAGTACACAGGCCGTGTAAAATGGGCCGGTCGAACCCGCCAAAGGCGGCCATTTGCGGATCGGCGTGCAGCGGGTTGCGGTCTTTGGAGGATAGGCGGTAGAGCAGCGCTTGCTGGGGCATTGTTTTCTGCCGCGCGATGGCGTCCGGGGCGCGGTCGGGCGGCAGATTGGTCTTCCCGGAAGATGGGCCACGGTCGCCGCCAAAGCCGCCCAGCCCGCGAATAAAGAGCGCGCTGCGATTCAGGGCTACTTCTTCGCCTGTTTCGTCCACCGTTTGCACTTCCAGCATGACGACTGCGCCTGAGCCTTTGTCGTAGATGTTGGTGATGCGGGCGTGGTTGGTAAAGGCGGCAGTGGGGGGTAACGGCCGTTTCAAAGCGACAAATTGTTCCCCATGCAGCAGCATCATAGGGTTAAAACTCAAGCCGGGGACATCGACAATTTGCCAGAACAACGTAAACGGAAAGGTCACGGCCAGTGTCGGAAACACCTTAAATCCGCTGCCGTTCAATTCATACACATACGCCAGTTCCGCCGCATCCACCGGATCCGCCCCTGCGCCAATCGACAGCGCATACAAAATCGCCTCGTCGGCGCCATACACGCTCGGCGCCGACTGAAAGGTGTGATTGAGGACTTTTTCAAGGTCGATAGACATACGAGTCTCCTGATTATGCGGTTATGTTTGAGGGCTTTTGGGATTTCATGGGGTTTGGTCTGATGCGTGAAGCGTGATCCGTGAAACCTGTCGGGTCACGCTTCACGCTCCACGCATCAAGGGCTGTCTACCGCCTGAGTTCCTGAAGAACCTGATTTTAATTTGGGATTATTGGCGTGGCGTTCTTTGTCCCGTTTGGTTTTCTTGGCCATATTTTTGTCAAAAGCGGCCGTCAGGTCGATGCCGGTCTGGTTGGCCAGACAAATCAGCACAAAAAGCACGTCGGCCATTTCGTCCGCCAGATCATACGCCTCATCCGACTGTTTGAAAGATTGATCGCCATACAGCCGGGCCATGAGCCGTGCCACCTCGCCGACTTCTTCCATGAGAACGGCCGTATTGGTCAATTCCGAATAATAGCGCACGCCAATCGTCGTCACCCAATCGTCCACTACCTGCTGGCATTCTTGCAATGTTAACTGTGTCATGATCATTCCATAGGTCAATGCCGCTATTGTGCCCGCTGGCCGATAGCCCCAAGATAAATATCGATTCGCGATTGGTGAATGGTGGATTCCCAGCGCAGGCGTAAATCGTCGGTAACGGCCGTTTTCGGCACAATAAACACCAGGTTGCCAATCCCCGATTCGCCCGTCGGCACAGACAGCGGCAGGCGCACGATCTGGTCTTCATAGGGGAGGGCCGTTTGCCAGGCGGGGTACATGTTGCCATGCCCATCCACCAACATCATGGTCGGCGGCACCACATCAAATTCACTCTGATTAGACACGGTCATATACAAGACGACATGCACATAATCACTATTGACAAGGTCTTGCACCGCCAACATGCCGGCCTGATCAACCTGGATTCCTACGCCATTTAAAAGCACAGGATAACCTAATGACCCGGCGGCATAATTGGTTTGCAGCCCGCCGCTCTCTTCGGGCTGGTTCCCGCGGCAAGCGGCTAAAACCAGGAACAAACTCAAAATAATAATGTTGAACCTGCGATACTTCACGGTTCCCTCCTGTGGGAGATGGGTGGCAGTGTGTCGGGCAGACCGCAAAGCCACGAGTTTTGATAAAACGGCCGTATCCCGGCCACGTCGCCAGAATGACCCCGCTACGTCAGAGCGAAGGGCAAATCGTTAGCCAACGCCATTGCTTCCAGGTGGTTCGTATCGCCAATCAAGTCGATGCCCGCCTGGGCAAATCGTCGGGCGGCGGCCAATGCCCGGCCATCTTGTTCTACGGTCAACGACCATTGGGCGTGTTCTGTCAGCAAGGCTAATTCTAACGCTCTACCCAGGGTAAGCGCAAAGCGGCGCGCGCCCGCCTCCACCGCGGCCGGATCAACCCGCATGGTGTGCAGCAGCCATTGTTCGGCATGGCTAACGGCCGTCAGCGCCAACGCTCCCGTTTGTTCCAACACCTGATCTTCGGCTGTGGCCGCGCACTGTTGAATTTTGCCTTTCAAAGCCCTCAACCCTTCGCCTTCTTCACTGGTCAGGGCGCGCAGCGCATCCAGCGACAGCACATTGGTTGTGCCTTCCCAAATCGGCAAGACTTGACTGTCGCGCAGCAGCAGCGGCAGGCCGGTGTCTTCCACGTAACCCGCGCCGCCGAACGCCTCCAATACTTCACTGGCGGCGGCCACGGCCTGCTTGCCGGTGATCAGCTTGTTGATGGAGGTGAGCAGCCGCAGCAGGTGGCCTTCTTCCTCCGTCAGGTCGCCGCTTTCCTCTTTGCCGATCAACTCCACCACGTAAAAACTGAGCATAAACGCAGCTTCAAATTCCGCCTGAATGGCCGCAAGCGTATCGACGTGCAGCGGCTTCTGCGCCAGATGCGCGCCAAAAGCCTGCCGTTTCTGCGCGTAGTCACGAGCCAGCGCCAATCCGCGCCGCATGAAGGAAACGGCCGTCACGCTGTTCCAGGTGCGCGTCAGGTGCAGCATGGGCACGATGTTGCGCACGCCGTTGGCCAGTTCCAGCACCGGCACGGCGGGTGTGCCCAGCAGATACAGTTCGGCGGTGGGCACTTTGCGCGTGCCCAATTTGTCCTTCAGGCGGGCGACCTCGATGTTGTGCAGACGGCCGTTTTCGTCGCGCAGTTCGGCGTAAAACAGGGCCAGGCCGCGCCCGCCGCCAGGATTGCCTTCCGGGCGGGCCAGGGTGAGGGTCATCTGGCTGGTGGTGGCGCTGGTGAACCATTTACGGCCGTACAGCCGCCACGCGCCATCTTCCTGCCGGGCCACCGTCTCACTCAGCCCCACGTCCGAGCCGCCTGTCGATTCGGTCATCCACTGGCCGCTGGTCCAGAACTGGGCCGGGTCGCGGCTGGTGAGATGGGGGATCGCCCGGTCGATCAGCGGCCGGTTGCCCGATTTGAGTAGCGTGCGGGCCGCCCCGTCGGTCATGGCCAGCGGGCAAGTGTACACGTCGGTGGAGGGGTGAAAGAGGTAAGCGCGGGCGAACTGGTTGAGGCGGTCGAAACGGCCGTACGTCCCCTCATAGGCCGCCGCCACCACGCCAAATTCGGCCGCCAGCCTTTCCGCCCGCTGCCACAGCGGCGTAATTTCGATCCGGTCAATGCGGTTGCCCC
>JAKQCM010000198.1 GCA_029559155.1 Chloroflexota bacterium
GTGCTCATCGTTCCCAGCAGCGGGTAAAGGAAACCCGCGCCCACGCTGGCCCGCAAATCTCGAATCGGCACGGTGAAGCCGGTGGGCGCGCCCTTCAGGTTTGGATCGTGGCTCAAGCTGAGATGTGTTTTGGCCATGCACATGGGCAGCGCATCGAATCCATTTTTGGTGTATAGGGCGATCTTTTGTTCCGCTTCCTCAGAGTATTCCACTCCATCTGCGCCATACATCTTCTTGGCTATGGTTTCAATTTTCTCTTTGATGCTGAGGTTGAGCGGGTATAGGAATTCGAAATTGCTGGGCAGTTCGCAGGCAGCCATGACAGCTTTGCCCAGATCTACCGCGCCGGCACCGCCTTCGGCCCAGTGATTGGTCATCACGGCATCCTGAGCACCCGCTTCTTTGGCGATGCGGCGGACGACTTCAATTTCGGCGTCGGTGTCGTCTTTGAACCGGTTGACGGCGACGACGACGGGCACGCCAAAACGCACGGCGTTGCGGATGTGGACGCGCAGGTTGCTGCAGCCGGCTTCCAGGAGTTCCAGATTTTCTTCGGTATAGGCGGAGGCTAACGGCCGTCCCGCCACCACTTTCGGCCCACCGCCATGCATCTTCAGCGCCCGAATCGTCGCCACCAGTACCACGCAGTTCGGCGCCAGCCCACTGTAGCGGCATTTAATGTTGAAAAATTTCTCCATGCCAATGTCGGCGCCAAAACCCGCTTCTGTCAATACGTAACCATTTTCGCCAACCAGCTTCAGGGCAATTTGGTCGGCCACAATGGAAGAATTGCCATGGGCGATATTGGCAAATGGTCCGGCATGGACAAACGCGGCCGTACCTTCCAATGTTTGCATCAATGTGGGCATGATGGCATCTTTCATCAGCACGACCAACGCGCCGCCCATGCCCAGGTCATCGGCCGTAATCGGTTCGCCGGCGCGGTTTGTGCCAATAACCATCCGCCCTAGCCGTTCACGCATATCGGTCAGATCGGTTGTCAGAGCCAAAATAGCCATGATTTCGCTGGCCACGGAAATATCGTAGCCGGTTTCGCGGGTGAACTTTTCTTCAGGGCCTTTACCAATGGTTATGCCGCGTAAGTAGCGGTCGTTGGTATCCACTACACGCCGCCAGGTGATGCTGTCCGGATCAATGTCCAATCGGACAAAGCGGCTAATTTCTTCAGCCGTCAAGTCGTTGGGATCCGTTTTGTCGATGCCCAATTTGCGCAAACGACGAAGCATAACCGGAGCAAAACTACGATTACCAGCTTTATCGGGCGGGCATAGACGGTTGAACAGCGATTCGTCTGACTGGTAGGACTCATGGTGCATACGCGTGTCGATGGCCGCGGCCAGCAGGTTGTTGGCGGCCGAAATGGCGTGAATGTCGCCCGTCAGGTGCAGGTTAAAATCTTCCATGGGGATGATCTGGCTGTAGCCGCCGCCGGCTGCGCCGCCTTTAATACCGAAGGTTGGTCCCTGGCTGGGTTGGCGTACGCAGGTAAAAACTTTCTGATTTAAGTGCGCGCCAAGCGCCTGGCTGAGGCCAACGGTGGTTGTTGTTTTGCCTTCGCCCAATGGGGTGGGCGTAATGGCGGTGACCAGCACATATTTGCCGTTGGGTTTGTCGCTCAGCCGATCGCGTACAGACAGCTTTACTTTGGCTTTGTGGGTTCCATAAGGCACCAATTCTTCGGGCAGCAGTCCTGCCTCGGCGGCAATCTGGCTGATTGGCAGCGGTTCGGCCGCCTGAGCGATATCGATATCGCTTGGGACAGGGGTGAGTAAGGTTTTTAACTTGTGGGACATAGTGGGTTTGTTGTCTCCTATAAAATGTTGTTAACAAAAATGGTCGCTTTTGTGCGAATATATGAAGCTGGTTAGGGGAATATCTCGTTGTTTTCGGTGAGCTGAAGTTGATTGGGAAACGGCGTGAGTCATCTGTAATTTGTCTGGCCTATTCCGCCAACTTGCGCTGCGCGGTTATTCGGCCGATAAAATGTGCAGTTTGGGGTGTGGAATGGTTTCGAACGCGCCGCAGTGAAATTTAATGCTAAACCCTTGCTGCAAAAGGGGGTAATTTTCCACCTGAGCTTTTGTGGATTCGATGGCAAAATCGATCAGGTCCAGGAATCTTTCTCTGTCGTCTTGTTTGAGTTCTTCTGTGGTGCCTGTGTTTTCAAACGTCAGGGCGAGCCAGTGGATGGCCGCTTCTGGATGAAGGGTTTCTATCAGGGCAAAGTTTTTGCTTTCGTCTTTGTGGATGATTTTGCCAGGTTGTTTCCCTTTGATGATGTCATTGAATGGATCTTCCGGCGAAGAAAAAAAATCGATATCCATAAATCTGCGAACCTCCTTTGAATTAAGCCGAGTTATCTGTGAAAAACATCACAGAACGGATTGTAACATGGGGGTCAAGAGGCGGTCAACGTCATTGTGGGGAGGTGAAAAAAGACCCCAAAAACCGGAGGATTTTGGGGTCTTTGCCGTGAGTGATAAATCAGGTGGCCGAATCCGCTTCGCCGGCGGCGTGTTGTGGGTTGCGGCGGACAAAATCTTCGACAAGGAGGAGGTTGCTGCCGGCGTGTTTGATGGTTTGCAGCAAGGTACTCATGGAGTCGATTTCTTCTACTTGTTCGGTGACAAACCATTGTAAGAAGTTGTTGCTGGTGTGATCGTTTTCGGCTACGGCCAGGGAGACGAGGTTGTTAATTTCGTCGGTGACGCGCATTTCTTGTTGGAGGGCGAATTGCACGGCGTCGGCCGGCCCGCCAAATTCGTTGCGCAGGTCGGGGATGCTGGGGATGATGGGTTTAGCGCCGGTTTCGAGCATAAAATGGACGAATTTCATGGCGTGCATTCGTTCTTCTTCGGATTGGCGATAGAAGAAGCCGGCGAGTTCGGGTAAGGCCATTTCGTCGAAATAGACGGCAATGGCGATGTATTGGGCGGAAGCGCCAAATTCACTGCGGAGTTGGGCGTTCATGGCGTCTACGAGTTTGGGTTTGATAATCATGTTTTCTCCTTTTGGGGCCAGGCTGGTGCGGGGTTAACGGCCGTTTCCCTCCCTCTCCGGTCAACAAGCGAACCAGCTAAAGGTGGGGTGGCTCATGGACTGCCGCGAACAGCCTGCCATATTGGGTCAATTGGTAAAGTGTTGAAAATTGGTCGACTTGTGCGAACATGTTAATTTTATCATAATTTCACGCGCGGTTTGAGTTGGAAAAAATATCTTATGCAGCTCTTATGGAATAGGGGTATGATAACGGCCGTTAAAAAAATCACCCTGTCTAGCTAACAAATCAATCAATTAGCCGGAATACCGGTTTACCGCCTACAATAGGGCAAATTCATACCGATACAAACCAATCACATAAGAAGAGGTCGTGACCATGACAGTAGAAGAAAACCAAGCAACCGAAGCCTTTAATTTCAAGACCGAAGTGAAGCAAGTCTTGCATATCCTGGTCCATTCTTTGTACAAAGATCAGGATATTTTCCTGCGCGAACTGGTTTCCAATGCCTCCGATGCCCTGACGCGGCTGCATTTTGAAACCCTGACCACCCGGGACTTCTTAGACCCGGACGCCGAGCTGGCCGTCCACATTGACGTGCCGGAAACCGGGGAGGATGAGCCGAAGAAAATTATCGTGCGCGACAGCGGCATTGGCATGACGCGGGAAGAATTGATTCGCAACCTGGGTACGATTGCCCAATCGGGGGCGCGCGAGTTCCTGGCGAAGATTAGCGCAGGCGACGTGGACCCCAGCGACGTGATTGGGCAGTTTGGCGTGGGCTTTTATTCGGTGTTTATGGTGGCCGACGAGGTGCGCGTGGTTTCGCGCAGTTATGAATTGGAGGCCGAAGCGGCCGCCTGGGTGTCCGACGGCAGCGACAGCTTCCGCATTGAACCGGCCGAGAAGGAGGACCGTGGTACAGAGGTTCACATCACCCTGAAAAAAGAGGCCGAAGAGTTTGCCAATGAGTGGAAGCTGCGCCAGATTGTGAAAAAGCATTCCGACTTTGTGCGGTATCCGGTTTACGTGGGTGAGCAGCAGGCCAATCAGCAGGAATCGCTGTGGCGCAAGACGCCTTCGGATGTTTCGGAGGAGGATTACAAGAGTTTTTACCAGCAGATGACCATGGATTTTGAGGAGCCGCTGGCGACCATCCACTTTAATTCGGATGCGCCGGTGCAGGTGCGGGCGCTGCTGTTTATTCCGGCCAAACGCGAGCCGAATATTCTGGCTATTCGCAAGGAACCGGGCGTGATGCTGTATTCGCACAATGTTCTCATTCAGGAATATTGCACTGATTTGCTGCCGACCTGGCTTTCTTTTGTGGATGGGGTGGTGGATTCGGAGGATTTGCCGCTGAATGTGAGCCGGGAGACGGTGCAGAACAATCGGTTGATGCTGCATCTGGGCAAAACGATTCGCAAGCGGGTGCTGCGGGAGATTGGCAAGCTGGCGGAGAATGAGCCGGAGAAGTATAAGGTGTTTTGGCGGGAATACGGCCGTGTCTTCAAAGAAGG
>JAKQCM010000417.1 GCA_029559155.1 Chloroflexota bacterium
TGTTCGAGGCGGCCTGGAAACAGTTGCAGACGAGATGGCCGGAAAACGGCCGTACCTCCTCCCAACAAATCACCCTGGCCCACCTGTCGGCCCATATCGGCTTCTTCCGTTTGTTCTGCGGCGACGTGTGCGGCGCGCGCCCGTGCCTGGAGTATGCCCTGACTGAATTTGACCGGCTGGACATTGCCAACGGCCGTGGCGCCGCCCTGACCACGCTCTCCGACGTATTAGACCGCCTGGGAGAGTATGATGCGCGCCTGGCGCTGTGGCAGCAGGCGCTCACGGCCGCCGAAGCAGAGGCCAACCCGTTACAACTAAATCGCGCTTTGAGCAATTTGGGGGAAGCTCTGTACCACATGGGACAGTTGGAAGAAGCGCGCCGCGTGTTCCGGCGCACCATCGAAACGGCTCCGGCCGATGTGCCCGATTATGATATTGCAATCACCATCAGCAATTTGGGGCTGACAGAGTTGGCGCTGGGCAATTTGCCGCCGGCGCGGGTGCTGCTGGAACAGAGCCTGCAAATTCGCCAGCAGTATGCCAACACCTACCGCATCGCCTCAGCGCGGCGGGCGTTGGGGCTGCTGGCCCTGGCCGAAGGCAATTTTGAGACGGCCCGGCAGCAGTTGGAGCTGGCGCTGGAACTGGATGCGCAGTCCGGCCGGATGGATGGGCTGGGTTTGGCTCATTTGGGTCTGGCTGAGGTGGCGCTGGGGCTGGAGGAGTGGGAAACGGCCGTTAAGCACATCCGCCAGGCACTGGCTTATGCCGTGCAACTGCAAAGCGTGGCCCAGGGGCTGAATGGCCTCTGGCACTGGGGGCGCTATCTATGGCTCGTCGGGCGCCGCCAGCAGGCGCTGACGCTGCTGGGCTATGTGCGGCGCCATAAGAACACTTCGGGCCTGTTGGCCCAGGAAATTAATGCGTTTTTGCAGGCCCATAATACGGTCATCGACCTGGCCGGGCCTTTTGACGAAGTGAGCTGGCAATCCTGGCTGGCGCGCGATCTCTAGCCGCTCAGGGCAAAGTTTAGCAGCGCCGCCAGCGGGCAGGCAGCAAGTAGAAGGCGACAAAGTCCACGGCTTTTTCACGATGCTATTGCTCGCAAAAGTGATGGTTCTGCAATAACATTCCGCGTGTAAAAAAATAACAAACCCCCACATTCTTGGGACTAAGGAGTAAATATGTACTATCGATTTATTAATTCAACGCGCCTGTTGCGCAGCATTTGGGTCTCGATTATCGCCTTATTTGTGTTCACTCACCCGAAAGTACGGGAAACAGCACACCCCAGACGGAAAGCGCATCACAAACTGTGGTCTTTATGATCTCAGGCAGCCTTGAGGAGCAAGCTGCCTACGAAACATTGATCGCCAGCTTTGAGAAAGACAATCCAAACGTTGACGTGGTTCTTAATAATTTCCCCGAAGAAAGTTTTAACGAAAAACTGGCCACCATGTTTTCGGCCGGCGCTCCCCCCCCTACATTTTCTTGATGAATTTCCGAAACCTGGGCGTATTCGCTGCCAATGGTGCCCTTTACACGCTGGACTCAGCCCTCGACTCTAGCCAGGTCCTGACCCGCGACGATTTTTACCCGGCGACCCTGAAAGCATTTACCTACAATGGCATATTGCAATGTCTGCCGCAAAATATCAGCAGCCCGGTCATCTATTAGGCGTAAATCTAGCGAAGCTGTCATTTGAGGCTCTAACCTAGCGAAGCTGTCACCAGACGCAAGATAAAGGCTGATTTTGATGATTTTTTCGCCATTTTACCCAAGTTTTCGCTGTGATCAGCGGCTGAAGCGTATTCTATTTCGTTATTTTCACCGCATATCGAGGGTATTTTCCCTGAATCAGCCCGTTTTGAAGGACAATAACGGGATAGAAATCAAATTCTATTTCGTTATGCCCCTAAAATGAGGGTCTATCTTACCTCAAATGACAGCTTCGCTAGATTTACGCCTTGTAGATGGTCTGGGAGAAGGAGCGTAGTTGGTCCAGACTGGAGGATGGCTCAGCCACCCAATAGAGCGCCCGCTGCTGCCTTTGCTGCACCCATTGGGTAATCAGGCGGGTCTTGCCGACGCGGCGACGGCCGTAGAGGATGAGCAGGGTGGCGTCAGGCGCGGCCCACAGTGCGTCGAGCAGGTGGAGTTCGCGCAAGCGCCCTTTGAAGGTTTTGAACAAAGACATATCTATACACCTATATTAGTATACTTATGGCGTATATTATCTTGATTCGAGAGAAAGCACAAGCGGCCAGGTTTTCTGTTCGGGGGTGTCGGCCCAACCCCTTTTTGGAATTTGGGCGGTGTATGAATGAACGGCAGTATCAAACCGACACATTACGACAAAACCTGGAAAGCGTGATGACCACCTACATGCGCTTTGCCCAGGAAAATCAGGATCTGGAGACCACCAAAACCCAGGAGCAAACCTGGCGTACCGTCGGGATACATGTAAATAATACCCACTTTGGCCTACTCTTTGCTCAATTTCGAGACCAAAATGGCGTCTAAACGACCATAGCAGATGAAAAATAATGAAAACTGGCCGAATACATCTGCTAATACAGCTTGTAAGGGACAGATTTTACATCTGCTAACGTTCTTGACGCTGCTTTTGAGCCGATTTGAGTCAAAAGTCATGATAAAAGTGGGTCTTTTTTGCACGCATCCCGAAAGTAGGGGAATCTGCAAACTCAAATCGGTTTCCCGATGACTTCACCAGAGGTACAATTGAGAGATAATGGTATCCGGATTACCGTATGTGGTTACTAGGTTACAGGGGGCTTCAGGATTTCAGGGGATGGACACCCTTTGTAGGGGCGCACCTCCTTGTGCGCCCAGAGGGGCAGACACGGAGGTCTGCCCCTACCCCACGAAATCCCAAAGAGCCGGTTACAGCCAATGCAGACAACGGCCGTTTTTTTCCTCATTGCCTTCATCTCAACCGTCTCCACCGGACTCATTGGGCTGTATGCCTACCGGCGGCGCACAATCCCTGCTGCCCGCCCCCTGGCCTGGATGATGCTGCCTATCACCATTTGGACCGCCAGCATGGGGCTGCACAGTCTCAGCCAGACACCGGCTGCTTTCCAGTTTTGGGCGCAAGTGATCTTCACCAGCATCCCCTTCATCCCCGTCACCGCCCTTTTCTTCACCCTCACCATCACCGGACGCGACGCCTGGCTCACCCCGACCCGCCGCGCCGCCCTGCTGTTCATTCCCCTGCTCACCACCTTTTTTGTCTGGACCAATGGCGCGCACGGTTGGTTTGCGCGGCAAACGGAAATTAATCTGGTCAATGGCGTTTTCAGCTACACCACATGGACTGGCGGTTTTTGGTATGTTGTTCATACCGGTTACAGCATGGCGCTGCTGGTGGCGATTTTGATCATCACGGCCGTTACCGCCCTCCGCTCCCCCCAGCCCTTTCGTGGCCAGGCCGCATCTATTTTGGTGTGGGGCGCGCTTACACTACTCGTCTCCCTTCCCCTGTCATTCATCAAGAAAAACGGCGCGCTCCTGCTGCCCTTGCTGCCCCTTCTCAACAGTCTTATTTTTGCCTGGGCCACCTTTCGCTTCCGCCTGCTGGACATGGTTCCCATCGCCCGCGCCGCCCTTGTCGAAAATATGCGTGATGGCATGTTGGCCCTGGACAGCCAGGGGCGCATCGTAGACGCTAACCCGGCCTGGCAAACCCTCACCGGTATCGCCCGCCAAAGCATGATCGGGCGCACCCTGGCCGATTTACCACTTCCCTGGGCCAACCTGGCACCGCAGGCTATGCGGCCTGGCTTCCAATATGAAATGTCCATCGAACGCCCAATGGGTAGGCAGTATCTGCATGTGCAAAGCGCAGCGCTTCAGGAGCGTAACGGCCGTCTCTCTGGCCAACTCCTCCTCCTCCACGACCTCACGCCCCTTAAACTCATGGAAACCCTGGAGCAGCGCGTGCTGGCCCGCACCCGCGACCTCACCGTCCTGTACAACATCGCCTCCCTCCTCAGCCGCGCCCCAGCGCTGCCTGCCACCCTCGCCAATTGCCTCGACTATCTGCTTGAAGCCACGCCGGGCATATCGGGGGCCATCCTGCTAGGCGACGCAGCCACGCTGCACGTAGCGGCCCAGCAAGACCCCCACAACCTGGCCGCCGCTCCCGCCTATCAGCCGCTCTGGCAGCAAATCGCCGCCGGGGGAAATGGCTTTTTAAGCCACAATCTGACCACCGACCCGCGCATCATGCCCTGGCTTAACGCGCCGTCCCCATACCTCACGCTTATTGCCGCCCCCATTCAGACGCGGGTAGAGGTTGACCGTCGCGGCCTCTTGCTGCTGTTCAGTCAGACGGCTCCTCGTTTCAATGTCGAAGACCGGGGATTGCTGTTGGCGGTCGGTGAGCAAATTGGGGTGGCCCTGGACAACGAGTATCTGCGGCGGCAGGCGGAAACGGCCGCCGTCACCGCCGAGCGCCATCGCCTGGCCCGCGACCTGCACGACTCGGTGACACAGTTGCTGTACACACAAATGCTCTTTGCCGACGCGGCGCAAAAACAACTTCGCGCCGGGCAAAGTGACATGACTGCCGCCCATTTGGGGCGTCTCAGTGACGCCGCCGGGCAGGCTTTACGCGAGATGCGCCTGCTTATCTACCAACTGCGCCCGCTAGAGTTAGCGGGCGCCAATTTGTACACGGCCGTGCAACACCGCCTGGAAATGGTGGAACAACGCGCGGGTATCCAAACACAACTAACCGGAAAATGGCCGCCAGCGCTGCCCACGGCCGTTGAAGAAAACCTCTACCACTTCATTGAAGAAGCGCTGAACAATGCCCTCAAACATGCGGCGGCAACGGCCGTTACGGTTGCCTTTCACCAAGAAAACGACTGTCTGAAGCTGGAAATCCACGACAATGGCCGGGGATTCGACCCCGCCGCCATCCAATCCGGCCTGGGTTTCACGCATCTGCACGAACGCGCCGCCCAGCTTGGCGGCCACCTGGAAATTCAGTCAGCACCGGGCACGGGCACGGCCGTCAGAGCCACCCTGCCCCAATCCTCAATCGAAATTCACCCCGCCCAAAGCCTATGACCCCTATCCGCCTCCTCCTTGTAGATGATCATCCCCTGGTACGGGAAGGACTGCGTGCCGTTCTCGATGTCGAACCAGACATGCAAATCGTTGCTGAAGCCAGTAACGGCCGTGAAGCCGTTCAACTTGCCCAGCAGCACCACCCCGACGTCATCATCATGGACATTCTCATGCCCAGCCAGGATGGCGCTGCCGCCACCGCCGACATCTTGCGCCACAATCCAGACGCCCGCGTTCTCATCCTCTCCAGCCTCATGGACCCCGAACGTATTTTGCCGGCCGTACAGGCTGGCGCCTTAGGCTACGTCGCCAAAAACACTCCCCCCGACAATCTCATTACCGCCATTCGCATTTTGCACCAGGGCGGGGTGCATCTACCGGCGGCCCTGGCGCGGCGTTTGCTGCGTGCCAATGGCGCCAACCCGACCACACCCTCGCTCGACGACCTGACCGGGCGCGAACTGGAAATCCTGAAACTCGTGGCGCAAGGTCTGGGCAATGAGGCCATCGCCGCGCAATTAGTTATCTCCAGCCGCACAGCAGGCGTGCATGTCAGTCATATTTTAGACAAACTTGGTTTGGAAAATCGCACGCAGGCCGCGCTTTATGCGCTGCGGCGCGGCCTGGTCAGCCTGGACGATAGCTCAGAAATCAACTTCTTCTAAATAGCGATTGGGCATCGGCTTCGTTTACGTCTGCTTACGCATCACGGAGGATGAATTACGCCGTCCCCCATGAACTCACAATCGCTTTGACGATACTGACCACCGCATTTAATCGCTCGTCTACTCTGCCCGGAAAAACCTCGTCCAGATAGTCCAGCCGATCATAGACAGTATGAATGATCGCCCCATTGTTCCCATAGCTGCGTTCTACCTGGGTGTAGCCGTCTCTTTTCCCCAGTGTCCAGTTTGTCGCTTCAAAATACGCGAAGGGGATTCCCGCATCTTGGAAAGCGCCGTAATCAGCGGTAGGATACCCATCTTCGTCGTCCAGATTGACATGCTGAATCGTTTGCAAATTGAAGCCGTTGTGGGTGGCCCAATCGAGCGCCCAATCGCGCACGGCCGTTTCCCGTCCCTCGCCACTATAAACATAGAGCCTGTCGCCAGCCATGACCGAATCCAGATTAATCATGGCAATTGTGTTTTCGCGCTCTATGGCGCTCAGTTGTTCCACATAGGCCGCAGACCCCAGCGGGCCGACTTCCTCCGCTCCGAAGGCCACAAAACGCAGGGTATAGCGGGTGGGCGTGTCGTAAAATGTTTCCGCCAGTTCAAGCAGCACACCTACTCCGGAAGCATTATCATCTGCGCCCAGCGCCGTATCTACAGAATCATAATGTGCGCCAATGACAATTATTTCTTCTGATTCGCCCGCTTTCGTGGCGAGTACATTCGCAGATGCAATCCTGGTTTCGATCTCATCTTCTCCCACCCAGCCAATCTTTGTAAAGGGTTGCCGTTCAACGGTATACCCAATGTCGCGCAAAACAGTTTGAATATAGTCTGCGGCTTGCATCTCGGCGGCGCTTCCCGCCGGCCGTGCGCCAATCTCTGTGGTGATGTATTCAATGTGGCTGCGGGCTATTGCGCCGGGAACTGCTGTTGGCGTAGTAGATTTGGGCCATATGGTTGGGACGGCCGTTGGCGTTTCCCCTGCCATCTGCCTTGTGGGTCTGGCTGTTGGCGGCGGTTCGAGCGTCGGTACCGTTGTCGAGGTTCGTGTGGGTTCTTGCCATGCTATCTCAGGAGTCTTGGGCTTACAGGCTGTCATTCCCAAAGCAACCAGTAAAAGGAAAAGCCATTTTTTCCTTGAAACGCTCCAAAAGCATTCATGGCTGCAAAAAATGGTCTTGCATGGGCGTGAGAGTGGTTCAATCTTCGGAGATTGAACCACTCTTGTTCTGTTAAGCGGGGCGTTTCTTGCGCAGCAAAAGCGCGGTTAGGACCAGCAAAAGGGCGGCCAGCAGCGCTGCCGCACCGACTGTCCCCGCGCTGTTGACCGAGATGGCTTGCAGGGTAACGGCCGTTGGCGCATCCATTTCCACATCTTGCCCAGCGAGCAAGAAATGCGAGAAGCCTGGCGTTTGCCCTGCGGCAAAACTAAACCCATCGACATTGCCATTGGTAACGAACACGCCCCCTGTCCAGATCGGATCCACAAATCGGTACATCCGTAAACGGCTCTCTGACAGAGTTTCTATGTTTTGGTTGATGATATTGCCCAAAACAGAGGAGTGGGCATACAGCGTCAGCGCAGCGGGGCCATTGACGCCGTCTACTGTTATCTCAAAGCAGCGGCGGGCATAGAGCGGCGAGGCCGCCCCCTCCGACGTGCAATACTCGCCCACCGCCAGCGCCCGCACGCGCACAGTGGCGTTGCCCACATCCGTGCCGGTACCAGTGGTATCAATCTCCGCGCCATGCTGGACCACATTGCCATACCCATCCTCAATTTGCAGGAAGGCGACATCGCCCACACCAACGGCGCGGGTTTGGGCCATAACGCCGCCCGTATGCTGCACACTGCCCGCCGTCAGACTGTACGCGCCCGGATCGCCGACCAGCAGCGTGCCGTCGTGGACGGTAAGGCCAGTGGTCGCTGCCAGGTTGTGGGCCATGCTGATCTGGCCGTTGTACCCATCGTCCACCACCACGCCATTGACCGTGCCGCTGAAACCGGCGTCTACGAGGGCGTTGGCGCTGGAGGTGGCGTTAAAGACAACGGTGTCCATGCTGTCGGGCAGGACATCGCCCACCCAGTTGGCCGGCGTAGACCAGTTGCCGTTGCCGCTGCTGTTGTCCCAGACAACGCCGTCCACAACCTGCACCACCGCCGATTGGCTGGGGATGGCATTGCTGAAAACGGTGATTAACGCTGGGCCGGCCGGGAAGTCCGTCGGCGCTGCTGCGGTGACATGGAGATCGCTCCAGCCCAGACCGGAGACGGGCGACAGCCAGCCAATTTGCTCGTTGCTCAGGCTGCGCAGTTGCACCAACGGATAGCCGCCGGCTGAATTTGTGGTGTCGCCGCCGGAGGCTTCGGATAGGCCGCGCAGTTGGCTGCCGGTGATGTGCAGCACGCCGCCCAGTGGCAGGGGGTTGCTGACCGTTTCGATCACGGGCCGCCAGGCATCATCAAAGCCCAGTCCACGATCATACAATTCAGCGCTGGCCAGATAGCCAATTCCATACCCTCCGACGGCGAGGACACGGCCGTTCGGCAGCAGCGTAGCCGTCAGGTAGTAGCGGCTATTTGTCATGGCCGGGGCGTTGAGCCAGCTGTTCATAGCCGGGTCGTACAGGCTGGCGCTGGCGAGCGCCCCATCGTTGTCGTTGTAGCCGCCAATGAGGAGGGCCTGGCCGTTGGGCAGGAGGATGGCCGCGTGTGAATCACGCGGGATGGACATGGCCGGGGCGGCGGCCCAGGTGTTGTCGGTCGGGTTGTACAGTTCGGCGCTTGTCAGAGAGCCGCCAAGTCCCACCCCTCCGGCGATGAGGACACGGCCGTTGGGCAGCAGCGTCGCCGTGTGCACAAAACGGGCGGTTGTCATGGCAGGCGCGGCGCTCCAACTATTGGCAGCCGGATCATACAGCTCTGTGCTGGCGACGACGCCGGTGCTGCTATTGCCCCCGGAGATGAGGACACGGCCGTCAGGCAGTAGGGTGGCCGTGTGCCAATTGCGGGCAGTTGTCAGGCTGAAGGCGCTGCTCCAACTATCGGTCGCCGGGTCATACAATTCGGCGCTGGCTATTAGCCCAAAGGCGTTAACGCCACCGACGACGAGGACACGGCCGTCGGGCAGCAGTGTGGCCGTATGCTGCTCACGAGCAGTGGCCATACTGGCGGCGGCGCTCCAATTGTCACTGGCCGGATTATACAGTTCCGCGCTGTCCAGCCGTTCATCGCTGTTGTTATAGCCCCCGGCGACGAGGACACGGCCGTCGGGCAGCAGCGTGGCCGTATGATTCTGACGGGCAGTGGTCATGCTGGCGGCGGCGCTCCAACTGTTGGTCGCCGGGTCATACAGTTCGGCGCTGTCCAGATTGCCG
Organism: Chloroflexota bacterium; assembly: GCA_029559155.1. GTDB lineage: Bacteria > Chloroflexota > Anaerolineae > Promineifilales > Promineifilaceae > Leptovillus. Next base: position 9,153 of record JAKQCM010000417.1, read on the forward strand.
CTGCCGCTGCCGCCGGCAACAAGGACACGGCCGTCGCCCAGCAGGGTGGCGGTGTGCGATCTGCGGGCGGCGGCCATGCTGGGCGCGGCGTTCCAACTGGCGACGGCGGGGTCGTACAGTTCGGCGCTGGACTGCGGTATTTCGTCGCCTTCGTTTTCGTCGAAGCTCGCCCCGCCGGCAATGAGCAGACGGCCGTCGGGCAGCAGCGTGGCCGTATGTCCAGTACGGGTCGTGGCCAGGTTGTCGGCAACGTCCCAACTATCGGTGGCCGGGTTGTACAGTTCGACGCTGTCCAGATAGCCGCCGTCCCTGCCACCGGCAACAAGGACACGGCCGTCAGGCAGCAGGGTGGTCGTGTGCGAACTGCGGGCGGTGACCATATTAGCGGCATCACTCCAACCGTCGTTGACCGGGTCATATAGTTCGGCGCTGGTCAGGTAGCCGGTGGCGCTGTCTCCCCCGGCGATGAGGACACGGCCGTCGGGCAGCAGCGTGGCTCTGTGGAATCCGCGAGCGGTTGACATGCCGGTGGCCTCGTACCAACTGTTGTCGGCGGGGTTGTATAGTTCGACGCTGGCCAGATAGCCAGCGCCAACGCCCCCGGCGATGAGCACCCATCCATCGGGCAGCAGGGTGGCGGTGTGGGCGTAACGGCCGTTTGTCAGGCTGGCGATGCTGCTCCAATCATTGCTGGCCGGGTCATACAGTTCGGCGCTGGCCAGATAGCCGGTGGTGCTTTGCCCCCCAACGACGAGGACACGGCCGTCGGGCAGCAGGGTGGCCGTGTGCATAACGCGACCGGCGGCCATGCTGGCGGCGGCGCTCCAACTGTTGGTGGCCGGATTGTACAGTTCGGCGCTGGCAGTCGCCCCAAAATTGCCCGACCCGCCCGTGACCAGGATGCGACCGTCGGGCAGCAGCGTGGCCGTGTGCAATCTGCGTCCGACGGCCATGCTGGCGGCGGCGCTCCAGCTATTGGTGGTGGAGTTGTATAGCTCGGCGCTGGCCAGGTTTGCACCACCGTCGCTGCCGCCGACGATGAGGGTACGGCCGTCGGGCAAGAGGGTGGCTGTATGGTCCATACGCGCGGTGGCCATGCTGCCCGCCAGCGGCCAGGCGTGGGCTTGCCCATTGGCGAACAGGGTCAACAGCGCAGCCATGCAAAAGGCCAGGAAGCGTATCCCGTTTTTGCTGTTTATCGGTTGATGTGGTTGCTGACAGCACATCGTTTCTTCGTGTCTAAAATAATCCGGTTCTTTTTTCATGAAAAGACTCCCTTTGTTGTGTTATTGGGTAATTGAATGGGAAACACAGTGGTGAAACCCAACGCGCTCAGGGCGATAAAGAAATCGGCGGCTGAGAAGCCGCGCAGCAGGGCGTAATCT
>JAKQCM010000237.1 GCA_029559155.1 Chloroflexota bacterium
AGCGAGAGCGAGAGCTAGAGCTAGAGCTAGAGTCATGGGCAGCCTCTTCCTCTCGCTCTCGCTCTCGCTCTAGCTCTGGTGTCTGGGTGGGTATTCTTCTAGCAGATGGTCAGCAAGTTGGGTGACGGCCGTTACCAATCCCTGCCGGTCCGGCTGGCGTGGCGGGCGCAGGCTGACAACGACAGGGGCGCAGCGGCGCAGCCGGCGCAGGTGACCGGTTGTCTGGCGCAGCAGCCGGTAACATTCCGGCGCGGCGACACTCTCATCGGTGAACGTGGTGAGCAGATCAAAAACCAGCAGCGGCGTGGCAGCGGCCTGGGTCTGCTGAAACAAAGCGACCACCTGATAACAAGTGAAAGCGCGGGCAACCGTGATGCGGCTGAGAATGGCGTCCAGTTCGACAGTGTGGCGGCGCAGTTGGCGGGCGACCTGGTAAGCGTTGAAACAGTTGCCGGCGTCTAGCACCTGCACAGGGCCATGAAGGGCGAGAACGGCCGTCAACGACAGCATGGTCTCGCGGGCGGCGCGTGGACCGAGCAGCACGGCCAGTTCGCCGGTTTGCACATCGGGCAAGGTGTTCATGTTGGCAGTGTAGGGGGAAACGGCCGTCGGTTCAATCGTCTTTGCGGGTGATTTAGCGGGGCAATTGCGGACTAATCCCGGCGGATGAGCCGCCACATTTGGGGGTGAGAGAGGGGATAAGCTGTATTTGCTTGAGGGAATGGAAACGGCCGTTCTGGCAACTCTATGGCATAATTAGCGCCTATGGCTATTCAAAAAGTCGCTCAAAAAATGCGAGTCGAAGACCAGCGCAGCGATTTTGCTTACTGGCAAACTCAGCCTTACGAAGCGCGACTCGCAACGCTGGAAAAGATCAGGCAAGAATACCATCGTTGGCACTATGATTCTGAACCAGGATTTCAAAGAGTTTGTACAATCGTTAAACAATAATCTGGTTCACTACCTTATCATCGATGGGTACGCAGTCGCCTTTCATGGCCATCCCCGTTACACCAAAGATCTGGATATTTGGATTGAGAACAATCAAAACAATGCCCAACGGCTATTGGATGCCTTAGCTGAGTTTGGTTTTGGCGCACTCGACTTAGACATAGCCGATTTTCTAGAACCAGGTCAAATTATTCAACTTGGCTATCCACCAAACCGCATTGATTTATTGACCAGTTTGAAGGGAGTTGATTTTGCTGCCTGTTATCCTGCACGCGTTACGCTTGCCCTGGATGACGTAGAACTCAATTTCATTGACCTGGAAAATCTAAAACGCAACAAACGAGCAGCCGGTCGGCTGCAAGACCTCGCTGACATTGAAAACCTGGAACCTTAATCTGTTTCCTGTTTTCGATCTGCATTTGCAAGCCCCTGATCTCCAACCGTGTCGATCAATTCCTGGTCTTCGAGCCAATCGCTGAAATCCCAATCGGCCAGAACGGCGCGCAGCTCTTCTTTGCTGCCGACGTTAAATTTGTGCAGGATATGGCGCATGTGGGTTTTGACGGTGTTGGTGGAGATGACCATACGGCTGGCTATTTCCTGGTTGGTGTGACCGAGGCAAGCCAAAACGGCCGTCTGCTTTTCACGCGGGGTAAGTTCAGCCCAGAGCTGGAGGTGAGAAACGGCCGTGCGCCGTTCGTGAACCGCATTGTACAACAGCGATTCGGCCATTTCGGCCACTGTACAGCCTTCCTGCGCCGCCAATTTTTCCAGAAAAGGCAAAAGTTCCGGGTCTAGGGGAACGGCCGTTGGTTGTTTGCTCAGGCCAAGGTTGTGGAGTAGCTGCTCGAAAAATTGCATAAGTCTTGTGTCAGGCTGCCCAAAAATGGAACACTTGTTCCATCACAGAGGGTTGATTTTAGCATGAGGGGCGCGCTTCCCGGTGTAAAGAATGCGTGAATAATCGGTACTGGGGTACTATTGTGACACTGGTTGTCGCGCAGGTATGGTAAGCAGAAACGGTCGTTGAAACCTGTCGATTCAGGTCACGGCCGTTACAAAGGAAAACGTCATGTCTTGTCACAAACTACCCATTTTGCTGGCGCTGCTGATTTGGCTGCTGGCGTCTTGCGCCGCACAGTCGCCGACGCCCATGCTAACGCCTATGGAGACGGCCGTACCCATTCCGCCCACGGTCATGCCTGAAACGTCAACGGCCGTGCCCGCCCCAGCCGAATACCCCGTCACCACCATCCCCCTGGCCGGTCCGCTGGCGCGCGCCAGCGCCGAAATCTCCGGGCTGGCCTGGTACGGCGACACGCTGATCTTGCTGCCGCAGTATCCCACCTTCGTCGGCCAGGGCAGTTTTTTGTACGCCTTGCCCAAAAGCGCCATTGTGGACTATTTGGACGGCCGTTCCGCCGATCCTCTCACGCCGCAGGCCATTCCGTTTGCCGCGCCCGGCCTGGCGGACACAATCCCCGGCTTCCAGGGTTACGAGGCCATCGCTTTTGCCGGTGATGAGGTGTATCTGACGGTGGAAGCCGACGGCCGTAACGGCCCCATGGGCTATCTGGTACGCGGAACCATCGCCCCAGATTTAAGCCAGATCGCCATCGACGCCGATAGTCTGGTGGAGATTGCGCCGCAAACCAACCGGGGCAACACGTCCGACGAAACACTGCTGGTGGATGGGGATACGCTGGTGACGCTGTACGAAGTGAATGGCGCGGCGCTCAATCAGCGCCCGGCGGCTCACCTGTTCTCGCTGGATGGGACCGTGACGGGCACTGTGCCCATGGCGGCGCTGGAGTATCGGGTGACGGATGCGACGGCCGTGGATGGGAACGGCCGTTTCTGGGTCATCAACTACTTTTATCCCGGCGACACCGACTTGCGCCCGGCGACGGATCCGCTCAGCGAACAATTCGGCCTGGGAGCCACCCACCAGCAGCACAAGCAGGTGGAGCGTCTGGTGGAATTGCAGCTTGGCGCGGCAGCCATCACGCTAACCGGCGCGCCGCCCATCCAACTGCAACTGCCCGACGACGAAGCCCGCAACTGGGAAGGCCTGGTTCGCCTGGATGATCGCGGCTTCCTGCTGGCCACGGACAAATTCCCGACGACGATTTTGGGTTTTGTAGCGGTAAATGGAGATTAGAGATTGGAGATTGGAGACTGGAGATTGGGCAATCTCCAATCTCTAATCTCCAATCTCCACGCCTACATTGCTGCGCACAATCGCTGAGGCCGGGTCCAGCCCCACCACCCAGCGCGCCAGGTGGGCGATGGCCAATTGGATGCCTGGCGTGGGGCGAGGGAAACCTACCTCATGCAACCCTACAACCATATCGCCCGGTTCGCGGCGGCGAATGGTCAGGCCCACGCGCTGCGCCAGCGGCTCTTCTCGAACGTAAGCCTCCACCAGCAGCTTGCCATCGCGTGTTGATTGGAACATTTCCAATAGTTCAATACGCGCATTTTCCGACCGGTCGCTTTGCGGCGTAAACCGGCGGCTGATTTCTTCCAGGCTAAGCGGTGACTGTAAGACAACATGGGGCATGGGCAGCTCCTTGGGAATGGGAAAAAGATTGGGGGCGGGCGTTTCAGTGCGCCGCCACTTAAAATAGTGGCCGGCGCGCCCTTCATCGAACCCTTTTTGTTCGTATTTGGTGGTGATGCGCTCCGGGTCTTCATTGACATACGTTGTGGGCAGACGGCTGACAAAGTAGGGCGACCGTTCCAAATGCCGCACAATCCAGGCGGCATAATCGGCGTGGTCGGTGGCAATATCCAGCCGTCCGCCTGCTTTCAGGCGCGTCGCCAATAAGTGGAGAAAAGTATCGCTGATCAGGCGACGGCCGTGATGCCGTTCTTTGGGCCAGGGATCAGGAAAGTTGATATACACCTCGTCCAGGCTGTCCGGCAGGCACAAGGCCCACAAAACCAGCTGACCCGCGCCTTGCACGACACGGCCGTTGCGCAAATCGCCCGCTTGCAACTTCTTGGCTCCCTTTTTCAATGATGGCAGCGAGAGTTCCACGCCGATCACGTTGGCCTCCGGTCGGCTCACGGTCAGATCAACCAGAAAATCCGCCCCGCCAAACCCAATTTCCAGCAGCAAAGGGGCAGAACGGCCGAACACGGCCGTCCAATCGACCGGCCAATCCAGCCGTAAACTATGCAGCAACCATAAAGATGTATCCATGCTGAAGATTATAGGAAGTCCTGACCAGGCGGCAAGGTGTTGGTTGTTAACAAGCAGTTGCCGCAAGTTGACAGATACGCCACAATAACGGCCGTAATCAATCCAGGTCTTGCGAAGTTCGTGATGCGTGACGCATGGCGCGTCACGCGGACCAAAAGACCATCACGCATCACGCATCAGCTTTACGAGGTTTCCCAGTGAATAAACGAACCATTCGCATCATCGGCGTGCCCATGGATTTGGGCCAAAACCGGCGCGGCGTCGACATGGGGCCGAGCGCGGCCCGTTACGCCGGCCTGCAAGCCCGGCTGGAACGCCTGGGCCACACCGTCCACGACGAGGGCAACGTGCCTGTGCCCAACCCGGAAGAAGAAGGCGGGGCGAAACGATTGCAAGCGGTAACGGCCGTTTGCCAGCACATCTTCACCATTGCCAGCGACTGCGTGCGCCAGGGCGACTTCACCCTCTTCCTCGGCGGCGACCACAGCATCAGCATGGGCACCATCGCCGCCGCCGCCCAACGCGAGCCGGTCGGCGTCATCTGGATCGACGCCCATGCCGACTTCAACACCTCCGAAACCTCGCCCAGCGGCAACATCCACGGCATGCCCGTCGCCGCCCTGGTTGGCGACGGCGACGAGGCGCTGGTCAACATCGGCTACCCTGGCCGCAAATTGCAGCCCTCGCACATCGTGCAAATTGGCATCCGCGACCTGGACGCCGGGGAGCGGCAGCGGCTGCTGCCCAGCGGCATCAACGTTTTCACCATGCGCCACGTCGACGAACTGGGCATGGCCGCCGTAGCCCGGCAGGCGTTGGACCGTCTGCGCCACCTGCCCCGCCTGCACGTCAGCCTGGACATGGACAGCCTGGACCCCGACGAAGCGGCCGGGGTGGGCACGCCCGTACCCGGCGGCCTCAGCTACCGCGAGGCTCATTTGCTGATGGAGATTTTGGGCGACAGCGGCCGGGTGCAATCCCTGGACATCGTGGAAATCAACCCAATCCTGGACGACCGTAACAAAACGGCCGAATTAGCGGTAGAATTGGCAGCATCCTTACTGGGACAACGAATCCTTTAGCGGGACTGGAGATTGGAGGTTGGAGATTGGAGATTGGAGATTGGAGGTTGGAGATTGGAGGTTGGAGATTGATCTCCCTTCCAAAGCCTCTAATCAGTAGCCTCTAATCTCTAATCTCTAATCTCTAATCTCTAACTAAACCTATGGCAGCCGTCATGCGCGGCCTCGAAGGTGAGGCCTACGACCGACAATACAGCGACAAAGAACTTGTCGAGAGAATTTTAATCTACTTTCGCCCGCATAAACGTAAGGTGATGGTGGTGATAACGGCCGTCTTCCTCATGTCCTTCGCCAGCGCCGCCTTTCCACTCATTGTGGCGCGCGGCGTAGACATCATGGCCACCCAGGGCGACGCCACCTTCATCGCCCTGCTGTCCGGGCTGGCCTTCTTCCTCGGCTTTGCGGTCTGGGGGCTGAATTGGGTGCGCCGCCAGCTCACCGTCGAAGTTATCTCCGACGTGGTTTTGGCTATGCGCGACGACGCCTTCACCGCCGCCGCCCAACAAGACCTTTCCTTCTACGACGAATACAGCTCCGGGCGCGTGGTCAGCCGCATCACCAGCGACACGCAAGAATTTGGCGAAGTCATCGTCCTCAGCACCGATGTCATCAACCAGTTAGCCTCGTCGCTCATCCTCATCGTCGTTTTGTTTACGATTGACTGGAAACTGACACTGCTGGTGCTGGTCATGACTCCCTTCATCGTGGCGGCGGCGCTGGGCTTCCGGCGGCTGGCGCGGCGGGTCACGCGGCAAAGCTCGCGGGCGGTCGGCGAGGTCAACAAAGCCATTCAAGAATCGGTGACCGGTATCCGCGTAGCCAAAAACTTCCGCCAGGAACAGGCCATCTACGACGAGTTTATGGCCGTCAACCGGCAGGCATATGCGATCAACGTGCGGCGCAGTTTTGTGCTGGCCAACATTTTCCCGGTGCTGAATGTGCTGGGCGGCATTGCCACGGCCGTTCTGGTCTATTTTGGCGGTCTCAGCACAGCCGCCGGGGTCATTACCGTGGCTTCCTGGTACTTGTTTGTCTCCACCGTCGACCGCTTCTGGTTCCCGGTGATCAATCTGTCGGCCTTTTGGAGCCAGTTCCAGCAGGGCCTGGCGGCCGCGGAGCGCGTGTACGCGCTGATCGATTCAGAGTCGGCGGTGGTGCAAACCGACGACCAACCTGTGCCCGCGCTGCGCGGCGAAATCGGCTTCAACCATGTGTGTTTCCGCTATTCGGAGCAGGAACAGGTGCTGCGCGATTTCTCGCTGACCATCCAGCCGGGCGAAAGCGTGGCCCTGGTGGGGCACACCGGCGCGGGCAAATCGAGCATTATCAAACTGATTGCCCGGTTTTACGAGTTTCAGGAAGGGGAAATTTGTGTCGACGGCCGTTCCGTGCGCACATTCAACCTGGAAGCCTACCGCCGCCAGTTGGGCATCGTCTCGCAGGTGCCATTCCTGTTTGCCGGTACAGTGCTGGAAAATATCCGCTACGGCCGTCCCGAAGCCAGCGACGCCGAAATCGAGGCCATGGCCCGGCGCATTGGCGATGGCGAATGGCTGGAAACGCTGCCCGACGGCCTGAACAGCCACGTTGGCGAGCGCGGCGGGCGGCTTTCGATGGGGCAGCGCCAGCTTGTGGCCCTGACGCGCGTCCTGGTGCAAAATCCGCGCATCTTCATTTTGGACGAGGCTACCGCCAGCGTTGACCCGTTCACCGAGTCGCAAATACAACAGGCGCTGGATTTGATCATGAACGGCCGTTCCTCCATCATCATCGCCCACCGCCTCTCCACCGTACGCTCCGCCGACCGCATCATCGTGCTGCGGCAGGGGCAAATCATCGAAGAAGGCAGCCACGAACAGCTCATGGCGCAAAGCGGCCATTACGCCGAACTGTACGACACCTACTTTCGGCACCAATCGATCGACTATATTCAATCGGAACAGTGGCAGCGGAAAACTTCGCCTGACCGATAACTCGTTTATCTTGTTTCGTATACCGGCGAGTAACACTCGCCCTCCGGAGGGAGATCCATGTCTGAAAAATTACCTAAAAACAGTCGAAAAAGACCCATTCGCAGCGGAGTCGGCTTTGTCGGCGGGCTGCTCACTGCCGCCGCCGCCGGTATTCTGGTCAGCCGGTTCACCATCGACCATGATGTGCCCCTGCCGGAAGCATTGGCGGCCGAACGGCGCACCGTGGAGCTGCCGCAAATTGGGCGGGTGAGTTATTATGCGGATACGGCCGTTTCCGGCACACCCCTCGTCCTCATCCACAGCATCAACGCCGCCGCCAGCGCCCTCGAAATGAAACCCCTCTTTGGCCATTACCGCCACCAACGGCCTGTGTATGCGTTGGATATGCCCGGCTACGGCTTTTCAGACAGAGCCGACCGTGCGTACACGCCGGAATTTTTCGCCCAAACCATATTGGCCTTCTTGACGCAGGTGGTTGGCGAACCGGCCGACGTGGTGGCGCTGTCTTTAAGCAGCGAATTTGTCGCCCGCACGGCCGTGGCCGCACCGACGCAGTTCCGCTCCCTCACGCTCATTTCCCCCAGCGGCTTCACCGCCCGCAACAGCGGCCGCGTCACCGAACAGGCCGGCCGCAGCAGCGCCAACACCACGCTCTACCGCCTGTTTTCGTTTCCCCTGTGGTCCCAGGCGCTGTACGATTTAATCGCTTCACGGGTCAGTTTACGGTTTTATCTGAGCAAGAGCTTTGTTGGGGATATACCGGAAGAGTTGATCGAGTACGGTTACGCCACTTCCCACCAGCCGGGGGCCAGGATTGTGCCCTTGCACTTCATCAGCGGGCAGTTGTTTACCCAAAACGCCGTCGACGTCCTGTACAAACCGCTGTCGCTGCCAACCCTGATCTTGTATGACCGGGATTTTTACGTGCGGTTTGATTTGCTGCCGGAACTGCTGGCGCAGAACGAACACGTCCGGGCCAGGCGTCTCACCCCTACCCTGGGGCTGCCGCACTGGGAACAACTACCCGAAACGATCAAAGCGCTAGACGCCTTCTGGTCGGGCGCGGTCTCAGACTGGCCGTTGCCAACCGAACAAGCCCAGAT
>JAKQCM010000256.1 GCA_029559155.1 Chloroflexota bacterium
CGCGCCTGGGCCATGCCCCGGTTGGCAATCATCGGCGCGCCGGTCACGTCGCCGACGAGGTAAATGTGGGGCTGGGCGGAACGGCCGTACCCATCCACTGCCGCCACGCCCCTGTCCAGGCGCAATCCGGCCGCTTCCAGGTGTAGATTGTCGGTGTCGGGCTTGCGCCCAATCGCCAGGAATGCCAGGGCGGCAGGGTAACGGCCGTTGTCCGCGGTCACCACTTCTACACCCGCCTCCGTCTGGTCGATATGGTCGGCCATGTGGCCTTCCACCAGCTTCACGCCGCGCCGCGCCAGAGTTTCTTTCAGCGCCTGCGCCGCGTCCGCGTCAAAGGTGGGCAGCACGCCAAACTGGTCGATGATCCAGGTCACTGCCAGCCCCAGCCGGTTGAACAGGTAGACAAATTCCGCGCCGGTCACGCCCGCGCCCACCACCACCACGCTGTCGGGCAGGGTATCCAGGGCGCTGGCAAATCGGGGCGCGAGGATATTCTTGCCATTGGGCTTCATCGTCGGCGGGAAAATGGGCACGGAACCGCTGGCGACGATGAAGGCATCGGCGGTGAGGGTGCGCTGGCTCTCTTCGTGGGTCAGGGTGAGGGTGTGCGGGTCGGCGAAAACGGCCGTGCCTTGCACCACCGCCACGCCCAACGCCGCCAATTCGGCAGCCTGCTGAGCGCTCCAGGCTTGCTTGACGACCTTGATTTGGGCGACGATGGCGGCGGGATCGGCGTGTGGGCTGTGGGTATCAACGGCCGTTAACCACACTTTGCTCGGCAGCAGGCTGTACCAGCCGGCCCGGCCGCCCAGGCCTTCGTTGCTCACCAGCGTCACCTGCGCGCCGGCTTTGGCCGCCGCCCGCGCCGCTTCCAATCCGGCCGGCCCGCCGCCAATGATCACAATTTGTTTACGCATGATTGCCCCTTTGTAATGGTTAGTTTCAAGTCATTTCCTCTCCAGTATACCCAACCTCGGCTCATTTTCATGTAAGGATACGGTAAGGGAAATGGCGCTTTGGGAATTCGTGGGGTGTGGGAAGATGCGTGATGCGTGATGCGTGAGATAGAGATTTCACGCATCACGCATCACGCTTCAGAAAAAGGGGTAGCCAAATGATCTATCCCAACGGTGTGTAATTTACAACCCATTCACCAATTCGCCACCCCAGATGGGTGAATATGATACACTTAACGGCAGCACACATTCGTTGACAGAGAAACTAATTACCCATGACTCAAACAAATTCTTTGATTCCGCTCTCCCAAAAAACGATTGATTTTTATGGCGATGACCTGACGGCCGTGCGCGCCGACGACAGCCGCATTTACGCCGGCCTTACGCAGATGTGCAGTGCGCTGGGACTGGACGCCCAGGGGCAGCGGCGGCGCATTGAGCGCCACGCCGTGTTGAGCAAAGGACTGAAAGGGGTAGACAAATTGTCTACCCCCGGCGGAACGCAGAGCGGCTATGTGCTGCGGGCGGACCTGATTCCCTTGTGGTTGTCGGGTATTCGGGTAACGGCCGTTAAAGAAGACATCCGCCCCAAACTGGAGCGATTTCAGGAAGAGGCGGCGGCCGTGTTGTGGGAAGCGTTCCAGGAAGGCCGCCTGACGGCCGACGCCCGCTTTGAAGAGCTATTGGACCAGGACACCGACGCCGTGCAAGCCTACAAAATGGCCATGGCCATTGTCAAACTCGCCAAACAGCAGATTATGCTGGAAGGGCGGCTGGGCGACACCGAAATCCGCCTGGAAAACGTGGAAGAGCGCCTCACCAGCGTCGAAGAGCAGCTTTCCGGCGCGGACGTGGTGACAGAAGTCCAGGCCAGCCAGATCAGCCAGGCGGTGAAGGCGGTGGCCCTGGCTTTGGGCAAAGAGACCGGGCGCAATGAATTTGGCGCGTGTTATGGCGAGCTGTACCGTAAATTTGGCATCACTTCATACAAGCTCATGCCCCAGCGCAAATTTGAGGAGGCGATGAAATTCCTCACCGAATGGCATCAAAGTCTGGTCGGAGATGCCCCGTTTTAGGCACAAAAAAAGGACTCAGTGGAGTCCTTTTTTGTTTGTTGGTTTGATTGTTGGTTGGTTGGTTGGTTAGCTAACAAACTAACCAACCAACCAACTAACTAACTAACTAACTAACTATCATTCTTCTACTTAGCCAGCGCTTCGCGCACCATCGGGAGCGTGCCGGCGGAGAGCAGCTTGTGGCTTTTGTCGACGATGAAGTCGGCGTAGGCGGGAACGAACAGCGTGCCGGGCTTGCGGAAATCAAACCCTTCCGGGTGATCGCGGAAGTATTCCCGGTGAACACGCGTCCAGACGAGACGGCCGTCTGTGTCAATATTCACCTTTGTCACCCCCAGCGGCACAGCCCGGGCAAACTGATTCGCATCCACGCCCTTGGCCGATGGGTTCAGCTTGCCGCCGGCGGCGTTGATACGCGCCACCTCCTCTTGCGGCACAGAGCTGGAGCCGTGCATCACCAACGGAAAACCCGGCAGGCGTTTCTGAATTTCGGCCATCCGGTCGAAATGCAGCCCCTGGCTGCCGCTGAATTTGTAGGCGCCGTGGCTGGTGCCAATGGCCACCGCCAGACTGTCGCAGCCGCTTTGCGCCACAAAGGCTTTGGCTTCGTCGGGGTCGGTGAGCATGGCGTTCTTCTCGTCCACGGCAATGTCTTCCTCCACACCACCCAACATGCCCAGTTCCGATTCCACGCTGATGCCTTTGGCGTGGGCGCGGTCTACCACGCGTCTGGTAATGGCTACGTTTTCGGCAAAGGGATGGTGCGAGGCATCGATCATCACCGAACTGTAAAAGCCAGAGTCGATGCAGTCGTAGCAGGTTTGTTCATCGCCGTGGTCCAGGTGTACGGCAAAAATAGCTTCCGGGTATAACTCTTCGGCGGCGCGAATGATCGCTTCCAGCATTCTGGGGTTGGCGTACTGGCGTGCGCCTTTGGATATTTGCACGATAAAGGGCGCTTGCGCTTTGACGTTGCCTTCAAACAAACCCAAAGCCTGTTCCATGTTGTTGATGTTGTAAGCGCCTATGGCGAAGTTGCCGTACGCAATTTTGAATAAATCGGCCGTTGTAACAATCATGAAAAATCTCCTTTTCTTGGGCCGAAACCATCTTGAAGGAGGTGGCGTTTCGGCCAGTTTCGGTTACTTTTGCGCTGGTTGATTGGCCGTCGTTGACCAATCATACTCGACTAAAGTATAGCAGATCGTCCGGGAGACTGGCAGTTTGATCGTCGTGGCGGGGGGTGAGGGCGAGAAGGGGATGTCAGGCGGCAAGCGCTTTTCTAAAGGCGGCGATGTTTTCGGCGATGGCACGGCCGTCGCCAAACACCGCGCTGCCGGCCACCAACACATTCGCCCCGGCCGCAGCAATTTCGGCGGCGTTGTGGGGTTTGATGCCGCCGTCTACTTCCAAATCGGCCTGCGAACCGATGGCGTCTAACATCTGGCGCAGGCGGCGGATTTTGGCCGTGCTGCCGGGGATATAAGATTGCCCGCCAAAACCGGGGTTCACAGACATGATGAGGACCAGATCAACCAGCGGCAGAATTTCTTCCAGTGTCACCAACGGCGTGGCCGGGTTCAGCGTGACGCCGGCCTTCACGCCTAATTCGTGAATCGCTTGCAAGGTGCGGTGCAGGTGCGGGCAGGTTTCGACATGAACGGTGAGGATGTCGGCGCCAGCTTTGGCGAACTCTTCCAGGTAGCGGTCGGGGTGCTCGATCATCAGGTGGACGTCGATGGCGGCGTGGTGTTGGCGGGCTAACGGCCGTATCGCCTGCACAATCAACGGGCCAATGGTAATGTTGGGCACAAAATGACCATCCATCACATCCACGTGAACATAGTCTGCCCCGGCCGCCAGGGCTTCCGAAACCTGTTCGCCCAAACGCGAAAAATCAGCCGAGAGAATGCTGGGCGCAAGTTTGATTGGTCGCATAAAAAATTCTCCTGTGAGATTTGCGAGACTGGAGACTGAAGACTGACATCTCCAATCTCCGGTCCCTGGCAAGTCTTACGCCAGCAAAGCCAACGCCTTCGCGGTCATGGCTTCCGGCGTCAGGCCAAACTTTTCGTACAAAATCTCAAACGGGGCCGACGCGCCAAAATGCTCAAGCGAGATAACTGCGCCTTGCGACCCGACATATTTGCTCCATCCCTGGGCGATGCCCGCTTCGATGGCTACGCGCGCGGTTACATCGGGCGGCAAAACGGCGTCCCGGTAAGCCGACGGCATTTCGTCGAACAATTCCCAACTGGGAAAGGAAACCACCCGCGCGGCCACGCCTTGGGCGGCCAACTGCTTTTGCGCCTCCACGGCGATGTGGACCTCAGAGCCAGAACCCATCAGAATCACTTGCGGCTCGGGCACATCAACCAGAATGTACGCGCCATTTCTGGCCCCTTCGGCTAAAGTGGGCGACAAAAGGGGTAATTTTTGCCGGGTGAGGGCGAAGGCGGTCGGGCTGGTGCGGCGGGCCACGGCCGTTTTCCAACCCACCGCCGATTCATACGCATCCGCCGGACGGAACACGGTCAGGTTGGGAATGGCGCGCAAAGCCGCCAGATGCTCGATGGGCTGATGGGTCGGTCCGTCTTCGCCCAAACCGATAGAATCGTGGGTGAAAACGTAGATGACGCCCAACTTCATCAGCGCCGCCAGACGAATCGTCGGCCGCATATAATCGGAAAAGACGAGGAAGGTGCCGCCGTACGGGATAATGCCGCCGTGCAAAGCCAGACCGTTCAGGATGGCTCCCATGCCATTTTCACGCACGCCAAAACGGAGGTAACGGCCGTCATAAGCCCCTTTCTGAATGTCCTGCACGCCCTTGAGGTCGGTTTTGTTCGAACCGGTCAGGTCAGCCGAGCCGCCGAGCAGCTCCGGCACGCGCTGAGCCAGGACGTTGAGCGCCTTGTGGGCTGTATTGCGCGTCGCATCGGGCGCGGTGTATTCGACAGAAAAATCATCCCAGCCGGGCGGCAGTTCGCCATGCATGATACGTTTGAATTCGGCCGCTTCTTGCGGGTAGACGGCCGTGTATTTTTCCAAAAGGTCGTGCCAGAGTGTGTGTTCGTCGGCGCCGGCTTTGCCCGCCGCACCCAAAATCTGGTACGCGGCCGGATCGGCCCAGAACGCTTCTTGCGGCAAACCCAGCGCCTCTTTCGTCAGGCGGACTTCTTCAGCGCCTAGCGGCTCGCCGTGGGCCTTGGCCGTACCCTGGCGGTTCGGGCTGCCGAAACCAATGATGGTACGGCAGGCGATAAGCGACGGCCGTTCCCCATCTGCCAGCGCCTCCTCCAAAACCGCGGCTACAGCGTCCGGGTTATGGCCATCCACATGCCAGGTTCCCCAACCATAAGCCGTGTACCGCATCGCCACGTCCTCGGTAAAAGAGATGCTGGTGGAGCCGTCGATGCTGATGTGATTGTCGTCGTAAAAGACAATCAGCTTGCCCAGCCCCCAATGGCCGGCCAGCGAGCTGGCCTCGCTGGAGATGCCTTCCATCAAGTCGCCATCCCCGGCGATGACATAGGTGTGATGGTCAACCAGATTAAAATCGGGGCGATTGAAGCGGGCCGCCAGCCACTGCTCGGCCAGGGCAATGCCCACGGCCGAGGAAATGCCCTGCCCTAACGGGCCGGTGGTCATTTCCACGCCGGGCGTGTCGTGGCGTTCCGGATGACCGGGGGTCTGGCTGCCCCATTGGCGGAATTGTTTGAGCTGCTCCAGAGGCAAATCGTAACCACTCAGGTGCAGGAGGGCATAGAGCAGCATGCTGCCATGCCCGGCGGACAATACAAAGCGGTCTCGATCCGGCCAGGACGGCCGTTGCGGATCAAACTTTAGATACCGCGCCCACAACAAGGCAGCCACATCGGCCATACCTAAAGGCATCCCAGGATGGCCGCTGTTGGCCTGCTGCACCCCGTCCATCGCCAAACCACGAATTGAATTGGCCACTGGTTTTAACGTCGTGGATAGATCGCTGCTCATTGTAAACTCTCCTATTGTGTCGAGTGCAGTCGGTTGGAGACGGTTACACAACTCTGTTCTGTGCCACGACGTTTCGTAACGACTGCGTATGTTATGTAAATACAGCCTCGCCGGCTGTAATCATGTGATAGGCGATTAAAAGCTGGGTCAGAGCGAGCGGGTAGCTGCGCTCTTCCACCAGACCAGACTGATAACGGCCCAAACGGTCCAGATCGACTTCGCTGTTTGCCGGTAAATGGGCTTGAATGATTTCTTCCAGCTTACGGGCGTTTTCAGCGGTAACGTTACCGGATATTTCCAAAAAATCAACCGGCTTTCCATCATACCGGCCCAATTCTAACCGCAAGGCTGGTTCTGCACCATGCCCGCTGTATTGCAGAATATCCGTCAGGTCCGGGTGCGGGATGGTAGGCCGGAGGACCAGATCGGCGTTCAGGTGTCCGCCGGTTTCCTCGGCGCGGCCTTCGGGCGGCTGAAATCGTACCACCATGTCGGCCAACGCCCTTTGTGGTTCGATGTAGCGAGGGGACAAATCTTTACGGCCGTTTAACGAAACCAACACCTGCTCCAATGTGTACCCCCGCTTGGTGGTATCGCGCTTAATTTTCCATTTGTGGCGCAAATCCTCCGGCGGATTCAGGTAAACCTTCACATCAAAACAGAGCCGCATCAGGCGCGTATGAAACGGCAGCAATCCTTCCACAATCACATACCGGGTTGGTTTAATGTACTCCGGCGCGTCAAAATCCCCGGTGCTGTGATTATAAACCGGCTTCAAAATCGGCTGCCCCTCGCGCAGCAGCCGAAAATGCTGCTCCATAATGTCGATGTAGTTACCTTCCGGCGACAGCGCGCTAATCCCCAACTCCTTGCGCTGCAAGCGGTTGTATTTGTGATAATGATCGCAGCAAATGGCGGTCACCTGGTCTGGTCCCAAAGCATCGACAATGCCTTTACTTAGCGTTGTCTTCCCGGCAGCGCTATCACCGGCTATGCCCAACATGATGACTTTACGATTCATGATAGCCTCCAAGATCAATTGTCCAGCGACAATTATTCTTGCACGTCGAATTTAATGTCTGCCCACAGAGCCATCGCGTCGCGCAGTTCGGGCGAGTTTCGCGCCGCCTCGGCCAACGTTGAACCGGAGGCAATCGCTTCTGTGGCCACGCGGTTGGCCGTTGCCCCGGCGCGGCTGCCTTTGGGGTGGCCATGCGTGCCGCCGCCAAACAGCCAGAACGCATCGTTGCCCGTCAGGCGATACAAGTCGGGGATGTGGTTGACGTGAATGCCGCCAGAGGCTACCGGCCACACATTTTTCAGACCGGCGAAGTCCTGATCGAAATAGATGCCCTGGGCGGGGTTGGCGGGAATGTATCGCTCGCGCAGCAGGTCAATGAGACCTTCCGTTTCGCTCCAGGAACCTTCCAGTTTGCCAACCACGGTGCCGGTGTGCATATGATCGCCGCCGGTGAGCCGCAGCCACTTGGCCACGACGCGCATGTGGATGCCATGCTCGTGCTGGCGGGTGAAAACGGCGTGCATCGCCCGATGGCAGTGGACGATCATGTCCAGTTCGCGGGCGTGGGCAAACACGTCGGCCGAAGCGGCAAAGCCGGCCGTGATGAAATCGAACATGCACATATCCGCGCCGCGTTCTTTTACGTAATCCATGCGTTTCAGGCTTTCCAAAGTGGAGCCGGCGGTGACGTTGTGCCAGTGGCCTTTGTATTCGCCGGTTTCGGCCATGGCGCGGTTGACGGCGTCTTGGGCGTAGCGGAAGCGGTCTTGCCAGCGGCTGAAGGGCTGGCTGTTCATGTTTTCGTCGTCTTTGGTGGTGTCCAGCCCACCCACGAGGCATTCGTAGATAATGGTGGAGTACGCTTTGGGCGAGAGGCCGAGTTTGGGCTTGACGGTGCCGCCGAGTAACGGCCGTTCCCACTTATTCGACCACACCCGTTCATCATAAATACCCACATGCGGGCCAGGATACGTCTTCACCAGGGCGGTGGGGATGCGCATATCTTCCAGCCGCAGGGCGGACAGGGCTTTCATGCCAAACACATTCCCCACAATGGAAGACATGATGTTGACCACACTGTTCTCTTCAAACAAATCCATTGGATAGGCGATATAGGCGATGTCACCCTGGATGTCATACACGCGCGCCTTGAAAAATTCCAGATCGGTGAGTTGATTGGACCATACTTCGGTCCAGGTACCGGTAGAAGATTCGGCGGCGACGGCCGCTGCCGCTTCGATCATGTCGGTGGGCGCTTTGGGGGTGATGCGAAAAGCGCAGAGCAGGTCGGTGTCTTTGGGCGCGTAATCGGGATCATAATACCCACTGGCGTAGGTACGCACACCGGCCAGATATTTGTCGCTTAATACGGCCGTTGGCGGTTGAGTCATCAATTTCGGGGCAACCATTTCGCTCATGTTTCGTCTCCTTTTATTGAACCTGCGAGAAGAGAACCGGGCCTCTCTCGTTTGTGATGATTTACACAAACAGAGTAACACGGATTTCTTTGTGAAAAAACACACAAGAGGATGGTTGTCAGCTACCCGTGGGGGCGGGAGCGCCTACCCAAAAGGATGGGGGAAAAAAGGGGGAGGGTGGGAGAAGCGGGAAAATTTGAAGCGTGATGCGTGAGGCGTGAAGGATTCCCATTCACGCCTCACGCATCACGCATCTAAAAATTAGCTGCGGCGGGTACGAACGCGCAAGGCAAACACAGCCAGCGTGTACATCGCCACGCCCAGAATGAGGCAGGCGGCGATGCCCTGCGTGAGGGCTGCGCTGTCCCAGCCGGTGTTCAGCAGGCCGCGCATGGCTTCCAGAACATAGGTGATGGGATTGATTTTAGCGGCCGTTTGCAGCCAGCCATCCAACAATTCCAGAGGCACAAAACTGGCAGTCAGGAAGGTGAGCGGGAAAAAGAGGAAGCTGGCTCCCTGAGTGGCCGCCGCGCTGCCGCTGCCCAACGCCGCCGAGACGGTGAAACCGGCGAATCCCGTGCCCAATAAAATAGACAGTCCAACAACGGCCGCCAGCCCGGCAAACCCAGTAGCCGATTCCAAACCCAATAACAGGGCAAAAGCAATCACCACTGTGGCCTGAATGCCCAGAATAACCGCGCCGGCCAAAATGGGGCCGAGCAATAACGCCGCGCGGCTGACAGGCGTCAGGAGAAGCTTATCAAAATAACCGCTTTCAATATCCCGAACCATATTTTGGGCGGCAATACCGGAGCCGGAAAGCGACGAGCTGACGATGGAAAGCGGCAGGATAAAGCCCAGGTAGCTGTTGCCGCTGAGGTTGGGAATAAAATTGGCAGCTTTTCCCAGGGTCGATTCGTAGATCACCAGAAAAAAGATGCTGATGACCAATGGCGGCACCAGAGCCACCGGCGTACGGAAAATTGTGACCAGATTACGCCAGGTTACCAACAGGATTTGTACGGGTAAACTGGCTTTGGCTTGCTTGCGGTCGGAACGGCCGTAAGCGCTCTGCGCGGCAAAATTAGGTGTTGTCATGGTAAAACTCCTCTCACGGAATAATCAAAATTGGGTTAAATGAGGGCAAGCCACTTGAGCTGGAGGTTAAGCAACCTGCGGTTGGGCAGCTTCCGCTTGCAAGCGCTGTCCAGTTACCTGTAAAAAGACATCGTCCAGGGTTGGCTGCGTCAGCGTCAGTGAAATGGGGTTGAGATTGGCCTGTTGCAGCCGATTAACAACCGCCGGAATGGTTTGCGCGGCCTGGTTCATGTACAAGCGCACGGTGTCACGGTCTGTCTGAATGGTATCGGCCATATCGCCAAGTTCGGCGCGTGCATTTTCGGCCGTTTCGCGGCTGTCGAAGGCCACGTTGATGGATTCCGTGCCCACGCTGGCTTTTAATTTGGCCGGCGAGCCTTCAATGGCAATGGCCCCGTTGTCGATAATCGCCACTACATCGGCCAATTCATCGGCTTCCTCCAGGTACTGCGTGGTGAGGAAGATAGTCATGCCCAATTCGCGGTTCAGGCGGCGCACTTCTTCCCACACATCCCGGCGGCTGGCGGGGTCCAGACCTGTTGTTGGCTCATCAAGAAACAGGATTTCCGGCTTGTGAACCAGGGCCAGGGCCAGGTCCAGACGGCGGCGCATGCCACCGCTGTACGTTCCCACGCGGCGCCCCTTGGCCTCTTCTAAGCGAACCAGGTGCAGTAGTTCTTCGGCGCGATTGGCGGCCTCTTTGCGGCTGGCGCCAAACATGCGCCCCTGCATACTGAGCAGTTCTACAGATTTCATCAGCGGGTCGATGCCGATCTCTTGCAGGGCGACGCCGGCAATGCGGCGGACCTGATCGGCTTGCGAGACGACATCAAAGCCGCCAACGCGGGCGGAGCCGCGAGTGGGCAGGGCCAGAGTGGTTAAAATTTTGATGGTGGTGCTTTTGCCGGCGCCATTGGGGCCGAGAAAGCCAAAGATTTGACCTGAATTTACCTGGAAAGAGACATCGCGCACGGCCGTTACGCCGCCCGCATACTCTTTGCCCAGGTTTTCAACAACAATTTCACGATTAGACATTGATCTTACTCCCATGGCCGACACCGGTATCTTATTTATCGCATCGGTCAACCAGATTGTTTGACATGATGAAGCAACTATAACAGGTAAACCTTGTGCTGTCAATATATTGTCTATGTATTATTTATGTTTTGACCAATTTCTAACGCGCCTCATTCGCTGCGCCAAAGTCGGACTTGAAAGGCTGGTCAGTTTTCGTCAAAATACAAGGCAGGTAGAATGCCTTACGGCCGTGCAGTCTCTACGGTCAGTCCACATCAAACAGGAGAAAACGATGTCACCCACCTCACCCACCGATCAGCCCGAGGCCAGTACGGCCGTTCCCCCAGAAACCATTATCCAAACCCACCACACCATCACCCTCAACGGGCAGGAACTGGCCTACACGGCCACTACCGGCGCGCTCACGCTAAAGGAAGAAATCGAAAAAGAAGATAAGTCTGAAGGCGAAAAAGCGCGGGCGACCATCTTCTTTGTTGCCTATACGAAAGATGGCGCAGAACCTGGCCAACGACCTATCACCTTTGCTTTTAACGGCGGGCCGGGGTCCTCGTCGGTGTGGCTGCATTTAGGGCTGCTGGGGCCAAAACGCGTGCTGGCGGAAGCCGACGGCTCGCCCACCCCGCCCCCTTACCGGCTGGTAGACAACGAGTATTCGCTGCTCGACCAGAGCGATCTGGTTTTTATCGATCCGGTGAGTACCGGATTTAGCCGTGTTGTGCCGGGCGAAAAGCCAAAAGAGTTTCACGGATTCAAGAAAGACATTGCCTCGGTGGGCGATTTTATCCGCCTGTACACCACCCGCTACGGCCGTTGGCTGTCGCCAAAGTTTTTGGCCGGCGAGAGTTATGGCACAACCCGCGCCGCCGGATTGTCCGGCTACTTGCAAGAGCGCCACGGCATGTACCTGAACGGGATTTTTCTGATTTCGTCGATCTTGAATTTCCAGACGGCCTACTTCAAACCGGGTAACGATCTGCCTTATGCCCTGTTTTTGCCCACGTATGCCGCGACGGCCTGGTTTCACGGCCGTTTGGCCCCCGAATTACAGGCCAATTTGGCCCACACATTGGCCGAGGTAGAAGAATTCGCCCTGGGCGAGTACACCCTGGCCCTGATGCAAGGGGCGGCGTTGTCGGCGGAAAATCGCACGGCCGTGGCCCAAAAACTGGCTCGGTACACCGGCCTGACGACCGAATACATCGAACGCACCGATTTGCGCATCAACATTCACCGCTTTTGCAAAGAACTACTGCGCGACCAGGGGCGCACCACCGGGCGGCTGGACAGCCGCTTTGTCGGTGTAGACCGGGATTCGGCCGGCGAAACCAACGAGTTCGACCCCAGTTACGCGGCCATTCAGGGGCCATACACCGCCACCCTAAACGATTACGTGCGGCGCGAATTACAATTTGAAAGCGACCTGCCCTATGAGATTCTGACCGGCCGCGTCCAGCCCTGGGATTACGGCGATCATCAAAACGCCTTTGTGGATGTGGCCGAGACGCTGCGCAAAGCGATTAGCTTCAACCCGCATCTGAAGGTTTTTATTGCCAACGGCTACTACGATCTGGCGACGCCCTATCTGGCGACGCGGTACACTGTCAACCATTTGGGCCTGGCGGCCGATTTGTATGCCAATATCCACTTGACCTTTTATGAAGCCGGGCACATGATGTATTTACACCGCCCATCACTGGCCCAGCTAAAGTTGGACATGGCGGAATGGTTGGAAACGGCCGTTTCCCGGCCATAATTCTGGACGCCGGGGCACCCTTACCCCGCTCCACCAGCCGCGATGCGAAATCGCGGCTACAACAAAACCGACAAACCAGAGGCCTCTGGCATGTGCCTCTATCACCAGCTGAATTTTTATTGTGGAGGAAACGATGGAACAAGAACGAGAAGTGATCGTTGTCGGAGCCGGTCCGTCCGGGGCTACAGCTGCCACCATGCTGGCGCAGTATGGCCACGACGTGCTGTTGTTAGACCGGCAGCGCTTCCCGAGAGACAAAATCTGCGGCGATGGCATCCCCACCGGCGTCATTGAAATGATGGGCCGCATGGGCATGCAGTCCAAAGTGGCCGTGGCCGAAGCCAAAGGCGATTTTAACCGCATCGACCAGATACGCCTGGTTTCGCCCAAGGGCCATATTTTGGACGCGCCGCTGCAAACAGGGCAGTATGGCGAGCATTCGTACGTCGCGCCGCGCATGGTAATCGACGCGATGATTCAGGAACACGCCGTCGCCTCAGGCGCGGAGTTCCTGGCCGCCCAGGTGCAGGAACCCTTGATCGAGAACGGCCGTGTCGTCGGCGTACGGGCCAAAATGAGCCAGAACGGCGGCCAGACCATCAATATACGCTCCCGACTCGTTATAGGCGCCGATGGCGTGACCTCCGTTATCGCCCGCGGCCTGCGCCCGAAACAAGAGCAGCACACGCCGGAACACAAAGCCGTTGCCCTGCGCGCCTACATCCAAGACATCGAAGAAGTGCCCAACACCGTCGAGTTTTATTTGTACGAAGACATTTCACCCGGATACGCCTGGATTTTTTCTCTGGGCAACAACCGCGCCAACATTGGCCTGGGCATGCGCCTGGACCAATTCCGCCAATCCAAACGAAAACTGGAAGAACTGCTTAAAGACTTCCTGGCGATGCCGGATATAAAAAAGCGGCTCAAAAACGGTGGTCAACTACAAAACGTAGCCACTTGGCAGCTTAATTTTGGCTCGCAGGCAGGGCTGCATTTTGCCTTCGACGGCGCAATGCTGGTGGGCGATGCGGCCGGTTTTATCAACCCCATCACCGGCGGCGGCATCCACAATGGCATGATCTCGGCCGAGCTGGCCGCCAAAACAGCCCACGAAGCGCTCACGGCCGGCAGCACCGCGCTGAGCCAGTTGAAAGTATACGAGCAGCGCTGCCGCAGAGAGCTTTGGCCCGGCTTGCACCGATCATATAACTATCAGCGCATCCTGATGCGGTTCCCGATGCTGGTCGATTTTCTCATTCAGCGCGGCCGAGAAAACAGCCAGTTGGTGAAAACATTTCTCACAAAGTTGTAACGGCCGTTTTCCGAGGCACAGCTCATGATTCCTGACCAACAAGAAACGGAAGAGCGCCGATTTGCGTGCATTGGGGCTTTTCTGCTTCCCGGTTTACCCATTTGCGCCGTCCAACGTGACGGCGGCGGCGCATGAAACACATGCGGCGGTACGCGTTAATGCTGCTGGCGCTGGGCGCGCTGGGCGGATTGGCGCTCTGGCAGAGCTTGCCCTGGTGGGTGAACGTGGCCCCCGCGCCGGTGCAGCAGCGGCTGCCACGCCAGGTTTTGGCTCTGGCGAGCACACCTTTGCCCACGGCCCTGCCCGCGCCTACTCAGGGTCGTTTGGCGGCCACGGCCGTCATCATCATCCCCACACTGCCGCCGCCAACCGCCACGCCCACCAACCAACCAACGCCCCTACCAACCAACCAGCCTACTCGCCCACCAACCGCCACGCCCACTCCCACGCCAACCGCCACGCCGGGACCAACGGCCGTGCGCCTGACCGGTCTGGAAATTACCCCGCAAAAGTTTAACAACTGCGGCCCCACCAACCTGAGCATCGTCCTGAACTATTACGGCATACCCGACGATCAGTTTGCCGTGGCGGCCGTCGTGCGCCCCACTTACGAAGATCGCAACGTTTCGCCGGAGGAACTGGCCGATTATGTTAACAACCAGACCCCGCTACGCGCAGTTGTCGTGCGCGGTGGGCGGTTGGAAACTTTAAAACAATTGGTAGCAGCCGGTTTCCCGGTGATTGTGGAGAAAGGGCTGCTGCCCAACGAGTGGGAAGGGTGGATGGGCCATTACCTGACGGTCATTGGCTACGACGAGGCGGCGCAAGAATTTATCAGCCTGGACACTTTTTTAGGGCCGTGGGATAGCAGCGGCCGCACGGACAGTTATGGGACGATGGCCGAGTATTGGGCGCAGTTTAACTATGTGTATCTGGTGGTTTATCCGGCGGAACGAGAAACGGCCGTTGCCGCCATCATCGGCAATACACTGACTGATCCTGTGTTAATGTGGCAGCGCGCCGCCGAACAGGCGCAGCAAGAAACTGCTCGCACGCCGGAAAACGGCTTTGCCTGGTTTAATTTAGGCAGCAGCCTGACAAGATTAGGGGAATTAACGGGAGAACAGGCTTATTTCGTCAACGCGGCGACGGCGTTCGATCGAGCGCTCACGGCTGGACTGCCCTGGCGCATGTTGTGGTATCAGTTTGAACCGTATGAAGCGTATTTGCGTAACGGCCGTGCCAATGACGTCCTCACCCTCACAACCGCCACGCTGCAAAGTACGGGGGGACAATTTGTAGAAGAAACACATTTGTATCGCGGGTTTGCCCTGCTGGCACAGGGCGATGAATCCGGGGCAAAAGCCGCCTGGCAGCAAGCTCTGGCCATCAACCCAGACCTGGCTGAAGCAAGTCAGGCGCTCGCGGCTTTAAATGCATCTGGCGATACCAGCCGCTGAGGCCTGACTCGCTTACGCTGCGAATCGCGTCAAACTCCGGCGTTTACCAGGCATACTTGGTGGCATATCGGCTGCGCGCCGATTTCCGTTTGACGTGACCCAAACCACCCTGGCGATTGCGGTAGACGGTTAAAATAAGCGGCAAATCGCGGCTTAGTACCACAATCGTTCCTTCCAACCTACCCACCTGCCGACGCTGCGTCTTGGGGATATTACATTTGCCCAGATGAAAAAATACGGCTCCGGCTCGATGCAATTTTTCCCCGTGTTCTAGCACAAAACGAATGTCCTCGAACGATAAGTTACGCTGCGCCATGCGTTGCTCGGCATGATTAGTCGGAACATACTGCTGGAAATCAGTTGGACCAAACATGATCACCTCCGTTATGGCGAAGGGTAGTACGATAAATCTTCTTCTTCCTGTATACAATGATATGCACGGCCGTTCTATTGACAATAACACATGCGAAGTAAATCGGCCGTCAACCACTAGCCTATTAGTACTACTGCTCTAAAAGAGGGGTTTAGCCAACCCAAAAGACCACAAAAAATCAAATTCTTGGGGAAAATCAACCGCCTTTCGATAGCGCGGGCAACCATTTTAAATCCCCAAGAAACCTCGCCGAAAGTCTTTTTGAAAGAAATTCCGTTTATATCCTATTAGGTCAATGGTTTCGTTTAACAGACCAAAGCAATGGTACTCAGATATTCGGCGCCACATTTGGAAGCCACTTTTAGATATCAATAGCGAATTTTTAGGACGTTCAGCAGTTTTTGCAGCCAACTCTAACATGCTGCTTGGTGTCCGTTTTTATAAATGCTGCAGCAATTTGAAAGAGGAGCATCATGTATTTAAAATCAATTACCTGGAAAAGTCGTTTCCAATCACTTTACCTGGTGATTACCTTAATAGGAACACTATGGGGTGCGCCAACTTTAGTTCTGGCTGATAGCGGCGCAGACGGGGACCGAACCATTGCCTCTGGTTCGGTCATCATGAACCGTTACGCGCCTGTCACGAACATTACTGGCAATACGATCACGGTGGCCGACATTACCGCCCTCGATGACACAGTCGACGATTATTACACCAACGATGTTTTAGCGGCTAATGATTTAATCCTGATTTATCAGGCGCAGGGGGCCGCCTTTACCGACAGCAGCGATGCTTCAACCTATGGCGCGTTTGATTATGGGCAAGCTGGCACTTACGAATTTGCGGTGGTAACGGCCGTTTCCGGTAACGACATCACCGTCTCCTCTACAACCACCACAGCCTATGCCTGCAGCGGCATCAGCGGCGTTTACGACACAATCAATGGTAACGTCCAGGTCGTCAGAGTCCCGCAGTACAACAACCTCACCATCCAAAATGGGGCCACCATAACCGCAGCCCCCTGGAACGGCCAAACCGGCGGCATTGTCGCCCTGCACGTTAACCACAATCTGGTCGTAGATGGAACCATCGATGTCTCCGGGCTTGGCTTCCGCGGCGGCGAGCCGTATCCAAATTTTCACCTCGGTGGTTGGTTAATATCAGGCTATCGAGGAGTCGATTTTCCCGAAGGCGGTCAAAAAGGTGAAAGCATTCTGGGCAACCAGGATGATTACCTGACCACCGGTGGTAGTTATGGTCGTGGGGCACCGGCAAACGGCGGCGGCGGCGGCAATGCCCACAATGCTGGCGGTGGCGGCGGGGCTAATGGCTACGCTGGCGGCATGTGGAATGAGGGGCACGGTTTCGTCGCGGTGAATGATACCTACGCAAACGCCTGGGACTTAGACGATAACGACAACAGCGGCAGCAATATCGTCCCCGATTATTTTCAGGGGGGCGCCGGCGGCGGCCGAGGCGGCTACACATTTTCTGATGCTTATGAAGATCCGACAGTTTTCGGACCTAACGCGCAGGTGGGCGATGTCCCTGTCTGGCGGGATGTTTTTGGGGAACATCGTCGTCAGGCAGGCGGCTTAGGCGGCAGACCGCTCGTTAACAATCCGAATGGTCCGAATGGAAGGCTCTTTTTCGGCGGCGGCGGAGGCTCTGGAGACGGAAATAACACCGTGGCGTCGGCCGGGGGGAACGGCGGCGGCCTGGTTTTCCTGATAACTGAAACCACTTCCGGCAATGGCAGTATTCTGGCCAACGGCGCAACGGCTGCCGATACAACGCCTATTCATGATGACGGCGCTGGCGGCGGCGGCGGTGGTGGTGGAATCATCCTAAAAACGGCCAGTTTGTCTACCAATACCCTGGCCTTATCGGCCAATGGGGGCGATGGCGGTAATCAACCTTTAGTGACTAACTATCCGCAAGAAGCGATGGGTCCCGGCGGCGGCGGCGGCGGCGGGTATCTGGCCGTGGCTGCTGGCAGCGGTTCTTTTCTGGCGTCAACCGTAAACGGCGGACTGAACGGCATTACCTTAAGCAAGGCGATGAACGGCGGCTTAACCGGCACCACGCCGATTTTCCCGCCCAACGGAGCAACACAAGGATATCCAGGCGGCACGAGTATCACGCTCAACAATGCAAATGCGATTACGTTTCCTGGCTGCCAGGGACCAACGGCCGTTACCCTTCAAGCTTTCACGGTCACCGGCAGCAGCAACTTGCCAACAGTCGGGCTGGGGCTCATCGGTTTGCTGATGGCCTTCACCTGGAGCCGTCGGCGGCGCATGACCCGCAGCCAAATAGTGTAAGTTTTAGTTGGTGGTCACATTTGTGGCCACCACAATTTCTACTGGCAGCCCCCACATCGACATCCGCTTGACCTGAACCGGGCAAAAGTGGGCTGTTTGCAGCACATCCAGCAATCGAATTGGCCGGCAGTCGATGACTGCCGGCCAATGGGCATGGCACCACTCATACAGGCGCACGGCCGTTCCCCCACCCTCTTGCGCCAGAGAAACCACCCCCAAACGGCCGTTCACTCGCAGCACCCGCCGAACCTCTGCCAATACCAGCGGCATATCGGCCTCTGCAAACAATTCCAGTGTAAAACTCATAAAAACGGCGTCGAAAACGGCCGTATCATACGGCAAATCAACCGCATCCCCCAGGCGCAAATCCACCTGTTCGCCTGCGCCAGCCTGCGCCAGCCGGTTTTTAGCCACGGTCAACATGCCCGGCGACACATCCAGGCCACACACCCGACCCGAATGGCCAACGGCCGTAGCCAACGCCAACACTGTCTGCCCCGTGCCAAAGCCAATTTCCAGCACCGCTTCGCCAGGCTGCGCGGCCAGACACGCCAGACCGGCCTCCCGGTACCTGGCTTCAGAAGCGGCCAGCCAGTCATACCAGCGGCTCAGGCGATCATAATTGGTGCGGGCTTGCACGGCCGTCTGCGACACAACGCTTGGGGAAGGGTTCTCGTTTGTCATCCTAACAGTATACACCCGGCGCGCACGCGCCAGACAAAACAAAAAGCACCGCCTCTTTCGAAGCGGTGCCTTTGTAGACGCATATGTCAGGAGGGAAGCATACACGCCAGCTTTTCGGGCAATGCAGTACGAGGAAAAGGGGAGACACTGCCCTTAATCTGATCAGGGTTCCAGTCGCGTTTCTCGTGCCAGTTTTAGGGGAGGAATTTTTCCCTCGTACTTACCTGATCAAATCGTGTGTAGCATACTCCCAAATTGTGAGCGCGGCATTAATTCGGGCAGTTTCCCACCCAATGCTCAGGATTTACTCAGCATCGATTTTAAAGTCCGCTAATTTAATCGTCGCCTTGAGCAGGTCGGCCTCGCGTTCAAATTCGAAGCCCAATTTCTGGCTCACATGCCGCATACCCCGGTTTTCCGGCAACATATAAGCAAGCACCGTTTCAATGCCTTCTTCTTTGCCGATGGTCAGCAGGCGGCTCAACAACTGCGTGCCAATACCAATGCCCTGAAACTTATCACTTACCAAAATGGCGTATTCCGCCTGATTGTTGGCATGGGAACGAGTTAGCCGACCGGCGGCCACAACTTCCGGTTCGCCAGCTTCGTTTTTGTGCGTCACTACCAAAGCAATGGTGCGATCATAGTCCACAAAGCAGATGCGGGTCAGGCGTTCATGTTCCACGCGCTGGTCCAGATTGAAGGAGCGGAAATAGCGCAGGTACACACTTTTTTCTGATAAGGTGCGATGGAATTGAACCATGAGCGGCTCGTCTTCCGGGCGGATGGGGCGGAAGGTGAATTCTTCGCCGTTTTGCGCCTGGCAAGTGAAAATGTGGCGCGTGGGATACGGCCGTATCGCCAAACGCGGCAAGTCTTCCTCTTTCGTACCGGCATCATACAACACCACTCGAGCATCCAGGGCAATCAGGTGCTCGGAAGAAGCAAACAGCGGGTTGATATCAATTTCCTTAATCCACCGTTGATCTACCACCAACTGGCTAAAACGCACCATCAAATCTTCCAACCCGGCCAGATCCACCGGGTCGCGCCCTCGAATACCTTTCAAAGCCTCGTAAATCTTCGTCCGCTCCATCATGCGGCGCGCCAACGTCGTATTCAGCGGCGGCAGCCCCAACGCCCGATCTTTAAAGACTTCTACCAGCGTACCGCCCGTGCCAAACAACAACACCGGACCAAACTGCGGGTCTGGGCTGCTGCCCAGAATCAGTTCGTAGCCTTCGTTCAGTTTCAACATCGGCTGTACGGTCACGCCCTTAAA
Organism: Chloroflexota bacterium; assembly: GCA_029559155.1. Taxonomy (GTDB): domain Bacteria; phylum Chloroflexota; class Anaerolineae; order Promineifilales; family Promineifilaceae; genus Leptovillus. Next base: position 19,798 of record JAKQCM010000256.1, read on the forward strand.
ATCGTTGGCGCTAAACTTTTCGGTCACCGATCGTTTCATCGACTCATAGGCATAACGCACTTCATCGGCCGTAACCAGGTCCAAACGCACTCCGCCCACATCTGTTTTGTGGGTGATGGTTTCCGAGTTCAGCTTAATGACGACCGGATAGCCCATTTCCTCGGCGACAGCCACGGCTTCGTCGGCGCTGCTGGCCAATCGTGTGGGCACTGTGGGAATGTCGTAAGCCGCCAAGACCTGCTTCGATTCATACTCGGTAAGGATCATTCGGCCGCTGCTGCGGATATTGTCGAGCATTTCGCCCACCAGAAAACGCTTGTAGGCCTCTTCGTCCAGACCCGAGGGCAGCGAAGGGGTTTCGTACAGGCTTTGCAGCCGGCGGTTGTAACGCCACATATAGTTAAAAATGCGCGCGGCCGTGTCTGGATTGGTAAAGGTGGGGATATTGGCCCGATTCAAGATGGTTTCCCCGGTAGCTACATCCGCCCCGCCCATCCAACTGGCCAGAATCGGTTTGCCAAAGGGATAACCGGCCGGACGGGAGAATTTGTCTTTGATGAATTCGGCCGTTTGGGTGGCGTCGGTCATGGCTTGGGGGGTCAAAATAACCAGCAGCCCGTCGCTCTGCGGATCGTTGGCAATGATTTCGATGGCATCCGCATACCGGTCCGGTCCGGCGTCGCCTAATATGTCGATGGGGTTGCCGTGGCTCCAGGCCGCAGGCAAGATTTCGTTCAGTTTGGCCATCGTTTCGTCGGAAACGGCCGCCAATTGACCACCCCCGGTAATCAGGGCATCGGTGGCCAGCACACCGGGGCCGCCGGCATTGGTGACCAGGGTCAGGCGTGGGCCAAGGGCGCGCGGTTGTTTGGCCAGCACTTCGGCCATGTTAAACAGGTCGTCAATCGATTCCACGCGCAGAACGCCGCAACGCCGGAAGGCGGCGGCGAGCACTTCGTCGCTGCCGGTGAGGGAACCGGTGTGGGATGCGGCCGCCTGAGCTGCGGCTTCGGTGCGCCCGGGTTTGATGACGATAATAGGTTTGGTCAGCGCCACTTCACGCGCCGCCGACAGGAAGGAACGGGCGTTACCGATTGTTTCCATGTAGATGACAATGCTTTTGGTGCGCGGATCATCGCCCAAGTAGGAGATCAGGTCGCCCCAATCGACATCGAGCATGGAACCTATGGAGACGAAGGCGCTGAAGCCGACGTTTTCACGGAAGGACCAATCGAGAACGGCCGTGCACAAAGCCCCACTCTGGCTGATAAAGCCAACCGAACCAGGGTTGGCCATCGCGCTGGCGAACGTGGCGTTTAAGCCGGTTATCGGATTCATCACCCCCAGACAGTTCGGCCCGAACACGCGCATGTTGCCCCGCCGCGCCTCGCTCATGATACGTCGTTCCAGCTCCACCCCTTCCGGCCCAATTTCCTTAAACCCGGCCGAAATGACAATGGCCCCTTTGACGCCGGCATCCACGCACTGGCCAATGATGTCGGGCACGGTGGGGGCTGGCGTTACAATGACGGCCAGGTCGATTTCGTCAGGAATGTCAGCGACGCTGGGGTAGGCTTTAATGCCCAGAATGCTGCGACGCTTCGGATTGACCGGGAAGATAGCCCCGCCGAAGGAACTGCTCATCAGATTCCAGACAATCGTTCGCCCGACACTGCCTTCTTTTTCTGTAGCGCCAATAACGGCAACGCCCTTGGGTTTAAAAATTACATCCAGGGGGTTTTGTTCGTAGTGCAGTAAATTGGCTGTTTTATCACGTCTTAAATTACTCATTTTTTCTCCTGTTGCACAACATTGTGGGAGCTTTCCAGTCAGCCTATGGGGTTCGTGGGAAAATTTTGATGCAAACCCACCAACCATGAATATGCGATGGCGGTAGCTCGACTTTCTTGGCTCTCCAACCTGTATATTTTATGACGCTCCTGCCTGAAAGAATTTCTTTCCGCAAAGTAGTCGCCGTTGTTGTTTAAAAATTGCTCTGGAAAAACCCTATGGGTTTAAGTTCCTATTACCTGACTTCTCTTGAGCAAACCGTTCGGGTCTGTTGGGTTACAAACCTTGTAATACTTTTGTGCGGTCACGCGGTGTGATGCGGTTGTATGTTTCCAATG
>JAKQCM010000285.1 GCA_029559155.1 Chloroflexota bacterium
CAAAAGCGCCATACGGATTGCGCGTCTGGCCGCCGTTGGCGCTGAAACCGTTGGGCATGCAGGGGTCCATGTAATTGGCCCACTCCGAGAGATTGGCTTTCCCCAGGATGACCGCCCCGGCATCGCGCAGTTGGCTCACCAGGAAGGCATCTCTGGCCGGGTCCCAACCTAGCATGGCGGCGGCGCCGGCGGCCGTATGCATCTGGTCGCCGGTGGCGATGTTGTCCTTGAGCAGCACTGGAATGCCGTGCAGCGGGCCGCGCACTGTGCCTGCCGCCCGTTCTTCGTCCAGTGCCTGGGCAATTTCCAGCACGTCGGGATTCAGTTCCAGAACGGCATTGAGTTTGTCCACATCATAGCGCTGGATGCGCTCCAGATAGTAAATGACCAGATCAACCGAGGCGAGTTCGCCGTTGTCCATCAATGCCTGGAGTTCAGGGACAGTCTTGCCGCTGACCAGCGTTTCCCGCGCGGCGGCCTGTTCCGGGGTGTAGGCGGCTAGAACGGCCGTAAACGGCGTAAAGTCCCGCGCCAATTTGCCGGTGTAATCCGGTTCCGGTAACGGAAAGGGTTGGTCCGCAAGGGGGCAAGCTCCGCCGCCCGTGGCAGAACCGCCTGCGCCGCAGGCCGCCAACAACAGCGTGACCAGACCCGCCAAAAACAACAGGATAACTTTTCTCATCGCTTATTTTCCTCCAATCTTCAAGTCAGGCAGCAACCCTAGCGGCTGGTGACGAAGTTCATCACCCCGGCCCCGCCATCGGGCAGCGTGTAAAACAATTTGCCCTCGGTAATGACCTCAATGCCGTTGATAATTTCCGAGCGCCATTGGTTGCCGTTAACGGCCGTCAATCCTCCCAGAAACGCTTGCTCCTGCTCCATGATCCCCGCCGGTTCGGCGCACGTTTTCCGCCCGGTTACAATGTTGTCGACGGTGAAATAGCCATTGGCCGGAGCGATCGTGCCAGAGTAGTTGTTGCAGCCCGCAAAACCGGAGGCCAGGTCATCGGCCAGATTCCCGGTGATGGTTGTGCCGGGAATGACCGCCTGCGGGGCGTCTGCAGGACCAAAGGAAACCAGATAGAACGTGTGGGCGTCAGCTTCTTCAACCGGCGATTCCTGATCTGGCACAGGCGCACCCTGGGCCACAAAGCGCATGGTGCCCCCATCTGCCATTTGGTCCAGATAGAGGTTGCCGCCCTGAATTTGGAAGATAGCCACGTTCGTTAGCTGCTGTAAGAAAGCATCTGCCTGCGAATCCGGCGGGCAGGCGGCTCTGGTAGACACCCCGGGCGTGATGGTGAGACTGCTGCCGTTCAGCGTGTAAGCGGCCTGGACGTGGTTGCAGTCGGCCTGGATGGTAGCCGTGTTGTCGTCCTTAAAGAGGATGACGTACCGGCTGGGGTCGTTGACGTAGACCGGGCCTTGCACGGGATCCGTGGTGGATACCCACTCCCAGGGAATGCCCAGCAGGGACAATTCCTGCGCGTTTGCGGCCACGACCGGCACAGTGTTGCCGTTTTCTACCTCCGCAAACTGGGCGGCGACCCACACCTGGCCGCCGGCCAGTTGGGGCGCGGCGGCCAGCCACCACTGTCCATCTTCGCTAACGCCGATCACTTCGCCGGTTTCGCCGAACGGGGCCGCCCCCACGTAGGGGTAGTTAACGCCGGGGCCGGTGCGCAGGAAGACGCCATCCGGCGCGATGACTTTGCCAACGGCCGTTTGGGCATCAGGTGGAGGCGCGGGCAGGTCGACGGCCGGGGCATCAAGCAAGCTGAAGAAATCCAGCGGTCCGCCGTCGGCCCAAGCCAGGATCAGCACGTTGCCGTTTTCGATGAAACGGAAATTCTGCACCTCGCCGAACAGCTTCATCATTTCGTCGGCCAGGGAGCCGGGCGGGCAGGCAGCCAGCGTGGTAGGACCAGGCTGCATGGTGATGGCGTCTGGCGGCGTGGTAGCGTAGCTGCCGGCGGCATTGTTGCAGTCCACTTTGGCGCTGAACGTGCCGTCTTCGTTGAAAACAAGGGTGTAGTTTTCCGGGTTGGGCACGTCGAGCGTGGCGGCGTCGCTGCCGCTGGGGTCGCGCGATTCCCAGGCCCAGGTTTTGTCGATCAGGTCTGGGTCGGGGACGTGTTCGGGCGTGGCGGGTGTGGGCGAGGAGGTGGGGGAAACGGCCGTTTCCCCCGTCGGCTCACTCTCAACCACGGCCGGTGGCTGGGTAGGGGCTGCGGTCGCGGCCGGCTCGGCCGTATCTCCCTGGCAAGCCGCCAACAGAAAAACAAAAACAATCACAAAAGGCACAATCACTCTTTTCATGGGGTTCCTGTATGGTTATTCTGTGGCTAACGGCTCAAACGTGAGCGAACCTTTTAGCGCACCCGTATCGTCCACTGCCGCAATAACCATCTTGCCCTGGACGTAGATGATGACCTGTGAACTTTGCAAGAGTTCGTAGAATTGGTCGGCATAGGGGCCTTCCTGACAACTCGCATCGGTTATTTCCGGCGTATCGAAGGTGAGGCTAAGGGTTTGCCCATCTATTTCGTAACTGCCCGTAGCTACCCGGCAGCCGGTACCAACAATCAGGGTGTCGTCGACCATAGCGAAAATATAGGTTCCCTCTTCATCAATGGCCGTCTGGTTGCCCTCGGCATCGGTCAAGGAAACCCAGTGCCAATTTTGCACCTCTCCATTGGCTGCGCTGCTGGTGGTTATCGAAGAATCCCAGATTTTGAAGACAAATGTGCCGCCATCTGCGGGCAAGTCAATGAGTAAACGGCCGTTGTCAAACCGCCATGTCTCGGCATTATTGAGTTGTTCAACAGCTTGCACGGCTAATGAATCAGCCTCGCAGGCCAGGGTAGAACCGTCGATTTCTAAGTCAATATTGCCCGTTTCGGCTACGGTGTAAGCGCCGTTGGCCGTGCCACGATCTGGG
>JAKQCM010000299.1 GCA_029559155.1 Chloroflexota bacterium
GTATTACGCATGGTGCCGGACGAGCGCCTGAACTCGCTGATTGTCGTCGCAACAGAGGGCATGATGGCCCAAGTGCGCGATCTGGTAAAACGTCTTGATACTCCGACGCCTTATGAATCCAACAACATGCACATCTATCAGTTGCTGAACGCAGAAGCCGAAGCCATAGAAACAGCCATACAACCGTTAATTGGCACAGCGCCGCGTCGTCAGGCCACTGCCGGCCAGGCCGGCGGCGGCGGCGCTGCCGTAATGTCCGGCGGCGGCGGTGGGGCAGTTCCTGAAGTCGCTCCCTTTGAACAAAAGGTGCAGTTGACGCGCTATGACAGAACCAATTCGCTGCTTATTGTCGCTTCGCCGCAGGACTACAAACTGCTGGAAGCGTTTATTGCCCGGCTGGATGTTCCGCAACGCCAGGTATGCGTGGATGCCGTCGTTATGGATGTGACTATGAGCAATGATTACGGTCTTACCGTGGACGCCTCCTCGATCACCGGCAACGACGGCTTTGGCTTGACCAATACCAGCACTATCACTGAACTGGCACAGACGGCACAAACTGCGGGCGAAATTGTCGGAGGCCCCCGGGCGGCGTTGAGCAATGCCGTCATGGGCTTGGGCAGTGAAGGCGGCATGACGCTTGGTGTATACGATGACATGACCTTTACCTGGCAGGGCCGCGAAATCAAAATTCCCTTTGTGCCGGTGCTTTTCCCAGTTAAGGAAAAGAATACCCAAGTGGAGGTATTGTCACAGCCAAGCCTGGTAACCATGGACAACGAAGAAGCCAGTATTGTAGTTGGTCAGGAAGTCCCTTTCATCACCAGCACGAGTTCTTCTCGTCAGAATGACGGCACCGCCCAGACTGGGTATTATGGCGGCTACACCCGTGTTGAGCGTCAGGAAGTCGGCGTCAAGCTCAAAGTTACCCCCCAGATTTCCGAGGGGGATAACGTAATGATGATTGTTGAACTCGAAATTTCTGATACGGACGCCACCCAAATCGGCACGGTGGACATCATAGGCCCAACGACAAATAAATCTTTGGTTTCAAACAAAACCCTGGTTAGCGACGGGTCTACGGCGGTTATCGCTGGATTGATACGCGACAACTCAGTGCGTGATAACAGCCAATCTCCAGTATTGGGTGACATTCCGATTCTTGGGTGGCTTTTTAAGTCTCGCGCCATACGCCGCGAAAAGCGCAACATGGTCGTGTTAATCACCTCGCATATTATTAAAGAAGGCATGGACAGCGACCGCCTTACCCATCAACGCATAAACGACTATTACGACTCTAATGTGCAGGAACTTTTCGATTCCGGATTTTTTGACAAGGTGTTCCACAAATATGACATGCGCAAGAACTACCGCCCGACCCTTGAGCGTTCTGAAATCTATAGTGGCCGCCGTTCTTCGAATAATTTCGGTCGCGGAGATATTAAACGATAATTATGCAGACCGACCACGCATTAAAAATTGGCGAAATTCTTGTTCATGAAGGATGGGTGCATACCGATCAGGTTAATGAAGCCCTGGAGCTTCAGAAACTTCGCCCAGATCGGAAG
>JAKQCM010000314.1 GCA_029559155.1 Chloroflexota bacterium
CTCATTTCGGCCCGCAAAGCGACCCGGCAAGAAGCAACTTACTATCAAAGGTGATCTTGATGGAAGAAGAAAAAGAAGGGGATTTGTCCAAAATGAAATCCCGGCGTAATCCTTACGCCAAGCAGCTCAAAAAGCAGCTCACTTTGCGCGTCAGTCCGGATGTCATCGCCTATTTCAAAGCGATGGCCGAAGAAACCGGCATCCCCTATCAAAGCCTCATCAACCTGTATTTGCTCGATTGCGTCAACTCGCAGCGCACCCTACAGCTCTCTTGGGAAACATAAAGCCGGCGCACAGCGTAAATCCCCCTGACTCTTGACCGCAAATCATGCGGTTTGCTACCGTATCTCCGTAGAACACCTAATCTACGGAGGTACCCATGACCACACCCTCAAACCCACGCCCTTTTGAACTCGCCTGGATTCCCCCCGGCTCGGCCGCCATCAACCCCGACCAATACGTCGCCGACCCACCTTGACCACCAGATGGACGCCCTGCGCGGCATTTTGTACGGCCGTAGATAGCCACCCCCCTCGTCTTATTGGTCGTGCTATGGTTTAATTTAGCAGCACATAAGTCCTATCTTGTGTTTTATATCTTTAAAGTTATAATGAGATTCAGTAGCATATGAAAAAGCCTGCTACGAACTGGCAAATCGAGTTCTTTGCCGACAGCGACGGCCTCAATCCGGTCATCGAGTTCATCAACACCCTCCCGGCCGAAGAGCGGGTGAAAATACGCAACCAGCTGCGCTTGCTGCAAGAATTCGGGATTCAACTGGGCATGCCCCAGGCACGGCCGTTAACCGCCCACAAACCGCTGTGGGAATTACGGCCGATGCCCAACCGCCTGATTTACGTGGCGATGACTGGACGGCGGTTTGTGGTGCTGCACGCCTTCAAAAAGAAAAGCCAGAAGACGCCGCCGAAGGAAATCAGGATTGCTGAAAAGCGCTACGAAATTCTGCTGGAAAGAGAGAAGTAAACATGGCCAACATCCGCTTTGAAGATTGGGAAGCCCAACAATTACAAGACCCAGAATTCCGAGAAATTGCCGAGTCGCTGGAACCCGGCCACCAAGTGGCCCGCCTGCGCATTCAGCGCGGCCTCACCCAGGCTGAACTGGCCGAACTGGTAGGGTCGCACCAATCTAGCATTGCCCGCCTGGAAAGCGGCCGGGTGGCTCCTCGTGTTTCCTTCTTACAGAAGGTCGTGGAAGCCCTGGGCGGTGAACTGGAAATCAAAATCACACCCAGCCCAGCGTAAATCCCCCTGTCTCTTGACCGCAAATATGCGGTTTGCTACCGTATCTCCGTAGAACACCTTATCTGCGGAGATCCCCATGACCACGACCCAACGGCCGTTTTAAATCGCCTGGATTCCCCCCGGCACGGCCGCCATCAACCCTAACCAATACGTTGAGCACCCGACCACCAGATGGACGCCCTGCGCGGTATTTTGTACGGCCGTTCCTCCCATTTTGCACACAACCCGTTGCCAACTATAATTTGCGCTGCTATACTGCCAGTAAGAGAAAAGGTTGTTTATGCCCAACGCCAAGAACGTCATCGTTTACCGTACAGCCACCGGGAAAGAACCCTTCACCGATTGGCTCAACAGCCTGCGCGACCCAACGACCCGACGGCGCATTCTCAAGCGGCTGCTGCGGCTGGAGCAGGGCAACTACGGCGATTTCAAGCCGGTGGGCGCAGGCGTAAACGAATTGCGTTTCTTCTTTGGCGCTGGTTATCGCGTCTATTTTGCCGAAGACGGCGATACCATTGTCGTCCTGCTTTGCGGCGGCGACAAAAGCAGCCAGCGCCAGGACATTCTACAGGCCCAAGCCTACTGGCAGGAGTATCAAACCCATGACTGATTACCGTTCTCTGGATGACGTCACCATCGAATACTTCACCGAACACCCGGAAGAGATTGAAGATTTTCTCACTGAAACCTTCGCCGACTACGCCGAGGACGGCGACTCCGCCGCCCTGCTCTCCGCTTTGCGCATCGTCGCCCGCGTGAAGGGCATCTCGACGATGGCCGAAGAAGTGGGTATGACCCGTCAGGGGTTGCAAAAGGCGCTGTCGGCCAGGGGCAATCCCCGCCTGGACAACATCAACGCCATCATGCGGGCGATGGGCTACCAACTCATGCCGCGCCGCCTGGAAAACACGGCCGTCTGAACGAAACGGCCGTCACGCACCTTGTGCTCTTGATTCCCCTCATTTGCTACCCTATCTCCTTAGAACTCCTATTCTGCGGAGATGCCCATATCTCGAACTTGTCGCTGTGGCCGGTCTTCCAGACCGAGCCACACCTCGTCTGCCAATCTCCAGTTAGCCGGGGGAAACGGCCGTTCCCCCGTCCCACGCACCCCCCACCAGGACCGCCATATCTGGC
>JAKQCM010000328.1 GCA_029559155.1 Chloroflexota bacterium
TAGCGGATGCCTTGCAAGCCTTCGGCCAGGGCTTCCAGCACCAGCCGCGAATCGGCCAGCAGGGCGACGTCGGCCTGGCGGTTGTGATTGAGTTCGGCGGGGTCGTTTTCGATCTGGATAAGTTGGGCCTGCGGGTTCCAACCCTGCCCATAGCGCAGGCGGAAGTCAATCGGCGTGCCAATCAACAGCACCACGTCGGCTTCTTTGAGCGCCTTGCTGCGCGTCGCTTTGAAGCAGTGAGGATGGGTCATGGGCAGCGTGCCGCGTCCGCCGCCGTTGGTGAATACGGGAATGCCGGTCTGGTCAGTCAGGTCGCGCAGGGCGTGGTGGGCGGCGTCCCAGTAGACCTGTGTGCCAGCGACGAGGATAGGCTTTTGCGCCGCGCGCAGCAGCTCGAAGATGCGCTGCATCGCGCCTACCTCCGGTTCGACCGGTGTGGCGACGACTCTTGGGTAGATGGCGGCGTCTTCCTGCGTGCCATAGAGGACGTCGATGGGGATTTCGATGAACACGGGGCCGGGACGGCCGTTTAGCGCCGTCTCAAAGGCAAATTGCAGTTTGGCCGGGATGTCTTCGGTTTTTTCGATGGTGAAACTGGCCTTGGTGAAGGTCTGGAACATCTCCACCTGGGGCATTTCTTGCAGCGCGCCCTGGCCGCGCGTGTTCAGCGGCGCGGAGCCGCCCAGCAGGATAAGCGGGCTGCGGGCCTGATAGGCGTTGGCAACGGCCGTTACCGCATCCGTCACGCCCGGCCCGGCCGTCACCACCGCCACGCCTACGTTGCGCGTCAGGCGGGCGTGGGCGTCGGCGGCGTGGCCGGCCGCCTGCTCGTGGCGCACGTCGATGATGGCGATATTGTTGTTGACGCAGCCATCGAAAATGGGGGCAATATGACCACCGCAGAGGCCGTAAACGGCCGTTACACCCTGCGCCGCCAACTGCCGGGCAATCAGTTCCCCACCGTGTAAAAATTGCATGGTGTGCTCCTTGCGCAGGTTAGATTGGACAATCTCCACGATTGGTCCAATCTAACCTTCATGATTCAACCTCGCCTTTTGCAGATTCTGGGAAGCCATTATACGGCAGCGGGGCGTTTTTGTGGTCTTCAATAAGCCAGGTTTTGCGCCAGAGAGAGCTGGCGCCGTCGATTTTGATGGACTCGCCGCTGATGTAGGCGGCGGCCGGCGAGAGCAGGAAGGCGATGACGGCCGCGACTTCGCTTTCTGTGCCCATGCGCTTGAAGGGAGCATCCTGGATGGTTTGCTCGATGATGGGACGCATGGCTTCCGGGTAATTGTCCAGCCCGCTGGACTCGATGAGGCCGGGGGCCACGGCGTTGATCCGCACGCCGGCGCGCGCCCATTCCACGGCCAGGGTTTTGGTGAGGTTTTCGATGCCGGCGCGGGCGGCGGCGGAGTGGGCCATGCCGGGGAAGCCGCGCCAGTTTTCCATGAGCATGTTGACGATGACGCCCCCGTGGCTGCTCATATACCGGTTGAAGGCTTCGCGGCACATGAGGAAGGTGCCGGTGAGATTGGTTTCGACAACGGCCGTCCACCCCTTCAGGCTAATCATCTCCGCCGGGCTGGCAAACTGGCCGCCGGCGTTGTTGACCAGGCCGTGGACCGCGCCGCGCTCTGCCAGCACCCGGTCGAACAGGGCGACAACTTCGTCTTCTTTTTTGATGTTGGCGGAAACGGCCGTTACCAATCCCCCCGCCGCCTCAATTTCCGCCTTGACGGTTTCCAGCTTCTCCGCCGTGCGCCCGGCGATGACCACGTGCGCGCCCAGCGAGGCCAGCTCGTGGGCGGTGGCCCGGCCAATCCCACTGCCGCCGCCGGTGACAATGATGGTTTGCCCGGCAAACAGGTCCGGGCGAAAGATGGAGTGATAGGTCATGGTTGGTTGTCCTTTGCGTTGGAAACGGCCGTGTCCGTCGCGTTGTCATCGGTCTGGCTTTGGGCGCGGCCGCTCCGCCGGAAAAACAGCGGCGACGAATCGTCCGTCTGGCGCGCCAGCAGCAGGATGAAGCTAGAAATGATGCCCAGGCCCAACACCACGTAGAGCATGGTGAAGAGTTTGCCCAGGTCGGTCTGCGGCGAAAAATCGCCATACCCCACCGTTGTCAGGGTGATGATGGTGAAGTAGTAGGAATCGAGCCACGACCAGCCTTCGACGTTGTGGTAGAAAACCCCGCCCAGGGCGATGATCAGAACGGCCGTGTAAAACAATCCGCGAAACTCCGGGTCTTTCATGCCAATGCGGACACGCCGCACCAGATTAACGAAGAAAAGGTAAATGGTGATCATTGCTGTAACTGGAGACTAGAGACTGGAGATTAGAGATTATCCAATCTCTAATCTCCAGTCTCTAGTCTCCATTCTCCTTCACGGCCGTTGCGCCACTTCCAGGGCTGCCTGCGCCATCAGCGGAATCATTGGGCCGAAAGCGGCGAAGCGCTGGTCCTGGGTCTGGCCGCGATGGTAGCGGATGTAAATTTGGGCGATGATGACTGTGAGCCGGTAGAGACCGAGCGCATGGTAAAAGCGAATATCAGTGACGGAACGGCCGCTTTTGGCCGCGTATCGTTCCACCAATTCCTGCCGCGTCAGAAAGCCTTTGTCGCCGGTGGGCATCATCGCCATCGCCTGCAAATAGGGCGGGTCGGTCGGTTCGCTCCAGTAGCAGAGCAGCGCGCCCAGGTCGTTGAGGGGATCGCCCAGAGTGCACATATCCCAGTCGAAGATGGCGACCAGTTTGCCCGGATCGGCCGGATCGAGCATGACGTTGTCCAATTTGTAATCGTTGTGGACGAGGGAGTGGGCGCTGGCGGCCGGCAGGTTGGCTTTGAGCCAGGTGTAGACGGCGTCCATAGCAGCCACATCGGCGGTTTTGGCTTTATGCCAACGGCCGTACCACCCCTCAATTTGCCGTTCGATAAAACCATCCGGCTCGCCCAGATCGCCCAGGCCGACGGCCTGGTAATCGACGGCGTGGAAGGCGGCCAGCGCGTCTACCAGGGCTTCGCTCATGCGGCGCGGTGCATCCGGTACGCTGGCATATTCTGGCGGCAGCGCACGGCGCACGACCACGCCCTGCCGCCGCTCCATCACGAAGAAGTTGGAACCGATAACGGCCGTATCATCGCAGTACAAAAACGCCCTCGGCGCGTAGGGGAACGCCTGGTGCAGCGCCGACAGCACTTTGTACTCGCGGGCCATGTCGTGGGCCGACTTGGCCACGGGACCGAGCGGCGGGCGGCGCAGCACGTATTGGTGCGCGCCATAATCAAGCAGGTAGGTGAGGTTGGCCGCGCCGCCGCCGAACTGGCGCACGGTGAGGGGCTGGCTGCTGCCGGGGAGACGGCCGTGCAAATAATCAGCCAATCTGGTTTCGTTAAATTGTTCGTCCGGGCGAACTTGAATGGTGTCTGGATTGCTCATGAAGCAGAGGCCGCCTCCAGCGCTTCGTCCATGATGGATAAAAGCTTGGTCACGTGATTTTCGATGGTAAATTGCTCGCGGACGGTGTTGTGGGCGAGGGTACACATTTGGTGGATACGGCCGTTGTTGGCCGGGTCCAGCACCCACTGAATTGCCGCCACATAACTTTCCGGCGAACCATCGACAATGATACCCGTTTTACCGTCTTCAACGTATTCGCGCACCCCCAATGTATCTGAAACGATGGTTGGCTTTTTGGCCCACATCGCCTGCAAATAGGTCAACATGCCGGTGATGCGATGCACGTCTGTGCGCAAGGGAACAACAACGGCCGCGGCCGTATCGATCAGATTATCAAATTCGGCCGGCGTCACCAGCCCGGCGCGGACATTAGCCGGAATTTGCGGGTGGTCGTCTAATCGATTGGTGGCAATGACAAATTCATGGTCGGGCATCAATCGGGCGGCTGCCAGCAGCGGTTCATAATCACGAAACGAAGTCCCACCGGCAAAGATGTGTTGGCCGCGCGGTTTATCCGGCACAACAACATCGGGGCGGGCGTTTTTATTGAAGAATGAGCAGGAACGGATTTTGCTTTCGTCGATGCCCCACAGGCGTGAAAAAACGGGGATTTCGGCAGCGGAGTGGAGGGCAAAGCGAAAAACGGCGCGATTGGTAAGCTTCATCATCCAGGGTTCGGTCAAGCCGCGTAAGCCGGTATCCGGTTCGTACATTTCCCCGTAAAACACGATGTAAGGTCGCCAGCGCTTGGGCCACAAACCGATGAAAGCGGCTGCCAGCAGTTCTGGCTTCAGGTATCCGCGGGAACTGAACAAAAGCAAGACCCGTTCGCTGCGGGCGGCTTTGATGACGCGAAGAAACAAGGCGGCCTCATCCAGCAAGCTAAACTTGCCTCGGGGAACTTTGTTCATTCTGTCCGGCACATAGATGGGTCGGGCGCGCGCCGTGAAACGCGCATCTCCCCATCCGCTGACTGTGGAGGCGAAAGTACCTGGTTTGGGTGTATTGTTCACTGAGCAGCCTTTGTTTTTTTCGCGGCGCTGTCGGGTTTAATGCCGATATCTTTGTAAGACTCGATGCAGATTTGATGCTCCCAGTGGGCGTCGTTCATGGCCTGGGTGAGATCGTGTTGGGCCATGAGGCGTTCGGTAAAGGCGGGCTGCCAGATTAACGCGCCCCAACAAATGCTGCTGATGTAAGCTGATGGTTTGTCGACAATTTGATGATTTTGTAGATCAATGACACCGAAATGCTGCCATGTTTCACCCGGAGCCTGGAAGCAGAGCAGGGTAAGTTCGTGAGTGGGGTTGAGCAGAAATGGGTTGGGCGTTATTTGGGTGTCGGCCATGCAAAAATACACCTGATGCTGGTGGATTGCCTGGTAACTGGCCTTGATAGCGTCAATTAAACGGCCGATTTTGCCATCCTGATAGACAAATTCAAAGGGGAAGTCGTGATATTTGTGGGTGACGTGTTCCTGAATGGCTTCTTTGCCCTGGCGGATGACGATGACAATGCGATCCACCTGAGCGTCGATCAGGTGATCGATGCTGTAATCGATGATAGCCTGACCTTGATGGTGGATGAGTTCCTTGGGCGTGGTAATGCCTAACCTGGTTGCCAGACCGGCAGCCGGGATGAGTCCGATTTTCATAAATGTCTCCAGTTTATTTCACAAGAGTACTCAAAGAGAGCATTGTGGCCAATAAAAACCCATATCATTCTATGGTCTCGCATGATTTGGTCAAGTGCAGGATGATGATGATCGGTAACGGCTAAGGGTTTGTGGCGTCAATGCAGGAGGGAGGCGGGTAAAGTTTTTAGGGAACATGGGTTTGACGCCTTCAGGGCATTATTCCTGTGTTCGTAAGGAACATTGTAAGGCGATCTGGCGCTTTACTACCAATTTCTAACCTAATTGCCGGAGTGTGTTAGTATAATGCGATTGGTTTTTTTGCTGGCCTCTTAGAGGCAGGTTGCTTGAAAAACTTTTTCTTTCGCCAGTAGTAAGCGGTAATTTTCCATTATTCAACCAGCCAACTTCGATGCACTATAATTTATTGTTTCGTTTATTGAAACGGCCGTTTTTGCGCACGCAGTATGAAACGGTGAATGGGTGGGAACGGCCGTCAATCCTTTCAGGAGGTTTACGTGATGAATGGGGAACGGAAGCATAAGGACAATCGTCTTTTTAGGGGAGCTGCTAAATTCGGCAGCAAAATGTATCTTTTAGCGTTATTCGGCTTGCTGGTTTTAAGCCTGTTGTGGTTCGCGCCGCAAAAAGCGTTTACTTTAGCAGCTGCGGGCAACGGTCCCGGCGGCGTTGGCGTTACCGATGGCTCTAGCACCCTGGAACTTTGGCTCCGCGCCGACCGGGGCGTCTTCTCGCAAGACAACTGTACCACCCAAGCTGCAAATGGTAATTCTGTCGGCTGCTGGCAAGACCAGAGCGGCAATGGCGCCCATGCTACGAACACCAATAATTTGAATCAACCGACCCTTAACGCAGGGTCACTAAATAATCAATCGGCACTTTTTTTCAATGGCTTACAAACAGATGCTTTGGTTAGTGGGGCGATAACTTTAGACCAATTTACTATTTTCTCTGTGTTTAATTCCACGGGAGCAGATGGCTTTGTATATGAACAGGGGAGCAATACAGGAACGAATAATGGTAATAACCTTTTTTCAGGAACAGAGTGCTCAGCCTACATAAAAAGGGATGCGACTACCTCAGGGTTAAGTCTTGGCGCTGGCTGGATTAATTCGACATATGCTTTTGTTACCAACGGTTACAGTGGCAGCCACTCCAGCCATTCGGTTAGTAAAAACGATCTGCCTATAAGTGCAAATTGTACATATGGAACGAACGATCCTGTTAATCCCATGACGCCAGTTAATGTGAATGATGTTGTTTATATTGGGGCAAGAGGTGGAAGTAATTTGCCTTTTACAGGTAATTTGACCGAACTGATCTTTTTTAGGGAAAGTTTGCCGGATGTGCAGAAGATTTTGGTGGAAAATTATCTGTCGTCCAAGTATAACATTGCTTTTGACGTAGCCAGCACTAATGATCATTATGATGGCGATACCCCGGCCAATGGTGATTTTGACCTGGATGTGGCTGGGATTGGGCGTTTTGGGGGTGTATCTCATACAGTAGCCCAGGCAGCTGGGATGGTTGTGGTAAATGGGACTTTCTTAAACGCTGACGGCGATTGGCTGTTGTTTGGTCACAATGTGGCAACGAATATCAATACGACGGCCGATTTGCCAACAGGTGGTGGTTGGGATGGCATTAATGACCAACGTTGGCTGCGCTCATTTTATTTTGACCGCACTGATGCCGGCACGGCTGGCGGAACAGTGGACGTCATTTTTGATTTCAGTGATGGCGGCATGACGGGGAGTCCGGCCGGAACTGCTACGAATTATCGTCTGCTCACGCGAGCCGGGGCTACCGGCACGTTTGCTGAAATTGCCGGCGTTTGTGTAACCGGCACCTCGATTGCCGGGGACCGGGTGACGTTTAGCGGTGTGGATGTGACCTGCCTGGGCAGCAACTTTACGCTGGGGACAATCGATGTGGTGAATTCGCCCACGGCCGTTTCGCTGCAGCCCATCGTCGCCACCCCACAGACAAACGGCCTCCTTATCTTTGCCGCCTGTGTTTTAACGTTGGGCATTGGCTCGTTGTGGGTGTGTTTGCGCCATCGGCCGGAGTAACGGCTTGTAATCTCAGGCACGCGCTATCAATAAGGCGTGCAGTGACCGGTTTCCGGGCGCTGCACGCCTTTTTTAGTTGTAACGCTGCAAAATACGGCGGGCGACGGCGCGTTTGTGTACTTCATCCGGGCCGTCGTAGATGCGGGCGGCGCGTTCGTGGCGATACCAGTAGGCGATGGGCGTCTCGTCGGTCATGCCCAACGCGCCGTGGGCTTGCAAGGCGCGATCTAAAACGCGCTGTAATACCCCGGCCACGTAAAATTTTATTAACGAGACTTCGTCGCGGGCGGCGTATTGGCCTTGTGCGTCCATTTTTTGGGCGGCGTCCAAAACCATGAGACGGGCGGCATTGATTTCGGCGCGTGATTCGGCGACCCAGTTTTGAATGGTTTGCTGCTCGGCGAGGGCGTGACCGGGAGCCACTTCGCGGCGCACGGCATGGGCGCACATGAGGTCGAAGGCGCGTTCGCAGATGCCAATCCAGCGCATACAGTGGTGGATGCGGCCTGGGCCAAGGCGCTCCTGGGCGATCATAAAGCCCGCGCCTTCGCGGCCAAGCAAATTGCTTTGCGGCACGCGCACGCCATCGTACATGATCTCGCCGTGGCTGGCCCAGCCCAGGCCGCGCTCGCCCATCACCGACGTGTTGCGCACCAGCCGGAAACCGGGCAAGTTTGTGGGCACAATGATCTGGCTGGCGCGTTGGTGTTTGGCCGCCGCCGGATCGGTGATGGCCATGACGATGGCGAAGGCTGCGCCGTCGGCGGCGGTGCTGAACCATTTGTGCCCGGTGATGACGTAATCGGTGCTGTCTTTAACGGCCGTTGTGCTCATCCACGTCGGGTTAGACCCCGGATTTTCTGGTTCGGTCATGGAAAAACAGCTGCGAATGTCGCCGGCGAGCAGCGGTTTGAGGTAGGTTTCCTGTTGTTCCGGCGTGCCATGCTCGATGAGGATTTCCATGTTGCCGGCGTCGGGCGCCTGGCAGTTGAAGACGTAATGGCCCAGGAGGGAACGGCCCAACACTTCGCTGACACGGCCGTGTTCCACCAGCGATAATCCCATCCCGCCATACTCTTGCGGAATTTGCGGCAGCCACAGGCCCAGAGCCTTGGCTTTGTCTCGTTTGGCCTGTAATTGAGGCATCAAGTGGTCGTAATCGTGGTTGAGCAGCAGCGGCTCCAGCGGAATCACTTCTTCGGTTACAAATTCGCGCAGAGTGGTCAGAATCATTGTCAGTTCAGGGGATGTGGTGTTCATGAAATCTCCGGTTGGTTGGCGCAGGGATATGAATTGATTAATTTGCGAAGACTGGAGACTGGAGATTGACAGTCTCCAGTCTCCAGTTTTTAAGTCCTTATTCCTAAGAGCCGATGCCGCTGCCAACCAACTGCCCGCCATCGACGACGAAGGTGGCGCCCGTGGTAAAGTTGGATGAGGCGGAGGCCAGATAGAGGGCGATGCCGGTCAGTTCTTCAGGTTGGGCCATGCGTCCCTGGGGAATGGTTTTCATGACGGCCTCGTTGAACATGTCGTTGCCCCAGATGGCGGCGCTGAAACGGGTTTGCACAAAGCCGGGGGCGATGGCGTTGACCTGGATGTTGTCGGGGGCCAGTTCGGCGGCCAGGACTTCGGTGAGCATGAGGACGGCCGCTTTGCTGACGCAGTAGACACCCATGGCGGGTAACGGCCGTTTCCCGGCCACCGAAGCCATATTGATCACCTTGCCGCCGCCGCGCGCTTTCATCGATTCGTAACAGGCCTTGACCACGCGAAAATAGCCCAACACATTCACGTCAAAAATTTTGGCCCACTGCTCCTCTTCGGCGCTCATCACCGGGCCGAAGTGCGGGTTGGTGGCGGCATTGTTGACCACAATGTCGATGCCGCCAAAGGTTGTTATTGCTTTTTCTACGACTTGCTGCACGGCCGTCAGGCTGCCGGTATGGGCGGCCATAGGCAGCGCCTCGCCGCCTGCCTCGCGAATTTGCTGCGCGATCAGGTCGAGCCCTGGCTGCTTGCGGCTGGCGAGCACCACTTTTGCGCCGGCCGCGGCATAGGCCTTGGCGATGGTTTCCCCAATCCCGCGCGACGCGCCGGTGATCAGGGCTACTTTTCCGGTTAAGTCAAAATCTGGTTGATGGGTCATGGTGTCTCCCGATGTGGCTAAAAGCTACCGGCTTGCAGCCAGCAGCCAACGGCTATTTGCCCTGAAAATCAGGTTCGCGTTTTTGCATAAAAGCCATGACGCCTTCGGTAAAATCATGGCTGACAAGGGTTTTCATTTGCTGGCGGGCTTCAAATTCAATGGCTGCCGACAGGCTGTTTTGAGCGGCGAAAGTGAGGGCGTGTTTGGTGAGTCCCAGGGCCAGGGTGGGGCGTTGGGCGAGTTTGTGCGCCCAGGCCAACGCTTCATCAACCAATTGGCTGGCCGGGGCGATTTTGTTGGCCAGGCCCCATTCCAGGCATTGGTCGGCAGGGAGGCGATTGCCTTCGATGGCCAGTTGGTAGGCACGGCCGTAACCCAATCGGCGCATCAAGAACCATGTCGCGCCGGCGTCGGGCACGAAGCCGATGTTGCTGAAGGCCATCATCAGGCTGGCGTCGTGGGCCATTATCTGTAAATCGCAAGCCAAAGCCAGCGACATGCCTGCGCCGGCGGCTACGCCGTTAACCGCGGCAATCACCGGTTTGGGCATGGTGGTAATGAGGCTCATCAGGGGGTCATAAGTGGTGACGATGACGTTGTAGAGGTCTTCTGGCGTGGGCATTTGGCCGAAAATGCTCAGATCGGCTCCGGCGCAGAAGCCATCGCCCGCCCCGGTGAGGACAATGGCGCGTATTTGCTCATCGGCGGCGGCTGCCTGAAAGGCCAGCAGCAGCTCGCGGTTTAGGGGCATGTTGAGGGCATTGCGTACCGCCGGGCGGTTCATGGTGATGAGGGCGACGCTGTTATGCGTCTGGTAGATGAGGTTTTCGAAGTCTGGCATCGGGCAAGTCTCCTTCGTGGGTTAGTTGGAAAGGCTGAATAACGATTACAGGCGCGGGGCAACGGTTTGTTGAGCAGCGCAAGTTAGAAGGTTTCTGAGGCGCTCCACCCAGACTGGAAGGCGTACACGCTTTGTTTGATGACGTCGGGAATGGGGAAGGCGCTGTTGTTGTCGTAGTCGTACATAACCTGGACGGTTTTGCCGACGGCGACGAGACGGCCGTCTTCGCCCACAATTTTATAATTCAGGTCAAAGCTTTTGTTGCCAAAGCGGGTTACGCCGACGCCCACCGTGAGCATTTCGCCAAACAATGCCTGGGATTTGTAGCTGCACCGCGCCTCCACCAAAATAATAGGGATGTCGAGCAGATCGAAACGAATGGGCAGGCCATGCTCCAGGAATTTGGTGATGTACTGGATACGCGCTGTTTCCAGATAGGTAAAGAAAACGGCGTTATTGACGTGGCCTAAGGCATCCAGATCGCGAAAGGAGACTTGAATTTGTGTTTCGTAGGGGTAATTTGTGATGTTCATAACGACTCCAATTTGTTTTGCGCGTGGCAAATGGTTTGAGATGCTTGCCGCACACAATGATTATAGAAGGCTTCAAGTTAAAAGGAAATGGATTTATTGGTGTACGGCCGTCTGGAAGCCGGTTTGACTGTTAGCGAAGTCGCATTATAATTCTGACTCTGTCTTTAAGAACTGAGATCTGGGCGGGTGACCGAGAGGCTGAAGGTGCAGCACTGGAAATGCTGTGTACGGGTAACCGTACCGTGGGTTCGAATCCCACCCCGTCCGCTGCGAAGGCACAGTTTTTAACTGTGCCTTTTTTATTTTGTGTGTGGGATTGCGTAACGATAAAGACCCCAAGGGTTTACCCCTGAGATTATGGATTTTTGAGGTATCAAGCCCTTGGGGTCTTGCCAGAG
>JAKQCM010000346.1 GCA_029559155.1 Chloroflexota bacterium
CCTACCGGCTGAGAGGCGGCCACAGCAGTGATTCGCCAATCCTCCCGGAAGTTCAGAACTTCCGGGAGGATGAATGGTTACGGCAACGGCCGTCCCCGTGGGGATGAGGGCTGTACGGCCGTTTCCCCCACCATCAACAGCTAACAATGAACGGGGAACGGGGAACGGCCGTGCTGCCTACGGGTTGGTACGGGCAAGCGGGGTGTGGCACGGTCTGGAAGACCGGCCACAGCGGAGGGAGAATGATTATGGCCCAGGCCATAACACAGTTGGTGTTTCTAAACAAATCGGTTCGCTTCCGTTCTTAAACGTTTCGTAAAAAGTTTGCACACTGATTCCAGTTGCTTCTTCTAATGGCAGATCATAAATGATGGGGCGAGGTTCATGCAATCCATGCTCTGTTTCCACAAATGTTAATTCCTCTTCTGGGGACCAGACAATCAAACGTAAACTTTCTTTGCCTGAAAAACAACTGCGCACTTTTCCATCTATTATTTCCCCATCCCCGTTATACTTCAACATAAAATGATATTGAGCATAAAACAAGATCAATCGAAATCCAAGATCATCATCCATTGGCGCACTTGCCGTAAGCAACCAGATTTCACTTGGCTGCCCATATGTATCTAAAATGGCTGGAATGGTATTATCTGCTACGGGTAAGAGATGGGCCTCAAGGGCTGTAATAATTCCATTCTTCACACCATACAGTTGGCTTTCGGAAACCGACGATACCTGTGAAAGTACCACGTTCACTTCGGCAACATCCAAACCTGCATCTGATGATTCTGAAGACGCGAAATCAACATGATATGCAAACGGGGTTACAAATTTTTCGACTGTCTCCCACTTAGTCTGACCAGGTATGAATCCCCAGAAACAGGGAAATAAACACCCTCCATTATTTTCATACAGGTCGAAAATTATGGCATCAATTTCAGTCGGTGAAAGTGTAGGCGATGGTGGTGTTGTACTCGTCGGTAATGGCGTAGACGTTGGAGGAACGGTTGTTGGTGTAAATGCGGGCCTAATCGTAGCAGTTGGAAGCTGCCGTTCTGCTTCAAGTGTCAAATCATCTGACCAGGTTTGAGGGATTGGTGTTGTGTCATATTTATTGGTCGTTGCAAAATCAGGCATATCACAACCGACTAATACAAACCCACAAAGCCATAAGAATATTACTACTATCAACAATGACAAGTATTTTGAGTTCATTAAGCACATCCTCAGCACTGATCTAATGACCCCACTGCTCCAGCGCGGTCTTCCACTTGTCGCTGTGGCCGGCGGCCCGCCGCGCCATACCCCGCCCGCCAATCCCCAGTTAGCCTGGGCACGGCCTAGGGTTGGGCCGCATCTTCACCCAGAATCCTATCCAGCGTCTCCACCAGAAAATCGGCGTCGTCATGGTCAAAAACGAGGGGCGGCTTGAGCTTGAGCACGTTATGCAGCGGCCCATCAATGGATAGCAAAATGCCCGCCGCCTTCATCCGCTCCACAATATAACCGGCCTCCGCCGCCGCCGGTTCCAGCGTCTGCCGGTCGCGCACCAGCTCCACGCCGATAAACAGCCCCAGGCCGCGCACGTCGCCCACCAGCGGGTGCTTTTCCGGCAGCGCCGCCAGCCGCGCCAGCAAATGGCCGCCCACAGACC
>JAKQCM010000025.1 GCA_029559155.1 Chloroflexota bacterium
CGCGGGGCAGGCGGCGCTGGCGGAGGTAAAAGAGAGATTGGAGATTGGAGATTATGCGGCGGAGGCGCAGGCGGCGTTAAAAACGTTGGATGGGCAGTTGGCCGAAGTGGGGTATGAGGCGGCGGCGCATCAGGCGGCGAAGGCGGCGCGGGATGAATTGGCGGGCGCGCCGGGGCGGCGCGAGGCGCTGCAGCAGGCGCAGGCGGCCGTCAAGCCGCTGGAAGGGGCGCTGGCCGATCTGGCGGCGCAGGTGACGCAGCAGCAGCAAACCGTGGCCGACCTAACGCAGCAGCGGGAAACGGCCGTTACCCGCCTGGCCGAACTGCAAACCGACGGCGGCGACGTGCGCGCCGCCGAGGATGAGGTCTTCCAACTGCGCGAGGAAGAGATCGCCGCCAACCGGCAGGTGGGCGCAGCGCAGCAGCGGCTGGCCGTGCTGGACGATTTGCGCGCCCGCCGCGAGCAGCTCACAACCGCCCGCGCCGAAAAAACGCTGCACATCCAGCGGCTGAAGCTGCTGGAGAAGGCGTGCGGCCGCGACGGCGTGCAGGCGCTGCTGATCGAACAGGCGCTGCCGGAAATTGAGGAACGGGCCAACGAACTGTTGGAACGGCTCACCGGCGGCGACATGCGCGTCTTTTTTGAGACGCAAAAGCAGCTCAAAAGCCGCGACGCCCTGGCCGAGACGCTGGACATTCGCATTATTGACGGGGCCGGGGAACGGCCGTACGATAATTACAGCGGCGGCGAGCAGTTCCGGGTAAATTTTGCCGTGCGCCTGGCGTTGTCGCAGCTTTTGGCCCGGCGGGCCGGGGCGCGGCTGCAAACGCTGGTGATCGACGAAGGCTTTGGCAGCCAGGACCCCAGCGGGCGTCAGCGGCTGGTGGAAGCCATCAACACCATCCAGGACGATTTTGCCCGCATCCTGGTTATCACCCACATCGACGAACTGCGCGACGCCTTTCCGACGCGCATAGAGGTGACGAAGACGGCCGTTGGCTCAGCTATCGCCGTTGTCTAGTCGCAGTCTGAAAACGCATTGTCTGTCTCGACCCCCTTGAAAACAGGACACAGATTGACGCGGATGAATGCGGATAAGAATCCGTAAAAATCCGTGTTCATCTGTGTCCTTTTCATTGACGGCGCTGAATCTGCGCTTTTGCCATCTTTTCCGGAATTTTGTGTGTGATTTGTTTCACAAGCGCGCGTGTTTTGTGCTATAATGATGCAGTGCGTCATAAAGGCGCGTCAATTAAAATCCAGGAAGGAGCTACGGACTATGATAGAAATCGTGATGCCCAAAAATTACGTCACATTAGCGGCTGGGCTTGTTAGCCTGGTTTTCGAACGGCTGGGGCAGGCAGAAAAACAAGCGGCGCATCGTCTGGAACCAGAAACCAAACCAATGACCGAAGCGGCAGCGCCAGTGGTGGAGACCGCAGCGGCGGTCACGCCGAAGCCATCACCGAAACGAGACGATCTCACCCTCATCAATGGCATTGGACCGACGTTTGCGCGGCGGTTGTATGATGGCGGCATTGATACCTTTGCCAAATTGGCGGCGGCCCAACCGGAAGAAGTAAAGGCTTTGGCCAAACTGGCGGTCTGGCAGGCAGATCCGGCAACGTGGATTGCCGCCGCCAAAGAAATGGCCTGATCCTGTTTTTCATCGCAGTTGGCGGCGTCTGACGGCCGTTTACCTCCGAAAATGGCCCCGAACGCTGATGAAGTAGGCTGTTGGTGGAGCCATCTCTGGGAAGGGAGCCAGCTTACGAAACAGCCGAACAACTGAAGTTGACCACCCCGATTGGTTTGTGATTAAAAGCCGGTCGGGGTGGTTACGTTTAAACGGCCGTTCCCGTTTCCCGCGGCGCAAATTCTGGTATCATCCCCCTCACAGCCAACCAACCACAGTCTGGCAAAACAGCGAGGAATGTCATGAAATGTCCCTACTGCAAAGGTGAAATGCACGAAGAATTCCTGGATTACGTCGTTGAAATGGAAGACGGCCAAAAATTGCGCCTGGAAGAAGTGCCTACCTGGGTCTGCGAAAAGTGCGATTACACAGAAATTGAAGAAGAGGTCGGGGAAGCCATTGAAGATATGCTGGACCACCTGGACACGGTGGAAGCCGGCGGCGACGAAGAGGAATAACGCAGTTGTCTAAAACGATCCGCCAGCACCGCATGAGTTACACAACCGACGTAGGCAAAACGGCCGTCTCCCTTGTCACCCATTTTCTCAACACCCGCTGGGCCAATTACACCGTCGCCATTCACAGCGTCGAAGATGATCCCGCCTATCAGACTCACGACGTCGATTTGTTGTGGAGCATTGTAGATGGGCACGGCCGTCTACGCATCATTCCCCTGGAAATCAAAGGCGACCGCTATCACAATACCGGCAACTTCTTTTTGGAAACGGTCAGCAATGCCAACAAACAAACCGCCGGCTGTTTCCTGTACACCCGCGCTCATTGGCTCTTTTACGTTTTCATCGAAACCGGCGATCTCTACTGCCTGCCGATGAGCATCACCCGCCCCTGGTTTGCCGAAAACAGCGAACGCTTCCGCGAAGCGCGCACCAGTACGCCCATCGGCCAGGACAGCTACGTTACCATCGGCCGTCTTGTTCCCATCCAAACCCTCTGTGAAGAAATCCCGGCCATCCTGCACTGGCGCAAAGAGGGAGAAATCTGGAACCAGTTTCCCCTTTCCCCGGCAATTGAATAAACAAAAAAAGGTAATGGACGGCCGTTAACGGCCGTCTATCACCTTTTCTACCGCCACTCTTCATTTTAAGATCTAAAAAGCGGCAAATGCGCCACGCTCGCCAAAGCGCGGGCGCATTTGCCTAAGGTGAGTGGAAACAGCTATTTAATAAACAGCATCTCCTGATAAGTCGGCAGCGGCCACAAATCATCGGCCACAAGACCTTCCAGTTCATCTGCATAACCGCGCACGAGACCCATTTGGGGCACAAGGCTGCTGCAAGCATACTCCGCTTCCGCCAGCAGCGAATCCGATTCATGCTCCATCAACGTTTCCAAGTCTGTCAGGCTGTCTTGCAGCAGTTTGACGAGTTCGGTGACTTTATCCAGGGTATTAGTGTCGAATTCATACCCGACAGCCTTGAGGTTGGCGCAGGTCACGGCTAATTGGCTTTGGTGACGAATGGCGGCCGGCCAGATCATGGTGCGGCCCATCTCCAGGGTCAATTTGGCTTCCAGGTTCACCGCCTTCACATATTGTTCCAACTTGACATCCAGACGGCTTTCCACCTCGCGATGGGACAAAACATTGTATTTTTCAAACAACGCCACGGCTTCAGGGCTGCCAAAGGCGGGCAAGGCGTCTACTGTGGTGCGCAGATTGGGCAGGCCACGGGCAGCGGCTTCACGATGCCACGCTTCTGAGTAGCCATCGCCATCGAAGAGAACGGCGCTGTGCTCGTCTAATACTTCTTTCAAAAGGGCTTGCACGGCCGTGTGAAAATCACCCTCGGCCGCCTCCAACCGCGTCGCCATATAATCCAACGACTCAGCAATAATCGTATTCAAAACCGTGATGGGCATGGCAATCGATTGGTTCGCTCCCACAGCCCGGAACTCAAACTTATTCCCCGTGAACGCAAACGGACTGGTGCGGTTACGGTCGCCGGCATGCAGCGGCAGCGGAGGCAGCGTATCCACGCCCAGGGTCAAGGTACCCGTCTTCTTGGAGGAAGTAGCCGTGCCGGCCGCCCGAATTTGCGCAAAAATATCCGACAACTGGTCGCCCAAGAAAACCGAGATGATCGCCGGCGGCGCTTCGTTCGCGCCCAACCGATGATCGTTACCGGCCGAAGCGACCACCGAACGCAGCAGGGGCGCATAGGTGCTGATGGCGCGTACAACAGCCACCACAAAGACCAGGAACCGCTCATTGTCGTGCGGCGTATCGCCTGGCTCCAGCAAATTGCCCACGCTGGCGCTGCCCAAAGAATAATTGACGTGCTTGCCAGAACCATTGACGCCGGCAAAAGGTTTTTCATGAGTCAGGCAAACCATGCCATATTTCGGGGCTACCCGCTTCAGTGTGGTCATCAGAATTTGTTGGTGATCTGTGGCCACATTGGCGTTTTCATACACCGGCGCAATTTCATACTGCCCTGGCGCAACTTCATTGTGGCGCGTCTTTACCGGCACACCTAATTTATATAGTTCGCGTTCCGCTTCCAACATAAAACCCAACACCCGCTCCGGAATTGCGCCAAAATAATGGTCCTCAAATTCCTGACCTTTGGGCGAGGGAGCGCCAAATAGCGTCCGCCCGGCGGTCATCAGGTCTGGACGGGCAAAATAGAAATTCCGGTCGATTAGGAAGTACTCTTGCTCCGGTCCGGCCGTCGAAGAAACCATCGCGCCGTCGTCATCGCCAAAGAGGCGAAGAACGCGCTGCGCTTGTTCATTCAGCGCCTGGTTGGAACGCAAAACCGGCGTTTTCTTGTCCAGCGCCTCGCCGGTCCAGGAGACAAAGGCTGTGGGGATGCACAAGGTTGTGCCGTTAGGATTTTCTAAGATGTAGGCCGGGCTGGTTACGTCCCAGGCGGTGTACCCACGCGCCTCAAAGGTGGGGCGGATGCCGCCGGTCGGGAAGCTAGAGCCGTCCGGCTCGCCCTGGATGAGCTGATAGCCGGAGAATTCTGTCACGGCGCTGCCGCCGCCATTGGGCGAAAGGAAGCTGTCGTGTTTTTCGGCCGTCAGGCCGGTCAGCGGGTAAAAGACGTGGGCGTAATGCGTCGCGCCTTTTTCGATGGCCCAATCTTTCATGGCATTGGCGACCACGTCGGCGACGGTGATGTCCAGCGCTTCACCCTGCTCGATTGTACGCATCAGGGATTTGTACACTTCTTTGGGGAGCCGGTCTTTCATAACGGCCGTGCTAAACACGTTAGAGTTGAACAAATCGCGGGTTGGCGTCTCCGCAAAGTTCAACTGCTGCTTCATCGGCGCATACGCGTTGATCGCAGCAATGGCATTCAATCGGGTAATGTTTCCACTCATTTCCAAATCTCCTTAAAAATTTTTCTTTTCAAACAACCACTTCAGACCAAACAAAAAGGACGCCTCCCAAAGGCACAAACTGATTAAGCGTGCTTCGGAAGGCGTCCTGGCCTTTAACTGTTATTATTTTGTCCAGGTTCAAGCATACACAACCTGCTGAACGGCGTCAAATTAACTTTTGCTACAATTACATCCTGCCAGTTCGTACAAATTATCCAAACAGAGACCCGAAGGGTTTGAGGAAACCATTCGGGTCTAAAAAATCAATCGCCGGCGGCCGGGGACGCGGCGCCTTTCAGCGTGGCGGTAGGTTCAATTACCGGCACAAATTCAGGATAGGAGCCAATGCCATGATAGGCCATATCAATGCCTTCATCCTCCACTTCGGCCGAAACCCGCAGCCCAATCACTTTGTCGATGATAAAGAACATCACAAAAGCCAAGGGCAGCGTCCACAACGTGCAGGCCACCACGCCCACAGCCTGAACACCTAACTGGGTAAGACCACCTCCGTGCAGCAAACCCAGGCCATCAACGCCCCAGATACCAATCGACAAAATACCGAAGATACCGGCCAGGCCATGAACCGAGAACGCGCCAACGGGATCATCGATCTTCAGGCGTTCCAACAAATCGACGCCGAAGTAAGCAATCGCCCCGGCAATTGCGCCAATCATCAATGCCGCGCCGGGCGTGACAAAGGCGCAAGGCGCGGTGATAGCTACCAAACCGGCCAACGCGCCGTTCATCGCCATGCTAACGTCCCATTTTTTGGTGATGAAGTAAGCCAGGAACATGGCCACAATCGCGCCGGTCGTCGCCGCAAAATCGGTGGTGACCACGATTAAGGAAATAGCCTGCGGGTCGGCCGAGAGCTGGCTGCCGGGGTTAAAGCCAAACCAGCCAAACCAGAGAATGAACGTTCCCAACGCCGCCAGGGTAATGTTATGGCCGCGAATGGTGTGCCCAAATTTCTTGTCGCGGCGTTTGCCCAGAATGATGGTCCCGGCGAGGCCGACGTACGCGCCAACCATGTGTACCACGGAAGAACCGGCAAAGTCCAGGTAGCCCATTTGCGCCAACCAGCCGCCGCCCCATACCCAATGACCAAACACAGGGTAGATGATCAGGCCAACAAAGAAGCTGTAGGCCAGGTCGGCTTTGAAGTCGGTGCGTTCGGCCATCAGCCCGGAGGCGATGGTGGATGCGGCCGCGCAAAAAGCAAATTGGAAAAAGAAAAAGGCCAGGGTTGGAATGGTCAGACCGGGGTAAACGTCCGGTAGGCCAGAGAGCATGAACCATTCTTTGCCAAAAAAGCCGTTACCCGCGCCAAACATGATGCCAAAGCCGGCGATGATGAAGCCGACAGTGGTCATGGTGGTGTCCATAAGGTTTTCGGCCATGATGTTGACCACGTTTTTCGAACGGACGAAGCCGGCTTCCAGGAAACCAAAGCCTGCCTGCATGAAAAACACCAGGAAGGCGGCAAACAGCACCCAGACGGTGTCTACGGCGCTAACGACGACTTCACCGTCCTGAGCGTAGGCTCTGCGGTTTAGCATGAAAAACATGCCAAGGATGACCGCGATGACTGATAATCTGCGAATTGTGCGTATCTGGTGTTTCATTCTTCTGTCTCCTCTTCTTCGGTAAATTAACTTTTGCCGTGTGTGCCTATTTACAAACTGTTTGTTGAACGTTGGCGAGGGGTAAAACAAAAAACGCCTTCCCCATACCGTTTGTGTGTAAGGTATGGGAAAGGCGTCTTGGCCTCTAAACGTATTTGATTAACTTCAGTCTGCAAATGTGCAAAGTATGGATTCAATCATAATGGCCTGTAGGCGATGCGTCAATTTTGCAGATTTTCTAAAATATACGGCCGTTTCTTGTGAGTTTTTGCTGAGACGGCCGTTTATTCGCCCACCCATGAGCGATGAACGGGGAACGGCCGTTCACAACCGCTATTTCGCTCGGCTATCCCGCACCGCGTCACGTTACAACAAAACTCGGCCATATCTTGTGAAAATTATCCAATGCATTTTCCACCCCTTTCTTCCTATACTTTAAATGCTGGCATTGTGTAACTTTAACACCATGCTGGCAACCATTTCAACATCTCGTCGGCGCAGATTCGCCGGCGTGTACAT
>JAKQCM010000371.1 GCA_029559155.1 Chloroflexota bacterium
CGACGCCCCGTGAACGGGGCTTTCGCAGACTGATTCCCAGCCGGTTTCAACCGGCGTTGTTGTGCAGCCGGGGCGTTTACGCCTCGGCGGAACCGCCCCAAGTATTTAAATTGCGCGAGCAGGCCGTTACCAAATTGACAATTGGGTTACAATTAAACAAATTTACTCACTATCCCACCCGCCACTCCTGAAATCACGCTGAATTTTGCGTTGGCAAACGCAAAGGAAACACGATGAAACCTAGAACCCGCCACATTGTCCGCAATTTTGTCTTGGAACTTCTCATCTACGCTGTTTTGCTGGTTGTTTATTTCTTGCTCGCGCTGCGCTTTTTGGGCGCGCCGCTTAACCAACTTTTCCACCTGCATCCCATTGTCTACGCGGTAGCCTCGCTCCTGCTCATTGTCGTGCAGGGCGTCGCCTTAGAATGGCTCACCTCTTTTCTCATCGCGCGCCTCGGCCTGGAAAAGGTAGACTAACCGGATGGATTTTCCAATTAGCGGCGTTGTCATCAACCCATTTTTTCTCATCGGCATTGGCTTTTTGGTGGGTCTCTTGGGTGGATTCTTTGGGGTTGGGGGCGGTTTCCTCGCCGGACCACTCATGTTTTGGTCTGGCGTGCCGATGAACTTTGTCGTCGGCACAGACCTGGCCCACATGACCGGCAAATCCATTGTCGCAGCCAAACGTCATCGCACGTTGGGGCATGTGGATGTCCGCCTCGGTTTTGTCATGATTGTCGGCACAATCTCCGGCGTAGAAATTGGCGCGCGGATCATTGAGATGCTCAAAGTGATGGGCAACATCGATCAGGTCATCGGCATCACATATGTCGTTATTCTCCTGGCGATCAGCTTCTTCACGGCCTGGGAAAGTATCAATGCCATTCGCATGAGCCGGCAAACGGCCGTTACCCACACAGCCCACAAAGACGTCGTCGCCTTCGGTCGTCTAACTCGCGCCGTTCGCCGCATCCACATCTGGCCGATGGTCGCGTTCCCCGGCTCCGGCATCGAGCAAATTTCTTTGTGGATTGTGATCGGCGTGGGACTTATCACCGGCATTTTAGCCGGCGCGCTGGGCGTTGGCGGCGGTTTTGTGCGGATGCCCATGTTGATCTATGTGCTTGGCGTGCCCACCCATGTCGCCGTCGGCACAGATTTATTTGAAATTATGTTTTCGGCCGGTTACGGCACACTTACCCACGCCCTGAAAGGCAACGTCGATATTTTGATGGCGCTGGTCATGCACACCGGCGCAGCCATCGGTGCGCAAATCGGGGCCATGTCGACGCGCTTTTTTGCCGGTCCGCGCATTCGCCTGCTGTTTTCTTTATTACCGTTGATTGGCGCTATTTTGGTGCTCATTCGCCTGCTGGGCGGCAATATGCCCGATTTTTAATCAGCACCAAGCCGGGGCCACACGCCGCTCTCTGGCTCTTGCTCTGGCTCTAACTAATACAGGAGTACGGCCGTTGAAAATTCTGATTTGTGTTAGCGGAATGCCTCACGCCCGACCAACTTTGTTGTTTGGCAGCCTCATCGCCCGCCCGGGTCAATCGCCGGTCACCCTACTCACGGTCATCGACAATCCGGCCGCACGGCCGTCTGCCGAAACTGCCCTCGCTCAGGCCAAAGCCAACCTCAACCTGCCCGCTGTTGACCTGATTATCCGCGAAGGAACCCCGGCCAACGAAATCATCCGCGAAACCAAAGAAGGCAAATACGATATGATTGTGGTGGGCGATCATATTGTCCGTGGCTTTTTCGATCGCTTCCGCCCCAAAATAACCCAGAAAGTGATTGACCGCGCCAAAGCTACCGTACTCATCGTCAAAGAGGAAACCGCCGCCCTCAATCGCATTCTCATTTGCACGTCGGGCCAAAAAATTGACCGGCAGGTGGTGAAAGCAGGTATAAAATTGGCCAAAAAGAACACGGCCGTTGCCGACCTCCTCTTTGTCAGCGACCCCTTACCGGGGATGTATACCGGTCTGGAGAGCATGGATGAAACGCTCCCCGCCTTACTCCAAAGCAAAACTCCCCTGGCCCAACAACTCGCCTGGGCCGCCGCCTACGTTACCGACCAGGGCGTTACCGGCGAACTAAAAATGCGCCGCGGCGTGGTCGCCGACGAAATCGCTCTGGAAGCTCTGGAAGGGGATTACGATCTGGTGGTTGTAGGCGCCAGAGCCGGCAGCAACTTCTGGAACGATTTGCTTGTCGGCAGCATCACGCCCCACATCGTCGAAAAAGCGCCTTGTTCCGTCCTGGTGGTGCGCACAAAAACTGCTCCTCCACCTGCAGATTGATGGGTTTAGAGTCAAGCAGGTCTGGTGATTCGTGATGCGTAATGCGTGACCTTTCTTATCACGAATCACGCATGACGAATCATTCCCCCACCCAATCCCAAAGTCCAAAATCAAGCCCCATCATTAACCGATCTACCTCAACGCATGGTGATCTTGCAGGCTGCGCACCGTCAGCCCTTTTTCGCGCAGCGCCTTAATGCCATTCACCGCCGCCTGCGCCGCCGATAGTGTGGTCATAAGCGGCACATGATGCCGGATGGCCGCCGAATACATCGCCTGCTGGTCGGCATACGCCTGCTGGCCTAATGGCGTGTTGATAATCAGGTTGACGTCGCCATTGGTGATGACATCCACGGTCGTTCGCCCAGGCTGGAACGCTTTTTCCACCACAACGACGGGCAGGCCCACTTTTTGCAGAGCAACGGCCGTGCCGCTTGTCGCATACAATAAAAATCCCATCCGGTGCAAATCCCGCCCAATCTTTAACGCCGCCGATTTGTCAAAATCGTTCACAGTAATCAACACGCCGCCGCTGGAAGGCAAATGGTTGCCTGCGGCCAACTGAGCCTTGGCAAACGCATGGGCAAAATGAGCCGCGTGCCCCATCACCTCGCCGGTGCTGCGCATCTCCGGACTGAGCCGCGTATCCGCCCCTGGCAGTTTATCGAACGGCAGCACAGCCTCTTTCACAAAGAAGCCATCCACCTCCGGCGTTTTGGTAAAGCCCAATTCCGCCAGCGATTTACCCGCCTGCACCTGCGCGGCAATTTTCGCCACCGGCACGCCGGTCGCCTTACTCACAAAAGGCACGGTGCGGCTGGCGCGGGGATTCACCTCAATCACGTACACCACGTCATCCTTAATGGCGTACTGGACATTCATCAGGCCGCGCACGCCCAGCGCTTTGCCCAGCTTTTCAGTGTAATCGCGGATGATGCTCAGGTGGTAAAGGCTGATTTTGTAGGGCGGCAGCACGCAGGCGCTGTCGCCGGAATGGACGCCGGCCTCTTCGATGTGCTGCATAACCCCGGCAAGGACCACGCGTTCGCTGTCGGCGACAGCGTCCACATCCACTTCAAAGGCGTCTTCGATGAATTGGTCGATCAACACCGGATTCCCTGGCGAAACCAGCGCCGCCTCTTGCAAAAAATGCAGCAGCGAGTCGTCGTCGTAGGCAATGGCCATGGCACGGCCACCGAGGACGAAAGACGGCCGTACCAACACCGGGTAGCCAATCCGCTCCACCACTGTCCGCGCCTCAGCCAGCGAATTGGCCAACCCCCACTGCGGGTGATCAATGTCCAGCGATTGCAGCAGCGCGCCAAACCGTCCGCGATCTTCGGCCAGGTCAATGGCTTCCGGCGGCGTGCCCCAAATCGGAACCCCGGCGGCGTGTAGACCGGCGGTCAGGTTGATGGGCGTCTGCCCGCCAAACTGCACAATGATGCCTGACGGCCGTTCCAATTCCACCACATTCAGCACATCCTCCAGCGTTAGCGGCTCAAAATAGAGCCGGTCGGCGGTGTCATAATCGGTACTCACCGTTTCCGGGTTGCAATTGACCATGATGGTTTCCAACCCCAGTTCACGCAGCGCCCAGCACGCCTGCACACAGCAGTAATCAAACTCAATGCCCTGGCCAATGCGGTTTGG
This sequence comes from Chloroflexota bacterium, assembly GCA_029559155.1. Taxonomy (GTDB): domain Bacteria; phylum Chloroflexota; class Anaerolineae; order Promineifilales; family Promineifilaceae; genus Leptovillus. Next base: position 3,965 of record JAKQCM010000371.1, read on the forward strand.
CCCGCCGCCCAAAATCATCACCTTCGTCCGGTCGGTCGGTCGCGCTTCACAACCCTGTTCGTAGGTTGAATACAGGTACGGCGTGTGGGCGGCAAACTCTGCGGCGCACGTATCCACGCGATAATACCCCGGCACAACCCCCACTTCTTGCCGCCGCCGCCGCACTGCGGCCTCGGTGGCGCCCCAGGCCGCGGCAATCATGGCGTCGGATACACCCAGCCGCTTGGCGCGCCGCAGCAGGGAAGGTTGGAGATGGGTAAGTGGTGACTGGTCGGCCTGAGTCTCTGCCCTGCGGTCTCTAATCTCCTCCTCCAGGTGCAAAATCTCGCGCATTTGGGCCAAAAACCAGGGGTCGAAACCGGTGGCTTCCCCGATTTCAGCATCGGCCAGGCCGTTAACCATCGCCTCGGCGACCAGAGAAAGGCGCTGGGCGGTGGGGACGTGGAGAGCGGCCTGCCAGCCGGCGGCGTTGGCGGGCACGGCCGTTTCCCGCCCTTTTGCCAGCAAGCGACTAAACCCCAGCAGCCCAATGTCCAGCCCGCGCACCGCCTTGTTCAAAGCTTCCGGGAAGGTGCGGCCGATGGCCATCACCTCGCCCACGCTTTTCATTTGCGGCCCCAGAGTGGCGTTCGCGCCGGGGAATTTCTCAAAATTCCAGCGCGGAATCTTGACGACCACATAATCTATGCTCGGCTCGAAACTGGCCGGAGTGACGCGGGTGATGTCGTTGGGGATTTCATCCAGCGTATATCCCACCGCCAGCAGCGCGGCAATTTTGGCGATGGGAAAACCGGTGGCTTTGCTGGCCAGCGCCGACGAGCGGGAAACGCGCGGGTTCATTTCGATGACGATCACGTCGCCGGTGGCCGGGTTGACGGCAAACTGCACATTGCTGCCGCCGGTTTCTACGCCTACGGCCGTCATCACGCGTTTGGCCAGATCGCGCAGATATTGGTACTCCTTGTCCGTCAGGGTCATCGCCGGGGCTACCGTGATGCTGTCGCCAGTATGCACGCCCATCGGGTCGATGTTCTCGATAGAACAAACCACGACAAAGTTGTCGGCGCGGTCACGCATCACTTCCAGTTCGTACTCTTTCCAGCCCAGCAGCGAGCGTTCGATCAGCACCTCGCCCACCGGGCTGGCGCGCAGGCCGTGTTCCACGACGGCCGTAAATTCATCCGGCGTGTAGGCCACCCCGCCACCTGCCCCGCCCATGGTAAAAGAGGCGCGAATCAGAACCGGATAGCCGATTTGGGTAACGGCCGTTTGGGCTTCTTCCAATGAATACACAAAAAAGCTGACCGGAACCGGTACGCCCGCCGCCTCCATCGCCTGCTTAAAACGCGATCGATCTTCTGCCACGCGAATGGCCTGCAAATCCGCGCCGATGAGCTGAACGCCGTACCTGGCCAGCACGCCGCTTTCGGCCAATTCCACAGCCAGATTCAACGCCGTTTGTCCGCCGACGGTGGGTAGAATGGCTGACGGCCGTTCCGCGGCAATCACCTTTTCTACCAGGTCCACGGTCAGCGGTTCAACATAGGTCGCGTCGGCCAGGTCCGGATCGGTCATGATGGTCGCCGGGTTGGAATTAACCAACACCACGCGGTATCCCTCGCGGCGCAGCGCCTTGCATGCCTGCACGCCGGAATAGTCAAACTCGCACGCCTGCCCAATCACAATCGGGCCGGAGCCGAGGATAAGAATCGTCGAAATGTCAGTTCGTTTTGGCATATTTATTAGGAAGCTTGGGGAGATTAAAAACTGGAGACTGGAGACTAGCGCCTCCCAGTCTCCAATCTCTAGCCTCTCTTCTGCACCGGCAGCCCTGCCCGCGCCCAGGCGCCCATGCCGCCGGCCACGTCTGTAACGGTGTAACCGGCCTTTGCCAGCCGGCGGGCAGCCATCGGGCTGCGGTGGCTGGAAGCGCAGATGGTCAGGATAGGCTTGTCGCGCGGCAGCTCGTCCAGGCGCCGTCCAAGTTCGGTGAGCGGAATCAGCACCGCCCCCGGAACCACACCTGATTGGGTTTCGGCCGGCTGACGTACATCGACAATGACCAAGTTTTTCTCATTCTGTAAGCGCTGGTGCGCTTCCTGTACTGTGATTTGGGGCACTTTGGCCCCGAATAACCAATCAAAAATTCCCATCATTGATCCTTTTGTTGCAATGGTCGGTAGTTGGTTGGATAGTTGGTTAGTTGGTTGGTTTGTTTTTAGCTAGCAAACTAATTCACCAACCAACCTCACCCACACATCCCCATCAGCGCCACAAATCGGCGGAATAACTCGTCGGAGTCGTGGGGGCCGGGGGAGCTTTCCGGATGGTACTGGACGGAGAAGGCCTGGTAATCGGGCGCGGCCAGCCCTTCGCAGCAGTGGTCGTTGAGGTTGATGTGAGAGGCGGTAACGCCGGATGGCAGGGTGGCCGCATCCACGGCGAAGCCATGATTGTGACTGGAAATTTGTACAGCGCCGCTTTCGCCAACTTGCACCGGCTGGTTGCCGCCGCGATGGCCGAATTTGAGCTTGTAAGTTTGCGCGCCCAGCGCCAGACCCAAAATTTGATGTCCCAGACAGATGCCAAAAATCGGTTTCTGGCCTAAAAGGTCGCGCACGGCCGTTACTGCATAAGTCACCGCCGCCGGATCACCCGGGCCGTTTGAGAGAAAAATGCCGTCCGGTTCCAGCGCCAGGGCTTCAACGGCCGTCGTCGTCGCCGGGACCACCGTGATTCGGCAGCCATAGGCGGCCAGCAAGCGAAGGATGTTGCGCTTGATGCCAAAATCATACGCCACCACATGAAACTGGCGGTTGGAAACTACAGATTGGCCATTGGCAATTGACGGTTGACCATTGCCCCATTGCCCATCCGCCGACCACCAATTGGCGGCCTCGGTCCAGCGGTACGGTTCGGTGCAGGAAACTTCGCGGGCCAGGTCCAGGCCATTCATGTCGCGGGCAGATCGCGCCAGCGCCAACAAACGCGCCGGGTCCGGATCAATGGTAGAAAGAGCGGCGCGCATCGCGCCATGCGTGCGAATATGGCGCACCAACGCGCGGGTATCCACATCGGTGATGGCCACGACGCCCCGTTCAGCCAGGTAATCCGGCAAACTCTGCCGCGAACGCCAATTACTGACCATGGGGCTGGCGCTGCGCACCACCAATCCGGCTGCCCACACACGGTCGCTCTCGTCATCCTCCGGGTTGCAGCCGACATTGCCGATGTGGGGCATGGTCATGGTGATGATCTGGCCATGGTAAGAGGGGTCGGTGAGGATTTCCTGGTAGCCGGAGAGGCTGGTATTAAACACGATCTCGCCAGTTGTGTCGCCGGCTGCGCCAAAGCCAAGCCCGGGCCACAAACTGCCATCTTCTAAAGCAAGCAAGGCTGGTTGATTATTTTTCATAGGCATGAATCCTGATAAAACGGCCGTTACTCACCCAAACAGGTCAATTCTAACACACCCGCCCCGAAGCGGAACGCCCAACCTCTACAAATTTATGGCCGCTGGTTCGGGCAAAATGGCGTATGAGCCGCAGACGCGACACGGCCGTGCGCGGAAAGCCAATCGCAAATTTGCCGGGTTTGTGGCAAAATTCAGCCATGCGAGCCAAAACCAACGTGTCGCCGTCACCAGATGTAGAGGCAAGTGAATTGACCCTGCAATTACGGCTGCGTCTACCGGTGGTATGGCTGGGTGTGCTGCTGGCGACGGCCGTTTTCCTGCCAGACCGCGTTTGGAACACCTTGTTGGTTGGCTTTGGCGGCATGCTGCTGATCGCTTATGCCTGGACCTACACCCTGGCCAAAGGCCTGCACGCCAACCGCAAACTTCGCTACGGCTGGGTATCTGTCGGCGACCGGCTCAGCGAACAATTTGAACTGATCAACACCAGTCTGCTCCCTGCCCTCTGGGTGGAAATCGAAGACGACTCCAATGTGCCTAGCTACAACCCGGCCATCGTGCAAAGCCTGAACGGCAGCAACGCCATTCGCTGGCGGCAATCGGCTATTTGCGCCCGGCGCGGGCAATTTCGCCTGGGGCCCTGGGCGCTGCGGACTGGCGATCCATTTGGTATATTTTTGGCTACGCGAACTTACCCCGCCGCCAACGAAATCATCATTCACCCACCCATTCACAGCACACTGCCCATTCCCCTGCCATCCGGTCAAAGCAGCGGCCGATCCCATGCCCGCGAACGCACGTTGCAAGCCACCATCAACGCCGCCAGCGTGCGCGATTATCACCCGGGCGACCCATATCGCTGGATCCATTGGCGAATCAGCGCCCACCGCGACAACTTA